>JAZOVR010000083.1:0-2341 GCA_045658785.1 Paludibacteraceae bacterium | reverse complement strand
GGAGCCACTGAACGAGTTGCCGAGAATAGCCAGATCGTAGTCGCCTGAATTATCAATACTATGGTCAAAACCGACCACGATATAGCCACCAAAACCACCCAATGATACCCAGTTAGGGGATGGATTGCCATTGCGATCAACCTCTTTCATCCGCGCTTCGGCATAAGCGACAGCCGCTTCGGGCGTTGTGTGTGTGTCGTCAAAACCACCTGTTTTCAGTTCGTTGATGAACTGACCTGGAGCAGGTGTGTATTCGAACACTTTATTCCAGTCTGCTGCAGATGTGGCAGTTTTAGAGCGATAGAATTGGTTTGCTGAATATACGGTGATGGTGAAGGTGTGTGCGATGGTCGTTTGCTGTCCATTCTGCTCTGCTTGGGCGGTAGCTGTCAGCCTGTATTCGCCTGCTTTGTCGGCGGTAAATACAAAGGAAGAACTGCCTGCTACTGCTTCTTGACTGTCCACTTGCCAAGTGTAGGTAAGGTTATCTGTATGGCTTTGTGCAGAAGGTTGGATAGCCAATTTACGCCCCACTACGGTGTGGTAGGTATACTGTGCAAACTCCCATACGAAAGGCAATTCGTCCGCATTCACCACCGCAATCTGTACGCTATCACTATGTGTGCCATCCTCGTTGTGCGCACTGCATACAATCGTGTACGCGCCCGTGTTATTGGCTACAAAGGTGTAGAACAATTCCTCAGCAACCTGTTCGCCGTTGATATGCCATGCGATGGTGGTGGGGAGGGAGGTTTGTCGTACCGTGGCATTCAGTTGGATCTGTGTGCCAACCGCTATGGTCAGCTGCTCTATACCTGCAATAGATACGGTAGGTATCTCCAGCTCCACAACATCCACGCGAATCTCTTCGCTATCCGTGCCGCTATCCGTGCTGATGGTCAGAACAATGTAGTATTCGCCTATCTCATCACTAATAAAAGTGAGAGAGGGAGAGGTGCCTATGACCTCATTATTCATTGTCCAGTAGTAAGTTGCTCCTTCGGCTGATTCGTAGTTGGGAGCGATGGTGATCTCGCGTCCTATCTTGACAGTATAAATACCTGTTTCGCTGTCAAGCAGGATCTTCGGTGGTAGTGATGTGGTGATATCATCGTCAATGATACACGATGAGAGGAGCACAATAATGCTAAAAAAAGAAAACTGTAATAGTCGTTTCATATTGTATCTTGTTTGTATGGTTAATATTCAGCATTAACCACACAACAGCCAACCATCTGCTCTATGCGAGCAACATGGCAGGGTGATGGTCGGCTGCAATGTGGTAAGATAATCCACGAAGAATATAGCCACTGACCATCGGATACAACAAATGGGTACTTGATACATCTATCAAATACCTATACGCGTACAAGCGTACCATAGATACTATTGAAAACCTTTGCGTCATTGTCGTTGGCTCGATTCCCCGAGAGCGTTCAACTTCACATACATCAGACCACTTTGTTGTTAGAAGTTAGATCGTTCGCCTTGCTCACTGTTAGAAGTTAGACTTAGAGTCTCACAGCCCGTTGGGCGATCTAACAGCTGCAGGCGGTCTAACAGGGGTCAGCCGGTCTAGCAGCCAAAGGCGGTCTTTATATGTGGCACGCAGCAGGTCTTCTGACTTATCGCTCCTTTTGTTCAGCCTTCCCAGTTCGCTAAGAACCAGTGACTTATAAGAATTTGAACATCGGATTGCGAATCACAGCAGCGGGACTGTGCAGGACTCTCACCTGCTTCCCTTACACTGAATGCGGTGCAAAGGTACAACATATTTTTGATATATGCAAGAGCAATGCGATTTTTTTTTGTAAAGTGTAGGGTGTAGAGTGTAAAGGCGGGGAGGATTTACCAGACCTCTGGCAAAAGCAAAACCGGTGGCGGGGATTAAGCTTGGCGAACTACCGCCGAGAACTAGACAGGTGACGGGAAAGAGAGTAGCACTAGGAGTACTAGCCGCACTAGAGGCTCGAATGGTATTCGAGGGGAAGGGGGAAAGAGCGTGCTCTAAGCACAAAGTGCACAATCAGTAGGATTTATTAGTTACTCCCTAATTTTTAGAAAAATATAGATTCTTTTTAATGTTTAGTTATGAGTTCCAACTAAAGTGGGATGAACTTCAGCTAATGATCGTTCAAATAATTCCATAATAGGTTTGCATTCTTGTGGAAAGACATATATATGCAAGTTGAAGATAATATGATAATCTATCTCTTTAACTAAATCATACAAATGCAGTCCATGCTTATCTCTCTGTTGATGATAACCTAAATGTTTCATTATTCTATCTACGATGTTTTCTGACTTTCCCACATATAATGTATTGTCTTTAGGATATGAA
>JAZOVR010000082.1:2500-16195 GCA_045658785.1 Paludibacteraceae bacterium | reverse complement strand
ATAATAGACATGATTGTTAATAAAATGGTAACAACGCAGTACATCCATTTGCGTGGTAATATGGCTACTATCCCTATTATAGGGCAAGCGAAAATTATGCTTGTGATTATGTAACTGATGCCGCTATTATTAATAATAGCATAAACAATATTAGGATAAATAGCAATGCACAAAAGTAACAAAGTACCTATGCTCCAATACATTAAATTCTTTTTGTTATCCATAATCTAGAATGTTGTTATTGTATGGACACAAAAAAAGCGTGGAATCATTTCTTGTTATTCTCTTTCCTGAGGCTCTGGTAAACCCACTAAACGAGAATAAGCAAGCAACGCCCACGCCGAATATGAAATGCCACCAAACAGAGCAGCCCACGAGGGACGCTCTGCGGCGGGATATACATATCCCAAAGGGCGTTTACTGCCTTCTTGTTTTGGGTTTAGTTAGAAATTTACCAGATTTCAGGAAACCAAAACAAGCGCTAATAAACGCTTTTAATATGTCTGCAAACCTTCGTTTGCGCTGCAAAGGTACTACAAAATTTGCGGATGTGCAAATTTTGAGTAGAAAAAGTTTATAGTTTAATGTTTAAAGGCGAGTGCGCAAGCGCACAGGACGCCCGAAGGGCTATAGGACGGCACTTGTGCCTACAGGACGCCGCAAGCGGCTATGGGATATAGGCAAGGGAGTACCCGATAAACATCGGGCGATGTGCCCTAATTCTCTCGGAGATCTTTCGGTTATAATACGGCGAAGTCCCAATGAGGTTCCAATGAAGTTCCTATGAAGTTCCTATGAAGTCCCTATGAAGACAGGTGGCAAGTAAGGGGGAAGAAAGGGGGAAGAAAGGGGGATACAATGGGAATAATGAATGGATATTGTGCGTCATTTATAAGAGAAAAGTAATCGCCGTCTATGGAATACATAAACGGCGATTTATAGTTTAGTGAACGCTGCGCTACTGTGTAGGGTTTAGGTATGACGATAATCTTAACCAACAGCACTTTTTAGCGTATTGCCTCTCGGATATCCTCTGTAATTTGTTTTTTTAGTTCGTCAAGAGAGGCGAACTTCTTTTCTTCACGGAGGAAATGTAGGAAAGAGATCGAAAGCGATTGGTCATACAAGTCACTCTGAAAATCCAGCAAATGCACCTCTAAAGACAGATGATCATTGCCTACGGTTGGATTGGTACCGATATTCGCCAGTGCCTTATACTCTACTCCATTCACATGAGCTACAACAGAATACACACCACTAGCAGGGAGTTGCTTGGCAGAGTTGAGGCGGATATTCGCTGTGGGGAAACCAAGTGTTGCACCTATGGCATTGCCGTGTTCTACTACGCCAGAAACACTATAGGTATAGCCCAAAAGGCGATTGACTTGGTCAATCTGTGCCGCAGCCATAAGCTTGCGGATACGCGATGAACTAACAGGCACACCGTCCACTAGACACTCATGTGCACGCTCAATATGCAATCCTATTTTGTGTGCGATCTTTTCGTATTCATGGAAGCCCTTGAGGCGATCTGAACCGAAGTGATGGTCGTAGCCCATGAGCAAAGTATCTACTCCTTCTTGCTCCTTGAGGTAGCACATAAACTGCTCAGCAGTAAGCTGTTGCACCGTAGCGAAATCCAGGAAATGTACTTCGCCGTAGTTCTGAAGCAAAGCTTTTCGTTCGTCATGCGTGGTCAGCATAGCAGGCGCTTGACCTGTGAGCAGTTCCTTGGGATGGCGGTCAAAAGTATAGATAGCAGGGGTAAGCTGATGGTGCTTGGCATGCTCGTGCAACTGGGCGAACAGGAAACGGTGTCCGCGATGGACACCGTCGAAAAATCCTATAGTTGCAATTTTAGACATAACTAACTCCTACTCGCTACGCTCGAGAAATCTCAATTATCATATTTCCCACTGATAACACTGATTATCACTGATTATTACGCTACAAAAATTATTTGTTACTTGAAATTTATAGCTTAATATAAATCTTCTTGCGGTAGAGGAGGTAAGCAATGCCCCAGAGGACGAGAACCAGGCTGAGTGCGCAAGCCAAAGAGCCACCTTCGTTGCCAAAGAGAGGCTGCATGCAGACCTTGTACCAGAAGCTCCAGACATTGTACATCTGCTCGTTAAACTCAAAGCGGATGCTACGCATCACATACACCGCAATAGCACTCAAGCAGAAGATAAACAATGGGTTAACACCGAAGCACTCGAAGAACTTATACCAATTGTTTGCCACTTTCTTAGTTGCTACTTCGCATTTGGTGGTAGCCTCTTTTTCGTTGCGCTCTGGCAAACGGATATCCAACACCCACGTCAAGATAGCGAGCAAAGAACTTGCCAAACCGCATGTTACGAGGATATAGCTTGCAGACCACATGCTCTTGTTGATCGGATACGCATAATCGAGCAAGAAACCGAAAAGCATCATCACCGCTCCAGCAAGGAGAAGGCGGGTAACTTTGCCCCAGTTGTCTTTGACATTCATGATGAGATGTCCCATCCATGCGCCAATCAACACATGCGCTACGCAAGGGATAGTAGAAAGAACACCTTCTGGATCAAAGCCAATACGCTCGCCTGCAGCATTGGTCATATGGTAGATATGGTTGTCGCCGAGCAACTTGAGGTCCACAATAGACTCCATGTTGGCAGCGTTGAGTTCGAAACTATTGGTTACGCTCTGCATGATGCAATAGATGACCATGAGTACAGCAGCCACCCAAGGGCAGTTTTTAGGCTTAGCAGCGAGCATGAGCAAGCCGCCGAAGATACTCACAAGACCCAAGCGAGGGAAGACGCCCAAGATACGGATATGCTCGATTGGATAAGTCCAAACGGCTTGCAGGAGGGTGGTACCTTCTTTGGTGATTTGTCCAAGAAACATTCCTAGCCAACTGAGTGCCCAACCGATCATAATGATGAGCATACCACGCGTAATAACCTTATTAACCACAGGCCAAGTGAAGGCGTGATTGGTCTTCTTGTGGGAGATATACATCGCAATACCCATACAGAAAACGAAGAATGGGAAAACGAGGTCAGTAGGTGTGCAACCGTTCCACGCCGCATGGCGAAGAGGCGCATAGATATGTGACCAAGTACCTGGGTTATTGACAAGGATCATGCCCGCGATGGTGATACCACGCAAAACGTCCAAAGATAGGAGACGTTTTTTAGCAGGAGCAGGGGTGAGGGTTTCTTGTGACATAGTATCTAAGGAATTTTTCTAGTATGACTAGGAGCACTAGTCGAACTAGGATTTCTAGTTATTCGCTTTTTATAAAAAGAAACAGCCCCCCGTTTGCGCGGAGGGCTGTTTTATCAGTTTGATTACTCTTGGTTGAGGGTTACGCGCTTGAAGTCGATTACGTTAACGTTGTTCTTCTTCAAAACGTCCTTCACGAGCTCTTTGCTCTCGCTCATGATGTATTGTTGCTCTACCAATGTGCTCTCTTTCAAGAACTTGCCAAGACGACCTTGTGCAATCATCTCCACTTTCTTCATGTTGATGTTAGCCTCAGCCTCAGCAGGAACAGTAGCGCGGATTTGGCGTGCTGTCTCAGCTTGCTCTGGGGTCAACCAACCCTTAGCGGTGTTAGACTCGATGTGATCATCGCTATCTACGTGAGCTGGGTTGATACCTGCCTTGCGAACAGCTTGCTCAACTGCTTTGTTGATTTCGTCTTGTTTGGTTTTCTCGATAGCTACAGAAAGCTCACGATCTTTCACCTCTTGTGCTACGTGGTCAGCATCCAAAGCGATTGGAGCCATAGAAGCTACTTGCATAGAAACACCATGGAGGATCTCTGCGTTAGCATCCTCAGCGTCAGCAGCAACGAGTGCGCTGAGCTTGTTGCCAAGGTGGTTGTAAGCATCTACCTTAGGAGCTACGAGGAAAGCGTAGTCGCTGAGTTCCATCTTCTCACCAGTAACACCAGAACGCTCAGTAACAGCGTCTTGTACGGTAAAGTCACCCAACTTGCAAGCCTTAAGTGCCTCAAGGTCAGCTGGTTTCTCGGTCATAGCCACCTCAAGGATAGCCTTAACCATATTCACATAATCTTCGTTCTTAGCTACGAAGTCGGTCTCGCACTTCACGCCTACGATTGCACCAAAGCCATTCTCAGCCTTAGCCAAAACGCAACCTTCAGAAGCCTCGCGCTCGCTACGCTTTGCAGCGATAGCTTGACCACGCTTACGGAGCAAGTCCTTAGCTACCTCGAAGTCGCCGTTAGCCTCCTCGAGAGCCTTCTTTACGTCCATCATACCTGCGCCAGTGATGTCGCGCAGTTTCTTAATATCTGCTAATGTAACAGCCATTGTCGTAAATCTTAATTCTTAATTCAAAATTCTAAATTATTCAGCAGCTGCTTCAGCTACTTTCTCTGCCTCTGCCTTTGGAGCAGCTTTGCGAACGCGTTGACGGCGCTCTTTTGGAGCTGGAGCCTCATTAGCAGCTTGTGCTGCAGCAGCCTCTTCGTCAGCCTTCTCTACCTTGCGCTCCTCGAGACCCTCTTGGATAGCTGCACATACAGCAGAAAGGATAACCTCGATAGACTTGGTAGCGTCATCGTTAGCTGGGATTACGAAGTCGATATTGTTAGGGTTAGAGTTGGTATCAACAATACCAAATACTGGAATACCCAAACGGTTAGCCTCAGCAACAGCGATGTGCTCTTTCATTACGTCCACTACGAATACTGCGCTTGGGAGACGGGTTAGGTCAGCGATAGAACCGAGGTTCTTCTCGAGTTTCTCACGTTGACGAGTGATTTGGAGTTTCTCGCGTTTAGACACGTTATCCAATGTACCATCAGACATCATTTTGTCGATAGTTGACATTTTCTTCACAGCCTTACGAATAGTAGGGAAGTTGGTCAACATACCACCAGCCCAACGCTCAGTGATATAAGGCATGTTTACCTCTTGAGCTTTAGCAGCAACTACCTCTTGACCTTGTTTCTTGGTAGAAACGAAGAGGATCTTGCGACCAGATTTAGCGATAGCTTTCAATGCCTCAGCTGCCTCGTCGATTTTAACAGCAGTCTTGTTGAGGTCGATGATGTGGATACCGTTGCGCTCCATGTAGATGTAAGGAGCCATAGCTGGGTTCCATTTACGTTTGAGGTGGCCAAAGTGGCAGCCAGCCTCGAGAAGTTGATCAAATGTTGTTCTCATTTTGTTTGATTAGTTTTGAATTATTTTTAATGATAATTTATCCATCTGCCACGTTTACGCAGAGAAGCGCGCACGCGTGGAATAACAGAGTAATCCGTGGCGAGCAACAAGTTGCCACCACGGAGTCACTGCTATTTGGATATTAACGCTTACTAAATTGGAAGTGTTTGCGTGCTTTTGGTTGACCTGGCTTCTTACGCTCTACCTCACGAGCATCGCGAGTCATGAAGCCCTCAGCCTTCAACGCTGGTTTGTCCTCTGGGTTGATCTTCACCAAAGCACGAGCAATTGCAAGACGCAAAGCCTCTGCTTGACCTTTGTAGCCACCACCATCGAGGTTTACTTTGATATCATATTTCTCAGCCACTTCAAGTTTGTTAAGAGGTTGCTTAACAACGTATTGAAGAATTGGACTTGGGAAGTACACATCCAAATCACGACCGTTGATTGTGATCTTGCCGGTACCCTCTTGTACATAAACGCGAGCAACAGCTGCTTTACGACGACCTAATGCATTAATCATTTCCATATCTTCAATAATTATTTAAGTGTGTTGATGTCAATTTGTTTTGGTTGTTGAGCTTGCATGTTGTGCTCTGCACCTGCAAACACGTGGAGATTAGCGATGATCTTGTTGCCAAGTCGGTTCTTAGGAAGCATACCCTTAACCACTTTCTTAACAAGAACGTCAGCACCTTTCTTTGCCAACATCTCAGCTGGAGTCATCTCGCGTTGACCACCTG
The DNA here is from genome assembly GCA_045658785.1 of Paludibacteraceae bacterium. GTDB lineage: Bacteria > Bacteroidota > Bacteroidia > Bacteroidales > Paludibacteraceae > Colicola. The sequence continues at coordinate 10,263 of JAZOVR010000082.1, read as the reverse complement.
GGTAACCAGTGTAGCGAACATAAACGCGCTCATTCCACTTGTTACCAGTCAACTCTACCTTAGCAGCGTTGATGATAATCACGTTATCTCCACAATCCACGTTTGGAGTGAAGTTTGGTTTGTACTTGCCACGGAGGAGCTTAGCTACCTTCGAGCACATACGGCCAAGTACTTGGCCCTCAGCATCAATAACAACCCACTCTTTTTGAGCAGTTGCCTTGTTTGCTGATACAGTCTTGTAACTTAATGTATCCATTTGTTTTTTAATGTTTTGACCATGCCGACAGACAACTTTACGTGCTCCGAGAGCCCCACTGCCCAACATAGCGAATTAATATAAATATTAGTTTAAAAAGTTCTAAAAGTTTTAAGGGTTTTAAAGGTCAGAAACCAAATCGCCCGAAAAATCGTGCAAAGGTACTACAAAAAATGCATATGTGCAAGTTTTTTTGAGAAAAAATGCATTTTTTAGTAAAAAAGTTGCACATCGGCTGCATCTAGCGACCGTAGCTTCGAGGTGGTTGAGTCCCTTCTAGGGACGAAATTGGTGCCCTCGAAGTTACAAGCGTGTCGGTAGATGCTATGGTATCTGCACTCACCTGACCAAATATTATGACATCTTTTTTACAAAATTCTTCTGGTTTCCATATTTTCCATGGATTCTCCAATCCATTTCGCATTTCTTTCATCAACTCTTCCATATCACGCCTATTGCATTCGGGTAATATTGACTCATTGGATTGAGATGATTTCTTTGCACGCTTGGCCTCACGAATTTGTCTTTCTATTTCCAGATCCGCCTCTAATCGCTCTATCACCTTCGGATAGATCTTATTGAAAATCTGCGGATTATCCGTGTACCACACCAATGAAGAATCAAACTGCGCCTGCGTGATTCCGTGTTTATCCAACACATTCTTGTAGTAACCCGCCACCTCCTGATCGTGCGAGTAGTTGTAACCTGCCACCTGTATAGCACCATCCGCGCGATGCAAATCATACAGCACCTCGCGCATTTCGTGGTTCGACAATACTCCGCGAGGACGACACCCCACTACTGCCAACAACACACATGCTATTACAAGCCACCTTTGCTTCATTTATCCTTCTTTGGAAATATCTGATTCAAACTTTCATCCAAATCTTTGCGGTAAAAAATGATAATCAAGAACACCGCTACCGTGATAAACGAATCAGCGATATTAAATACTGGTCGGAAGAATAGACATTCACCCGCTGCATTTCTAATCAACGGGAAATACAGCATATCCACTACTCTACCGTGGAACCAACCTGCATAATCCCAAATTTTTCCATAAAACACGCAGTCGATAATATTGCCCAGCGCACCTGCAATCACCATCGCAATGGTCGCCAAATAGCCAGTACGAACCGTTTGTCTGTAAATCATCGTATGGATATACCAACCGATAACTCCCACTGCCACAATGCGAAACAATGTCAGCAACAGTTTGCTAAACCACTCTATACCAAAAGCCATGCCATTGTTTTCCACAAACACAATCCAAAACCACGAGAACACTTCGCGTGCCTCACCTAGTTCGAAATGTGTCTTGATGTACACTTTCGACACCTGGTCAAGCACCAATGCCAACAGCACAATGCCCACAACTAACCATGATTGTTTTACTTTAGTCATAATCTCTAAACACTAAACTGTAGGCGTACCACGCCGTCCACTAAACACCGAAATTCTTACGAATTTCTTCCACCTTATCCAATTTCTCCCAAGTAAACAACTCCACTTCGCGCTCAATCACTTGACCATTATCCACAAACTGCTTCTTCACCACTTCGTTGGTACGTCCCATGTGACCATAGCGCGCAGTCTCCTCATACATAGGTTGTTTCAACTTCAGCGCCTCGATGATACCTTGTGGACGGAGATCGAACATCTCGCTCACTTTCTTTGCAATCTCGCCGTCGCTCAACGCCACTTTCGCAGTACCGTAGGTATTCACACACACACTCACTGGCTGCGCCACACCGATGGCATAACTGATTTGCACCAGCATCTCCTTCGCCACGCCAGCAGCTACCATGTTTTTCGCAATCCAACGTGCTGCATAAGCTGCCGAACGGTCCACTTTCGATGGGTCTTTACCCGAGAATGCGCCACCGCCATGAGCGCCACGACCACCATAGGTATCTACAATGATCTTTCTTCCTGTCAGACCCGTATCACCGTGAGGACCACCGATCACGAAGTTACCTGTTGGGTTAACCAGCAACTTAAAGTCCCCCTTCAGCAACTCTGCATATCTCGCGTCACGTTTGGCTACACGTGGCAACAGCACACGCTGGATATCTGCCTTGATCTGCTCTTGCGTCACATCCTCATCATGCTGAGTACTCACCACAATCGTATCAATACGCAATGGTTCACCCTCCTCGCTATACTCCATAGTCACCTGGCTTTTAGAGTCAGGACGGAGGTACAACATCTCCTCGCCCTCCTTACGCACGCGCGCAAGCGTATAAACTAAGGTGTGTGCCAAGTCCAAAGTCAATGGCATATAGTTCTCCGTCTCATCGCTGGCATAACCGAACATCATTCCCTGGTCGCCTGCACCTTGTTCACCTACATTCTCTGTTCCTTGACCGTCCACACCACGGGCGATGTCGGCACTCTGCTCATGCAACGCAGTCAAGATGCCGCAGCTCTCTGCTTCAAACTTATACGCAGATTTCGTATAACCAATCTCTGCAATGGTTTTGCGTACAGTACCTTGAATATCCACGTACTTCTCGCTGGATACTTCGCCTGCCACAATCACTTGTCCTGTGGTCACCATAGTCTCACAAGCTACGTGTGAATTTGGGTCTAATGCTAAGAATTGGTCTAGGATGGCATCGCTAATTTGATCTGCCACTTTGTCTGGGTGTCCTTCACTGACACTCTCCGATGTAAATAAATAGTTCATTCTTATTGTTAGGGTCAAAAAAATCCACAAGCCGACTGTTTATGCTTGTGGTACAAGTTTTTAGCATTCTTTTATAGAGGTCGCAAGCAGTCAAATTTATCCTCTTTCAAAATCGGGTGCAAAGGTACTACAAAAAATGCACATACGCAAGCAAAGCGAGCATTATTTTCAAAAAAGATAGACTTTTGTCTATCCTATAAGACAAATCAATGTCCTCTGAAAGCTCGCTTACAAGAGGGCATTGAGATGGCTTATGATAGCAGCAAAGCTGCTTTTGAATACAATGATCGTTTGCGTATATACCCGCATTTTTTGTAGTGTCTTTGCATACATTTTAGTAAAAATCCTTCTATAATTTCGGGGGAATGCGCGTAGCGCAGGCGGAGTCCGAAATCTATCCTCTCCACAAAGCTCGCACCCTCGAAATATACCCCCCTATATTTTTACCTACTTTCCCCTTATCAATAGTTAACTATTAGTTAGTGATTAGTTAGTGATTAATTAGTTATTCAGCATACTATACCGATACATTACACAACAATCCTATACTTCTCCCCTCCTCACACCATAGAGAGCACAGCCAACTATCTAACTGATTATCAGCAATTTAGAAACAATATAGGGGGGGGGTAAATTTTATTTGCATATGTGAATTATTTTTTGTACCTTTGCACTCGCAAATAACTAAAAAACATAAAACAAGATGAAAGCAATCAAATTTTTCCTCGGCTGCATCGTAGCAGTACTTTTCGCAAGTTGCGCAGGTCTCAACACTACACCTTATGATCACAACATGCCTGAGACAAAACTCATCCTCAAGGAAGCAAACTACAAGATCGTAGGTCAAGTTGAAGGCGAGTGGTCTGCTACTTATGTATTCGGTATTGGTGGTCTCTCTAAGAAAGCATTGACCAACAACGCCATTAGCGAGATGTACAAGAACGCTAATCTAACTGGTACACAACAAATTATCAACATCACCACTACTACTTCCATTGAGCAATGGGTAGTGTACACCAAAAAGCGCGCTATTGCCCGTGGTTATATCATTGAGTTTGAAAAATAACAACTCCCTATACCATTCAATACAACAACGAGATTGCCCTTCGGCAATCTCGTTGTTATTTTTCATTATTTCTATCAGCGAAGCGCTCTACAGCCCTAAGGGCAATCTACCATCTACAGGCGCCCTGCGCCGATCTAAAGCGAAGCGATCTCTTAATGCAAAATCTTATAAATCAACTCTTTCCACAAGTCCGCATCCTTCGCACTCGGATTATTGATACCCTTCGACCTTGCATCTATCTCGCGGAAATACCCTATGATCGCGAACGTCTTTCCTGCCGAATAACGCTTAGCAGCGGCCGCATAGTCCTTCACAAAGTACGGCGATATCCCCAACGCACTCGCTGCCACTCGGTCTGTCTTATCAGGCAAGTAGTGGTAAATCATCAAATTAGCAAAGAATCCGTACAATATTCCTAACTCCTTCACCATCGGGTGATCTTTTGACGAGGCAAAATACTGCGTAATGCGATTCGCTTTTACCACATCGCCCGCAATCAATGCGCTCTGCAACTCAAACACATTAAAGTCCTTAGATATACCGATATTTCGCTCCACCAACGCCGCATCGATTACATTCACACCCTCTGGACGACCGTCTATCAACTTCTGCAACGCACCCACTATCTGTGTCAAATCATTTCCTATACTATCTGCCAATATCTTCGCCACCTTCTCATCTATCCTTATCGCCTCCTCGCCTTTCGCTTTTCGCCTATTCGCCTCATCTGCCACATAATCACGAATCCACTTCTCCACCTGATAATCACGCAGTTGCTCCGACTCCATCAGCACGCCACCTTTCTTCTCCCAGTTCTTAAACAAGTTTAGTCGCTTATCTGGCGAACCATACTTGTAGCAGAACACCAGTATCGTCGATGGCTGCGGATTATCCATGTACATCGCCAACGCTTCCCACTTCTTGATGTTTTGCGCCTCCTTAACAATGATGACTTTGTATCCTCCCATCATAGCAAAGCCGCGCGCAGCACCTATTACAGGCGATACATCGCCTCCGCTCAAGTCTTTTCCATAGATAATCGTCTGGTCAAACTCACGCGCCATCTCATCCAGCACATTATTCTCTATGTAGTTGGCTACCAAGTCGATATAATACGACTCCTTTCCACAAAGCATATACGCAGGAGCATACTTACCTTGCTTCAAACCTATCATCACTTCATCGTACTTCATCCTACACCTAAATCTGTATTGTTAATTAATACCTCTATTTTCTTTGCTTCTTTCAATTGCGGATACAGTTCTGCGACAAACCACTGTGTCAAAGTATCATCACGTTTGACTGTGGTACTATTCTCACAAAACACATTCACACTCGCGTATTCGAAATACCGTTCAGCCAAAGCTATATCCCTGATTATCCGCTCCTTACTATCTCCCTCCGTACAGCACAACAGGCATACTCCCTGAAAATACTTTGCTACCTCCTCTGCTGTCACACTCGCAGCAATACCTTTCTTCCATTGCTCACGCAACTTTCTATCAAAGCTCTCTACCCCACAACGAAACTTCACCTCTACCCCATCAAACTGCGCCGCGAACTTAGCCAACTGATTCTTGTACATATAGTGCGCCTCAAACCAAAGCGTATGAATCTTCTTCTCTTTCACCACCTTCTTAATCATCTCCACCGTCTGCTCATCTAGCTCCATGGCCGATCCCGAGTTGATGATATCCAGCACCCCATACACACCCTGCACCTGCGCTAACACTTCTCTATTCACAGCAAACGGATCATCACTCACATCCCCATGATAGTCGCAGAAGGTACATCGTTTCCATCTGCACCCCGTCCCCTGCAACAGCACAAACTCCCGAGGTAACACACTATGTATCAACGAATAGCGTTCCATTCCTCCCAACCTTATCGCCTAATAGCCTCTTCGCCTTATAGCCTTAATAACTGCATACGCCATCGGCGTACCCAGCACCGCCTCTATCAACAACTTCGACACATATTGAAACGCTATCATCAGCAGCAAATCATGCGTGGATACCGTCCCTGCAAAGGCAATCAACACAAATGGCAGTGAGTCAAACCAATACGCCACGGCCGAACTACCAATCGTTCGCACCCAAAGTCTCTTGCCCTTGGTCCACTTCTTTATCTTCTCCATCAACCAGGCATTGCTCAGTTCACCTAACAAAAATCCTGTCAATGAGGCAATTACGATACGTGGCACATAGCTAAACATGGTGTTGTATGCCTGCGCCGTAACATCCAGATAATCAGGCGATGGCAACCACACCCCGATCTGCGTACACAATACCATCACGATATTACATAGCAATGTGGTAAAAATAACCTTTCGCGCCGTCTTATACCCCCAAATCTCTGTCAGGACATCGCCCAACATGTATGCAAATGGGAAAGTAATCGTTCCTGCATCGAAATAAAACAGATTCCAGAGTCCTATGACCTTCACCGCCATCACATTGCTCACCACATACAGCGTCACAAACAACGCCGTCACTACGATAAAGGAAGTATTCTTGCCTCTTGCCTCTAAACTGTAGCTCGCTTGCGAGCGTTCTGTAGGCGCATTTGCGCCGTCCTCTAAACGGTTGGCATCCGCCAACTCGCGGTTTTTGAAAGGGTTTTCCGCTACCTTATTCTCCATAAAATCTTTTTTTTGAATTGTTTTGCAAAGGTACGACAAAAAATGCACATACGCAAGTTAAACGAGCAATATGTGCAAAAAAAGATAGATTCATCTATCTCATACGAGATTCATCACTCAAGCTTGCAGCCCATTTTGTTCAGTCATTCCGCTGTAGATGCGCTGATGATACGCTGTAGATAGACTTCTCAAGAATTATCGTATCCTGATTTAGCATGCCCTCTTCCAAGAAACATCGAACATTAGAGAATGGATAAAAAAGGGGGCATATCAAAATATTGACACACCCTCTCATTTGCAATCTGCTCAAATTGCCATTAAAAAGTACATGTAACTCCCATGCCATTTGGTACAAATCCTATGGATAGTTGAAACTTTTCGACTTCTTTATTTTGTAAGTAATTATTATCAAAATTAGCTAAATCATACATGTTTTTAAGTTTTTTCTCTTTTCTTTCAAAAGAGACATTTACTAAAGAAGGGATTGTTAGCAGTATTGTTCCACCTCCTATCATACCGAAACCTGCATAAGCCATCCCATGTAGATCTTCACTAATCCACCCCAGTTGACAACCAACTCCAGCAAGAAGACAAAGTCCACCGAAGCAATAGAAAACAGAACTAATCATTTGTTGTCTGGCTTGATATTCTTTTATTTTATTCTTAATGTCAAGCTGCTTCTCATAATACTTTAAACGCTGGTTATAAGATTGCATGTTTTCATCAAAAATCGTATGTACATTACAAAAATCACATTTCTCAAATTCAGGAGTGATATTGCCTGCTTTTGCTACTTGACATAAAATATACACAGTCCAACTATAGTCTTTTGGATCTTGTTTTGAGAATTCGCATACTTTGTTTACAGGAACTTTCATAGTGCGACCTATTACATCGTAATCAGTACCTGCTTGTACAGCACGGTTGATTTCATCTGTAGAAACAAATTGTCCAATACGATTAGCCGTACTTTGAAAAACACGAGCAATCGCTTGATTGCGTGCTTCGCGTTCTGTTGTCCCGTTACCATGTTCTACTACATACAAATAGGTAGAATTTTCAGGATGCGGCGCGTTATAAACCCAATCGGGACGATATTCGGGTTTACGCG
>JAZOVR010000081.1:0-3039 GCA_045658785.1 Paludibacteraceae bacterium | reverse complement strand
CTTTTTGTGTCTTGATAGCTGTCATATCGTTATAAATTTGAAATATCTGTTATTTTGTCGTATTCGGCATGCGTGCCAACAAAGCGAATATATACTAATTGAGGGGTAAATTTGATGACTACCACCAATCGAAAATCATTGCCTTTGATATTAAATACATAATGTTGATTGCCTACATAGTCCACGGAATTAAAAGTTTGGCGTATGTCTGTCAAGTTATTCCATTGTGCATCTTCGGTCTTGGCGTACCAATCCTCTAAAGCATCTTTAGCTTGCGGATGTGTTGTATAGTATTCAACCAATGCCTGTTTCTTAATGACCCTCATAGTCCTATTCGTTCAATTACTCTGCAAAGATAATGCCATTTTTCCAAATAACAAAATATTTTTACGAAAAAGTGTAATTTTTTGCTTGTTTTTTACATTTTATAGGCAAAAACACATCATTTTCGGCTCATTTCGTTACTTTAGAGTTGTTCAAGATAAGGGGTGCCGTTGTAGTAGCGGACTACGCAGGATTTGATGAAGTACTTCAGCTGGGCGTTGAGGTGCTCGGCTTGGGCATTGAGGTGGTTGTCGGATGAGGTCTTGAGTTCGAGGGGAGAGATGAGCCCTTGTTCGAACTTTTTGCTATTGATGGCGTATGCCTCCTGTTGCGCTTTAGCTCGGCGGTCGGCTTGTTTGAGAGCAGCCATTGCTCCATCACGGTCTTGCACAGCACGCGCCATCTCTGCCTCCACTTCACGCAGCGTTTGGCGATACTCGGCTTCGGCACGGCGGTAGGCATTTTTCTTACGCACGATATTCGACTGGCGCGATAAGCCATCGTAGATAGGGATAGACAAAGACAACTGCACATACTCGCCGCTGTTGTTGATGAACTGACTGGCAAAAGGCATGGCTACATAGTCTTGGGTACGGGGATAGGTGTAGTAACCCGTTGACCAACCTCCTGAGAGGGAGAGCGACGGAGCCAATCGCCAACGCGCTGTGCTGAGGTCGAGTTGGGCGTTAGCCATGCGATAGGCAGCCAGTTCGACGGATGGGTGGTGAAGAGCTTCGCTGTTAGATACTAGACCGCCTGCGGCTGTTAGACCACTCGCCTGGCTCGTTGTTAGCTTCTCGGTGCTCTGAAGGTCAATGAGCAATTCGTGGTCTTCCTCCCAAAGCATGAGGTCTTTGAGGGTCATACGGGCGTCGTTGAGTTGGTTGGTCATGGTGATGTACTGATATTCGCGCTCGGCAAGGTCGGCTTCGAGTTGGATGACATCGGCATGGCTTTTCTGCCCCAATTGTTCTTGGCGTTGTGCCAATTGCAGATTGCTGTTGGCGGAAGTGACTTGGACTTGCAAGGCTTCGGTCATCTGAGTGAAATAGAGGACATTGCAGTATGCCTCCATGACTGCGAGGCAGATTTGGTCGCGGAGTTGTTGCTCCTCTGCGATGCCCATCTTGATGGCAGTCTTGGTGATTTTGAGGTTATTGACCGCCGAAAAACCGTTGAACAGCGTGATAGCACCCGATAGGGAGTAGCCGTTGTTGAACGAGGTAGTGGAGATGTAGTTGTTGGTTTCGGGGTCGATTCCGCGTCCGAAGTTCAGCGAGGCGTATGTGCCGCCTTGGATAGTGGGGGTGAAGGCACGGAGGATGGCTTCGCGGCGTGCGATGCGGGCATCGTCGTTGTTGGCGCGTTGGATTTCCATTTTCGCAGAATGGGCGATGGCATACTCCATGCAGTCGCGGAGGGAAAGGGAGGTGGCTGCGCTATGGGCGGCGCAGAGACAGAAGAGAAGAAGGATAGTATATTGCTTTAACATATTGATTGATTTTGTTCTGCAATATACTATTCAAAGGGCGTGCCAAAATACGAAAGATGTTGATTATCAGCGATGTGACATTTTGGCACTTGTGCGAGAGTGTAAAGAAACTTTACAAAGGGGTGTAAAGGAAATTGACAGAGGCATTTGGCAGGGGAGGCAGATAGCCGATGCTACCGTAACAAAGATTTCTTTGAGGTAGGCAATCTTAATAAAAAGCACTTTTGGGTGGTTGGGAGTTCTTTGGGTGTTCCTTGGTTCATCTTTGGTTCTTCCTTGGTCTTTAACCCGAGGGGGATTGGGTAGGTGCAAGGGAAGGGAAATCTTAATAAAAGTACTTTTTTGGGGAAAAGTACCCGAATACAATTCGGGAATAATAGACAAAGAATGCATTTGCGAAAGCAGATGTTGCGAACGAAGAGCGCAGTATGGTTTGGGCAGACGAAACATGCTTAAACACGCAAACGGAGTGAGCGAACAAAGGATTTTCTCCCCCATTACTAGGAAAAAATGGATATTGAGGATGATATACAAGGGAATCACAAAAAACACCCTAAATAATAACACGCGCATGTGCATGCGCGTGTTATTATTAATATTCCTCGAAAAATCTGTTGATTGAAGAGGACTCAAGGTGGTCCATTTGATTAACCACCGAAGTTATCGAACATAATCATATCATCTTCTACACCGAGTGAGTGCAAGAGATCAAGCACAGTCTTGGACATCATTGGAGGACCGCAGAGGTAGTACTCGATGTCCTCTGGAGCGTCGTGTTGCTTGAGGTAGGTGTCGCCCATCACTGGAGCAATGAAGCCAGGAGTGTATTTTACACCCAGTGCATCTGCCTTTGGATCTGGACGGTCCAATGCCAAGTGGAAATGGAAGTTAGGATACTCTTTCTCCAATGCCAAGAAGTCCTCCAAGAAGAATACCTCGTCAATAGCACGAGCACCATAGAAATAGTGCATCTCACGATCACGAGTGTGCAAGGTCTTCAACATGTGCATAATTTGCGCACGCAATGGAGCCATACCAGCACCACCACCGACCCAAATCATCTCGCGCTTGCTATCGAAGATTGGGTGGAAGTCACCATAAGGACCTGACATCGTCACCTTATCACCTGGTTTGAGGTTGAAGATATAAGTAGATGCGATACCACATGGTACATCCATGAAGCCAGGACCTTGCTCTTTTGGTTTGAATGGAGGAGTAGCGAT
>JAZOVR010000080.1:0-1264 GCA_045658785.1 Paludibacteraceae bacterium | reverse complement strand
AATATGTTCGGTGCTTGATACCAATTAGAGATTGGAGAGTATCTCTATCAACTTCTCCTTCAATGCAAGTAACAATGGTTCTAATAACTTTAGATACACCGCCAACATCATGAGCAGTATCATGAGCAGTATCATGAGCAGTATCATGAGCACTTATAGGCAAAGTAATACGGATAAAGTTATCTGTAAACTTGAAACAATCTTCTCCGTATGCTCGCAAAATACGAGGTATACCAGAACCTAACGATTCTACCAATTCCACATCGCGGTAGATACGCATCAGCTCCTTGTTGCGTGGAATGGATATACCATTGAAGAACTCTTCTCTTGTGAGAGATTCTGGCAAGCGACCAGCCGATGTAATTTCAAGTCTATCAGGGAATATCTCAAATTTAGGCGGAACTTCAAATGAATAATCGTTATGCACAATAGCATTGATGACTGCCTCGCGCAAAGCGACCTTATTCCACAGAGGCGTTTCAATGCGCTCCATCGGGGTTATCGTTGCTGCCACCTTGTTCTCAATATCCAATTTAGACAATACACTCTTGGTCGCTTTGATAAGAGAGCAATATCCATACTCGTTATTCTCCACCAAATCGCATCGATCAAGACTTGAATACTTTGCCACCTTAATTGAATTGCCATTCTCGTCAGCCAACAGATATGCCACATAGTTGTACTTGCCATCATCTGTAAGTAATTCCAATGTTCGCTTGAAATTATCATTAAGTCTTTTGCCTCGCTCATCGTAGTAGATACGCAATTGCTCAAAACTCAAATCCTGGCGGTTAGATACGATGCGGCCAATGGAGTTGCGTGTACGCATAGCGAACAGACGGTCGATCTGCTCCTGTGGCATAGGTTCGGCAGATGTCCCAACACGCAAATACGCACCTCGCGGAGTCATTCCATACTTCGTTTTGAAATATGGCTTCTCTATTCCGCTTGCCACAGTAACCTTAATTATGCTTCGCCCATCCTTTTGCTCCTCGGCAATATCAAATAAGCCCATAGCAGAAGGTGAAATGTTGTGCTTGATGCGGTCTTTCAACCTAAGCATACAATCATCTACATCGTTTACGCCCACAGTTGAACCATCTTTATCAATGCCGATATAGATGTATCCGCCTTCCTTGTAGTTAAGGAACGCCACAACCTCCTTCTCAATATCAAGTTCAAGAGTCAATTCTCTTTTATATTCTACGCGGTTATTTTCTGACATGATTTTATACTATAAACTCATTCAACTCATCTTTTAGTT
>JAZOVR010000079.1:0-6165 GCA_045658785.1 Paludibacteraceae bacterium | reverse complement strand
TAGTCACGGCCTTAACCGCTGCTGTGACTTCGGCTGCTGCTTCTGGGCTAGTACCAAATGCCATACCGCCATTGTGGACGTTAGGGCAAGAGATATTCACCTCGAGGATGTCGATAGGCTCTTTGTCTAGGAGGGCGCAGGGCTCTACGTACTCCTCGATAGAGAATCCGCTGTCATTGGCTACGATGCAGCCGTTGTAGTGACTCTTGAGGCGAGGAAGTTCATGGGCAATGACATGCTCTACGCCAGGGTTTTGAAGTCCCACAGCGTTGATCATACCATAGTTGCCGCACTCAGCGATACGAGGCAAAGGGTTGCCGTAGCGTGCCTCGCGGGTAGTACCTTTGAAGGAGATACCGCCCAGGCAGTTGATATCGTATAACTCAGCAAACTCGTCGCCAAAACCATAGGTACCCGATGCTGGGATAATTGGATTGGCGAGGGTGATGCCAGAGAGGGATATTTGGAGTTTGTTGTTCATGTTTGTATTTTTATTTCTCCTTTTCGCTTCGCTCAAGAAATCTTATTAAATCATTTTTTCATTGTTTGGTGTCTTATTACCACCGTTCTTCGTTTTGGATGACCCAAAACTCATCACTCAATCTTCAGTAAATGTTTTTGTGTGGACTCAATGCAATATTTGTTTTTTGCTTATTCAACATATTATTTTCGCTACATCTACTGAAGATTCAGCACACGAACGGAGCGAGGAGCGGTTGCAATAAATCAGTAGCGAGCTGCTAACAAGATTTATTAGATTTCTGCGCGCTAGCGCAAGGAGTTGTTATAATATCAGTTCCTCTGCGGGGAAGACTGGGCCTTCTTTGCAGACGCGTTTTGGTCCTTGGGTGGTTTGGATAGTACAACCCATGCATGCGCCAAAACCACACCCCATGCGCTCTTCCATGCTCACTTCGCCATGGGTGCCAGCGGCTTGCAATAGCGCTTTGATCATTGGCAATGGTCCGCAGGTATAATAGTAGGATTGTTGTCCATCTACCGCATTGGTTACAAAGCCCTTAACGCCGTGGCTACCGTCCACGGTAGTTACCGTCACATCGCAACCCAAAGCACGAAACTCCTCCTCATAGAAAACTTCGTCTTGAGTATTAAAACCAAGAACTACTTTCACCTCTTTCCCCATCTCACGCAGTTGGCGAGCCAGCATATACATTGGTGGCACGCCCACTCCACCGCCTACTAGCAGTGGCTTATCGCCTGCCTTGCTCAGGTTATAACCATTGCCCAAAACTGTCAACACATCTAGCGGTGCACCTACTGGCAAATGGCTCATCGCCTCCGTACCCACACCCACTACCTTATATATAATAGTGAGCACGCCGTCGATAATATTGCACACCGAGATGGGGCGACGCAAGAACTGTCCCGCTATGCGGATATTAACGAACTGCCCAGGGAGGATACCTGTAGTATCACCTGCCAAGAGCATGCGATAGACATTCTTGGCTATCTGTTCGTTGGATTTTATTTCAAATGTAAGTTGCTTCATAATTCTTGCCTTTAACCTTTCGCCTCTAACCTTGCACATTATATACTGTTATTCCGTTAACGATGGTTTTGACGCATTTGCCATAGACTTCCCATCCTTCGAATGGCATGGCTTGACCCATAGATAGGAAATTCGCAGGGTCAATCTTGTAGCACGCATCTAGATCGAAGTAGGCGAACGATTCCGCATTGTCCAAACCGATGATGCGAGCAGGGTTGGTGGACATGAGCTCGATAAGACGCTCAAAAGTGATGATACCCGTTTTTACGAAGTGGGTATACATCAGCGGGAAGGCAGTCTCTAAGCCGACAATACCGAAGGCACTTTTCTCTAATCCCCTACTCTTTTCCTCTGCGCTATGAGGTGCGTGGTCGGTGGCAATACAATCAATAGTGCCATCCTTGATACCTTCAATGAGTGCAAGACGATCCTCTTCCGCACGGAGCGGTGGGTTCATTTTCCACTTGCCATCCTCTTGTAAGTCGTTGTCTGTGAGGAGCAGATAGTGAGGCGCTGTCTCGCAGGTAACGGGAAGGCCTTTACGCTTCGCTTCGCGGATAAGTGCTACAGACTCCTTGGTGGAGATATGGCATATATGAAAACGACACCCTGTCTCTTCAACCAAACGGATGTCGCGTTCAATCTCTTGCCATTCGCTTTCAGACACGATGCCACGGTGATTGTGTTTTGCGGCATACTCACCTGCGTGGATATAGCCGCCATTGAGCAAGGCCTCTACTTCGCAGTGAGCCACCATCACACGATCCACCGCACGAATACGCTTCATGGCCTCACGCATCAATTCTTCGCTTTGCACGCCGCGACCATCATCTGAGAAGCCGCGAACATAAGGAGCCAATGCCTCAAAGTCCACGAGCTCGCCCGCACCTTTTTGCCCCATGGTGATAGACGCAAAAGGATAGACACCAGTGTAGGTATCGCGTTTGATGATAGCTAATTGCTCTTGCAGATGCTCCACCGTATCGGGTACGGGATTCAGATTTGGCATGGTAAACACGGCGCTATAGCCCGACGCAGCAGCAGCCATGCTACCTGTACGGATAGTCTCTTTATACGAAAAACCCGGCTCACGAAAGTGCACATGAAGGTCCACAAGAGCCGGAATTTGTACTATGTTGCGTTCAATCGCCATCTTTTTATGCAATTTTTAAAATTGCTTGCAAAATTACAACTTTTTTTTGACACATGCAATAGCATTGTTATTTTTTCTCTATTTTTTTTCAGTTTTTATTCTACAACATATCAGTTGCTATTTCCACTTTACAAAATCCACCCATTACATTCTATCACCACTACCTATTCTTCGCCACATATTCAGCAATTGGCATATACTCACCATCAGGTTTCTTAACGTATAATCTCAAGTTACCTTCTTCATTTGGGGTAATATCAATATAGCACGTTGTGCCAGTACACGTCCATTGATTTTCTTTATACCATCTACCATTCAAACTAATTGCAAAGGATTTGGTCTCTCTACCATCTACCTCAAAATGGTATTTCATAGCCGGATTCAATGTATTCACAGCTGGAACATCTACCAATCTCACTCCATATTCATCCAAGGTTTCTCCATATATTACTGGTCTTTTGCGAGTGGAAATATATTCTTCTTCATCTGCAGTGGGAGTAGACACATGATAGGACGCTAACCAACTATAGCGACCTTCGCTATTTCTAACACTAATATGCAATTCACCACCCTCCTCTGGCAGCAAATCAATGGAATACCTATCCCCTGATTGAATCCACTCATTATCATATACAAATCTTTTATTGATGACAATCGCCAATTTCACATCTTCTTTCTTCTCTACCTCAAAGTGGTATTTCGTAGCCGGATTCAATGTGTTCTGAAGAGGAACATCCACACATCTTAACATACTGCCATACTTTGTCTCATAAATCCTAGGCAAAGTACTTATCCTATGGGTTCGTATAGCATGGTAAATATCATAGGCATCCCATCCCAATATTCCATAAGCAGGAGCAGCATATGGCAATGCTCGAAATATATCTTCATCTATTGGATTTACCAAACACTGAAATTCTTCTTGTTTCGGAAAGTGACTAAAAATCATCCAATATGGATCTACATCAAACCAATAGGAATGATCTTCACAAAATCTAAACTCATTGTTTTCAACAAACCCTGCTCCCCATGTTGGATCTATCAATATCGGACCATCCTCCACCTCAGCCATAATCCACACATGTCCTCTTTCACTAATTTTATTATCATAATCTTTTGATATCCCACTCACCACATAACACTCCACCCCTATTGGCTCACACAAACGATAAAACAACTCGCTATATGCTTGACATACACCTTTTTTATTATCATAGCACTCATCTGCTGTATATATACTATACGAGGTATCATATGCTATATTTTCACATATCCAATCGTATATCGCACGCGCCTTCTCCCGCTTTGTTTTACTATTTTTTGTTAGGAATAGGGCTACATTGGTATAATCATATTCAGTAGGTGATACATACATTTCGGGTTCAAACACCTCTGCACCTATCTGCGCATCCGCTGTTGCTACGACCAAGCACAGCACTACCAACCAAAGGAATCGTTTCATATACATAAATTTTGAATATATTGTATCAACAAGAAAACAGTTTCATTTTTTTGCAAAGTTACTACTTTTTTTTGGATTGCGCAAATAAATAAATAACATTTTGTAAAAACAAAGCACTTTTGAAGAAAAACGCTCAAACAAAACCGCAATAATGGAATATCACAATCTTAACAAACAGCACTTTTTATACAGCCATTATATCAATCCATCAGCAGCTTATCATCTGCCTATCTTCAGCTTATCATCTGCTGAAAAAGAATATAGAAACAAAATAATGTCAAATAGTTCAAATCTTAATAAACAGCACTTCTATGAGAGATTTTTGAAAAGTATTTTTAGCAGAAGATACAATGAGTATTTGCATAATTCAAAAAAAAGTAGTAATTTTGCACCCGAAATTGGGATAATATGAACTTATGATAACGATTGAGCAACTAAAAGAAATCCAACAACGTGCTGACAAACTGAAGCAATACTTGGCTATTGATGAAAAACGCGTACAACTCGAAGAAGAAGAATTGCGTACCCAAGACCCAGGTTTTTGGGAAGATGCCAAATCAGCAGAAGCACAGATGCGCAAGGTCAAAGGTATAAAAGCATGGATCGAAGGTTATGAAGGTGTACGATCTGCTACCGAAGAACTACAGTTAGCATTTGACTATTGCAAAGAAGAACTCGTGACAGAAGAAGAGGTAGATGCAGCATATGCTCATGCCATTCATGAAGTGGAAACACTCGAAATGAAGAATATGCTTTCGCACGAGGAAGATCAAATGCCAGCAGTGCTTAAGATTGTGGCAGGTGCGGGTGGTACCGAAGCACAAGATTGGGCAGAACAACTGATGCGATTATATCAACGTTATTGCGAAAAGCACGACTATAAAGTATCAATTGCAAACCTCCAAGAAGGTGATGAAGCAGGTATTAAGACTGTGACTTTCAATATAGAAGGCG
This sequence comes from Paludibacteraceae bacterium, assembly GCA_045658785.1. Lineage (GTDB taxonomy): Bacteria > Bacteroidota > Bacteroidia > Bacteroidales > Paludibacteraceae > Colicola. The sequence goes on along the minus strand of JAZOVR010000079.1, from coordinate 1,086 downwards.
ATATGGCGTATGGCTATTTGAAGTCGGAAAATGGTGTACATCGTCTTGTACGAGTGAGTCCATACAACGCACAAGGGAAACGTATGACATCATTTGCATCAGTATTCGTAGTGCCGCTGATTGATGACACAATAGATATACAAGTGGACCCAGCGGGCATCTCTTGGGACACTTTCCGTTCTTCGGGTGCAGGTGGTCAGAATGTCAACAAGGTAGAATCGGGCGTGCGCTTGCACTATAAGTTTATCAACCCGCTCACCAACCAACCCGATGAGATTGTGATTGAGAACACAGAGACTCGTGATCAGCCAAAAAACCGCGAAAACGCCCTCCGCCACTTGCGTAGTCAGTTGTACGAATTGGAGTTGGAGAAACGCCGCCAAGCTGCTGCCAAGGTAGAAGCTGGCAAGAAAAAGATTGAATGGGGTAGCCAAATTCGCTCGTATGTATTTGATGATCGTCGCGTAAAAGATCACAGAACTAATTATCAAACAAGCAACGTCAATGCTGTTATGGACGGAGATATTGACGAGTTTATCAAAGCGTATTTGATGGAATTTCCAGACTAAGAGATATTGCCATTTGCGTTCTATCGCAAGTGGCAATACTTGTTTTTAAAATAAAAAGTATAAAAAAGCAAGGCGGGTGTTGTATAATCCAAAAAAAAGTTGTACCTTTGCACCCCGAAATAAAGATAACAATATAACACTATATTTTCATGAATTTCGGAACTCCCCTTACCTCTGTAGCCACCAAGGCATTATTGCTCGGTAGTGGCGAATTGGGCAAAGAAGTTGCCCTAGAACTCCAACGCTATGGTGTAGAAGTAATCGCGTGCGATAAGTACGCCAATGCTCCAGCTATGCAAGTGGCACATCGCTCACATGTATTCAATATGTTGGACGGCGCAAAACTCCGCCAAGTGATTGAAACTGAGCAACCAAGTATGATTATCCCTGAAGTAGAAGCTATTGCTACCCCTACTCTCGTCGAATTAGAAAAAGAAGGTTACCGCGTTATCCCTACGGCTAACGCGGCTTTTTTAACTATGAACCGTGAGGCTATCCGTCGTATGGCGGCTGAGGA
>JAZOVR010000078.1:0-1208 GCA_045658785.1 Paludibacteraceae bacterium | reverse complement strand
ATCTGTATACGGTAAATATTGCTATTTCTTCTCGTGTTTCCACGATATGCCCGTATATGTCAAGTCTTGGTAAGGTTCTTCGCGTATCTTCGAATTAAACAACATGCTCCGCTGCTTGTGCGGGTCCCCGTCAATTCCTTTAAGTTTCAACCTTGCGGCCGTACTCCTCAGGCGGGATACTTATCGCGTTAGCTACAACACGGAAGGAGTCGATACCTCCCACGTTTAGTATCCATCGTTTAGGGCGTGGACTACCAGGGTATCTAATCCTGTTTGCTCCCCACGCTTTCGAGCCTCAGCGTCAGTGTTAGCCCAGTAAGCCGCCTTCGCCACCGGTGTTCTTCCTAATATCTACGAATTTCACCTCTACACTAGGAATTCCGCTTACCCCTACTAATCTCAAGCCTACCAGTATTGAATGACCTTCCGTGGTTAAGCCACGGGCTTTCACATTCAACTTAATAAGCCGCCTACGCTCTCTTTACGCCCAGTAATTCCGGACAACGCTTGACACCTACGTATTACCGCGGCTGCTGGCACGTAGTTAGCCGTGTCTTATTCCTGTGGTACCATCATTTGTTTTTTCCCACAGAAAAGAAGTTTACAATCCGAGGACCTTCATCCTTCACGCGGCGTTGCTGGGTCAGAGTTTCCTCCATTGCCCAATATTCCTAACTGCTGCCTCCCGTAGGAGTCTGGGCCGTATCTCAGTCCCAGTGTGGCCGGTCATCCTCTCAGATCGGCTAATCATCGTCGCCTTGGTGGGCCTTTACCCTCACCAACTAGCTAATGATACGCAAACTCATCTATCACCAGATTTGACTCCTTTGACCATTGTATGATGCCATACTTGGTCTTATGCGGTATTAGCAGTCGTTTCCAACTGTTATTCCCCAGATATAGGCAGGTTGCTCACGCGTTACTCACCAGTCCGCCACTAAGTAAAGTTTAAGCAAGCTTAAACTTTACTCCGTTCGACTTGCATGTTTGAAGCACGCCGCCAGCGTTCGTCCTGAGCCAGGATCAAACTCTAATTATATATTTCTGAACTAATCGCTTAGTCCAAGGTTAATTATGTTTTTTCCACATGCGTTACACTTGCATGCTTTGGCTCTATTAACTTTAAGTAAAGAATTGACATTGTTTCTTTTCTTGTACATTCACATATATTCTATTTAATTTTCATTGTTCTTGCCGACTCGTTTGGT
>JAZOVR010000077.1:0-9758 GCA_045658785.1 Paludibacteraceae bacterium | reverse complement strand
ATTAGATTTAAGGTTAAGTAAAGATTGGGTTGTCGGGATGACAATCCTTCTTTTTTTAGTATTATCACCTAACTACTCTCTTTCACGACGACATCGCTACCGTTAGAATACACCCTCGGGCGACACAACACCTCTCTTTAGAACTCACCTATTCCCCAAGAAAAATACATTTTTCTTGCATATATACTTTTTTTTTTGTATCTTTGCGCGATTTTTGGTATTCATCAATGAGAAAGGCACTTATTGTAATAAGCATTATACTCGGATCACTACTCATATTGAGTGGTGCTTTAGTGGGGAGTCTGCACTTTAAAGGAGTGCAGACTTATCTGGTGGGAAAAATTACAGAGAGCTTATCAAAAGCGTTTCAGGCAGAAGTAAAAATTGCATCATTCCATTATCGTCCATTATCAAGCTTGATCGTTGACAGCATCTATCTAAGTGATCAACAACAAGATACACTCGCCTTTATCGAACAGTTGCAACTAGAGTTTGATCCACTGGCATTGCTGGAAGAGCAGATTAACATACAACAGCTGCAACTCAAAAAGCCATATATCAATCTACATTCCACTTCGGATTCAACGCTAAATATTCAATTTTTGATTGACACATTTAAGAGTGATTCTGTGAATTTTCCATTTCGATTGAACATTGATTATCTAGCATTGGAGCAGACCCGTGTACGGTACAACGAAGTACTTGTAGATCAGTTAGATGTTGCCTTATCGCTACCCGTATTCAGTATGGATTCGCTCGATATTCAACTACATTCCATGCACTTGAGGGTACAAACGGATAAACTGGAAGCCACATTTGAAGCCAACTTAAAGGGTAATCTAGACTCCGTCTTTGCAAAAGATATGCAGCTTGTATTTCGCGATCAACAATTATTTGCTGGCGATATAGCTGTTTTTCATCCGACGAAACTGGACTCCATTTATATTGATGCCAATTGTACAGAGTTGTACTGCAACAATAGACTATTGCAAGATATGCTCTCGCAGTTGCAAATGAAACCAGTACAATTGCCACAAATAATCAATCGGTTAGGCGACATCCACTATCAAGGAGATATTCGTGGACGCTTAGAGAAGATAGAGTTGCATGGAGCATTTACCACATCCTTGGGATCCCTAAAAGTCAACGGAGACGTACAAACTGACACCACCTTACAGGAGCTGGACTTTTGTGGACATGTTTCAACTCGCAGATTCAATTTAGGCAGATTATTGAATCAAAAAGACTTGGGAATCATTGCACTTCACACACACATTGATGGAAAAATTGACTCTGCAGGTCTAGTACATGGCACCGCAGAAGGAGATATTGATAAGATTGAATATAAAGGTTATTGCTACCAACATATTCGACTAAATGGCGAGTTACTTAAAGAAGAAGTAAGCGGAAGTATTGCCATCGAAGATGAGAATATCAAATTAACAATCAATGGTTTAGCAGACTGGTCTGAGGAAGATACGCGTCTGGATGCAACAGTAGTGCTATCCAATTTTCAGCCTGCCACCTTGCATCTGATAGAACAATATCCCGACTTGCAAATGGGAGCTAAAGCATATATCAGCCTGTATACATCAGGCAAAAACGCCGAACTGCTAGACAATATGACAGGATATGTGATTGTGGACTCTTTACAGCTGATAAATGGAGAGAAGCAAGGTATCATGAACCAATTTAAGCTACTGGTTGACAACGAGATAAGCGGCAACGACTCCTACCGTCAGTTACGTATACAATCAGATTACCTAACCGCAAACATCAGTGGAGGCTTTAGCTATAAAACGCTCCCAATTACAATCAAAAAGTTGCTGCATCAATACCTTCCAACATTAGTAGAAAAGCCTGTTACAAAATGCCAAAAACAGAATAATTTGGATTTCTATGCCTATTTTCGTGGGCTAGACTCAATCTCCCAACTATTGGATTTGTCCGTAGAATTACCATCTTTACCCACTATCAAAGGATATATCCATGAAGACAAGCAACAGATTGGTTTACAAGCATATATACCTAACATCAACACCTCTGGAGCCAAGATGGAGAACATCACCATATCCATGAGCAATCACAATGACCAGTTAGATTTGTCATTCTATGTATTGAATCATCTTCCGAAAAATAATCCTACGGCCGCTAAGATTGGAGACATCAAGGCCAACGTACACGTGCGCGCAAAAAATGACATAGTAGATTTACAAGTAGAGTTGGGCAATACGGATAGTGTTCGTAATGAAGGAGTCATTCATCTCATTTCTAAGCTATCCAAAGACATGGGTAAGCCACGATTTGATATAGACGTCCTTCCTAGCAATATCGTTTTGAACGATTCAGCATGGAGCATTGGAAAAGCCAAGATTTCTTATTTGCTTGCCAAACAAGAAATGAGCATCAACGACTTCTCCTTGAAGACAGATTATCAATCAATTACAGCTAATGGAAAAGCCTCTAAGCTCGCCAGTGACTCTATTGATGTAACGCTAAACAATATCAATTTGAATTATCTACTCAGTTACACCGAGGCCAATAACGTGATTTCAATCATGGGACCAGTCACTGGAGAAGCTAAGTTATATAGCCTATTCTCCGCCCCCATGTTAGAAGCCCAGGCCTTCATACCCAACGGAGGTATTAATGGAGTATATCTGGGTGATGTCACTGCGGAAGCTGTACTGGATCGAGAGAACAAATCTATTCTAATTTATGGACATGTAGTTGATTCTTGTCAACGTGTAGTAGCACAAGTTGATGGAAAGGTGGTTCCTGCCACTAAGTGGTGGGGATTAGATATCACGTGCGATAGTGTAGATATTCATTTTATTGATTTCTGGACCAAAGGCATCATATCTAACCCACAGGGAAGAGCATATGGACGTGTGAAAGTAGAGGGGCAAGAAAAGAAGGTATGGGTAACAGGACGCGCTTTGGCAAAAAATGCGCAAATCACTGTCCCTCAAATAGGTACAACATTCTTCATGACTGATTCGATTGCATTAGACTCTACAGCAATCATCTTCCCAGACATTGATATATACGATCAATTCGGCAACCATGGTACATTTACCGGCGCTGTATATCATCAGTATTTCCAAGATATTCGTTTTGATTTGCGAGCACGGGCGGAGAAAATGCTGGTAATGGATCTTCCTGCCGAACAGCAAGCCCTCTTCTACGGAAAAGTATTTGGAACAGGAGATGTACACATCTATGGAGACGAGATGGATTGCAAGATTGACGTCAATGCAAAAACAGAAGCCAACACTAATTTCTATCTAAACATTAATAGTGCCAGTCAGGCAACCAATTCCAGTTTTGTCAATTTTGTACAAGCAGATACTACCTCACATCATCTATTGAGTTTATTGGCACCTAAAAAAGAGCAGATGCCGAAGGCAAACAAACCAACGAGTAGATTGCGCCTCTCTATGCAAGGCGAAGTAACACCCGACGCAAATATCAATATCAAATTAGGAGCAGAAGATGGCATCAAGGGTAAAGGCGAGGGAAATCTAAAACTAGTGTACGAATCACCATCTGAAAATATACAGTTGCAAGGCACCTATACATTACAGTCAGGACAGTTTGACTTTTCGCTGGGAAATATCGTCAGACGTAATTTCACCATTCGTGAGGGTAGTCAAATCACTTGGGACAATGACCCAATGGCTCCAACATTGAATATTACAGGTCATTACCATACAACTGCTTCGTTGCGCGATTTGTTCGGCAGTGAAAGCAGCCAAATCGCTACCAATCGCAGTTCTGTACCCGTCAACTGTGTGTTGCATATGACAGATCAATTATTCAACCCTATATTGAATTTTGCGATAGAGTTACCCCAATCGGATGAATCAGTACAGAGTCAAGTTCGCTCCATGATCAACACTGACGAAATGCTCATGCGTCAAGTGATATACTTACTGGTATTCAACCGATTCTATACTCCTGATTATCTGCAGAATACACAGAATGTAGGTCTAAATGAAACATATTCTTTGCTTTCTTCTACTATCACAGGACAAATCAATTCATGGCTCAGCAAACTAACTGATGTCTTTACCATGGGCTTTAATTTCCGTACCGATGGTGAAGGTGAGACTGCTAGTCAAGAATACGAAGCTAATTTCCAAATACACCCTATCAACCAGCTAGTTATCAATGGTAACTTTGGCTATCGATACAACGATCTGAGCAATCGTCCATTCTTTGGAGATTTGGATATTGAGTATTTGCTAACGCCAAATGGCAAGTTCCGTGCAAAAGCATTTACGCATACAGTGGACAAGTATTCACTTCGCCAAGCCAACACGGTGCAGGGTGTGGGATTTGTATTTAAACACGATTTCAATTGGGGCGATAGAAAGAAGAATATTCAGAAGAAAAAAGCTTCCACAGAGCCTGTAAAAGCTAGCAAGAAAAAAAAGAAACAATAAGCGTATGTTGATAAAATGTTATGGCGCAGCGCCGCAAGGCATTGACGCTGTGATTGTTACAATAGAAGTACACGCAGTACCTGGGTTTGAGTTTACCCTTGTCGGATTGCCTGACAATGCCGTCAAAGAAAGTCACGAGCGTATTGTAGCAGCTTTGACTGTGAATGGTTACAACAAGCCTCGCCATACCTTGACCATCAACATGGCTCCTGCGGATATCAAGAAAGAAGGTGCTGCCTATGACCTTCCCCTTGCGATTGGCATGTTGACTGCAGAAGAGGAAGTCAAGACAGCCCTATTAGGACAATACCTCATCATGGGTGAGTTGTCGCTCGATGGTACTTTGCAACCTATCCAAGGTGTATTACCTATGGCATTAGCAGCACGCAAAGCAGGATTCAAAGGCATGATTCTGCCTGAGCAAAATGCCCGCGAAGCAGCTGTAGTGACTGGTTTGGAAGTCTATGGATTGAAGAATCTATTGGAAGTAGTCCGTTTCTTGAATGAGACACAGACTTTTGAACCTACCCACGTGGACACCGCAGCAGAGTTTGCCACCCATGCCTTTACTTCGGATTTGGATTTCTCCGATGTGCGTGGACAAGAGAATGTGCGCCGCGCCATGGAAGTAGCCGCCGCAGGGGGACACAATATGCTCATGGTAGGTCCTCCAGGCGCAGGAAAAAGTATGATGGCGAAGCGTATGCCATCCATTCTGCCCCCGCTAAACTTAGAAGAAGCGTTGGAGACAACCAAAATATATTCTGTCTCGGGCCTCATGGCACGCCGCAAAGAAAGCGACGGCATGTCTAGCGCCTTGATTGTTCAACGTCCATTCCGTAGCCCTCACCACACAGTAACCGATGTCGCCTTGGTGGGTGGCGGCACGAATCCTCACCCAGGAGAGATTTCGCTCGCACACAATGGCGTGCTCTTTCTTGACGAACTCCCAGAATACAAGAGAAGTGCTTTGGAGGTGATGCGTCAGCCTTTGGAGGATAGAAAGATTTGCGTCACACGCACCAAGATGAGTGTGGAATATCCAGCATCGTTTATGTTGGTAGCAGCCATGAACCCTTGCCCATGTGGACACTATGGTGAGAACAATCCTGCTCACCCTTGTACTTGTACGCCTGCGCAGATTCACCGCTATATGAGTCGAATCTCTGGTCCGCTCCTAGATCGAATTGATATCCAGTGTGATATCCAAGCTGTCCCCTATTCTACCCTCAAAGATGCGCAACCTGGTGAAAGCAGCGCAGCTATGCGTGCAAGAGTGATCAAAGCGAGAGCTATACAACAACATCGCTTTGCAGAATACAATGCTACCGCACAAAATCCTATCCATTGCAATGCCCAAATGCCACCTAAATTGGTACGCGAATTCTGCCAACTAGATGCCCAAGGCGATAAGATGTTGTCTTATGCCATGGATAAGATGGGACTTTCCGCCCGCGCGTATGACCGTATATTAAAAGTAGCCCGCACAATAGCGGACCTAGACGGCAGCGAAACTATCCAAATGCAACATATCTCCGAAGCGATCGGCTATCGCAGTCTGGATAGAGAAGACTGGATTGGATAAGGATTTCTTTTAGCAACCGTTGCGCTACCTTTACGCTAGCCTTACACATACAAAAAGACCACGCAATGCGTGGTCTTTTTCATATATGTCATTAACTAATTAATGGCGGTTCAAGCGTGCACCGTCTGCCTCTGGGTTGCGACGCTCTGGGCGTGGACCACGACGCTCTGGACGAGGACCGCGATCACCACGAGCTGGACGCTCTGGCTCAACATAACCCTCTGGTTTCTCCTTCAATGCCTTCGCACTGAGTTTGAACTTACCAGTCTTTTGGTCAACCTCCATGAGTTTGATAGTGATCTTGTCACCTTCTTGGATGCCCGTCTCTTCCATGGTCTCATAGCGCTTCCAATCAATCTCTGAGATGTGGAGCAAGCCCCCTTTGCCAGGCATGAACTCTACGAAGCAGCCATAAGGCATGATAGACTTAACGGTAGATTGATATACCTCGCCTACCTCTGGGATAGCCACGATAGCTTTGATCTTAGCGATAGCAGCGTCCATAGACTCTTGGTTGTTTGATGCAACCTCTACCTTGCCACCCTCTTCTACCTCATCGATAGAAACGACAGCGCCAGTCTCAGCTTGGATACCTTGGATAATCTTACCTCCAGGGCCAATCACTGCACCAATCATATCCTTAGGAATGATGAAGCTTACAATGCGTGGAGCATGAGGTTTGAGGTCAGGACGAGCCTCTGGCATGGTCTCAACGATCTTGTCGAGAATATACATACGAGCCTCGTGTGCTTGTGCGAGTGCGTTCTCAAGAATCTCGTAGCTCAAGCCGTCCACCTTGATATCCATTTGGCAAGCGGTCAAACCATCGCGTGTACCGGTGGTCTTGAAGTCCATATCGCCGAGGTGATCCTCATCGCCAAGGATATCGCTAAGGATAGCGTACTTAGTACCTTTGCACTCAGAGATAAGACCCATAGCAATACCAGAAACAGGTTTGATAGGTACACCAGCGTCCATGAGGGCGAGAGTACCTGCGCAAACAGTAGCCATAGAAGAAGAACCGTTAGACTCGAGGATATCGCTCACTACACGGATCGTGTATGGATAATCAGCAGGAACTACAGACTTGAGCGCACGGCAAGCCAAGTTACCGTGACCAATCTCACGACGACCTACGCCACGTTGTGGACGAGCCTCGCCAGTAGAGAATGGAGGGAAGTTGTAGTGAAGAAGGAACTTCTCAGAACCTTGGATAAGTGCCTCATCAATCATCTTCTCATCGCGGCTGTTACCGAGTGTAACAGTAGAGAGTGATTGAGTCTCACCACGGGTGAAGATAGAAGATCCGTGAGGTCCAGGCAGTGGAGAAACCTCGCACCAGATAGGACGGATATCGGTAGTCTTACGGCCATCGAGACGCTTGCCCTCATCGAGGATAGAGCGACGCATAGCCTCTTTCTCTACATCGTGGTAGTATTTGTTTACGAGTGCATCGATGTCATCCAACTCTACGCCGAGAGCCTCAGCACGAGCAGCCATATACTCAGCTTTCTCTACCTTGAAGTCCTCGCGGATTTGGGTGAACATCTCCTCGCGGTGATGCTTGTTGGTATCAGCAGCAGTAGCTTGTGCATAAGCGCGAGCGTAAGAGAAATCGTGAACTGCTTGACGGAGTTCATCGTCGTTGATCTCGTGGCAGTACTCACGCTTAACGGTCTTACCAAATGCCTCCATCATCTCAATTTGAGCTTGGCATTGTGGTTTGATTGCCTCGTGAGCCACCTTGATAGCCTCGAGCATATCTGCCTCGCTTACCTCTTTCATCTCACCCTCCACCATCATAATGTTGTCGAGAGTAGCAGCTACAACAAGTTCGATGTCTGCTTTCTCGCATTGCTCGAAGGTTGGGTTGATGACGAACTCGCCATTCACGCGTGCTACGCGAACCTCAGAGATAGGACCCTCGAATGGGATATCAGAGCAAGCAAGAGCGGCAGAAGCTGCCAAACCTGCAATAGACTCTGGCATGTCGATGCCATCAGCAGAATAGAGAGTTACGTTTACGAAAGTATCAGCGTGATAATCGCTTGGGAAGAGAGGACGCAACGCACGGTCAATCAAACGAGCAATCAAAATCTCGTAGTCAGATGCTTTACCCTCGCGACGAGTAAAACCGCCTGGGAAACGACCAGCTGCAGAAAACTTCTCTTTGTACTCAACGGTAAGCGGCATGAAGTCCGTACCTGGAACCGCAGTCTTTGCGGAGCAAACTGTAGCAAGAACCATGGTATTGCCGAGGGTCGCCATTACGGCGCCGTCAGCCTGCTTAGCCAGCTTGCCAGTCTCGAGCGTGATCACACGCCCATCAGGAAGAATAATCTCCTTTTTTACAATATTCATCTTATTAAAATTAGTTTTACGGGTACCTTTTGCACCCAAGTTAGTTATAGACCATAAATGTCGCTGCAAAGGTACTAAAAATTTGGGACATATACAAGGATAGCGGATATTTTCTTCAAAAAAAGATAGATTTATCTATCTGTAATACAATTTTACTGCTCAGCGGGAGTTACTCACAGATGAGCAAGTCGGATTGTATTACAAAAGGTGTCAACCGATTAAAAAAAAAGCGAGCGTTCTGGAGTATGGGCTGCATTGCGCGTGAAGAAGTGCCTCGGATGGCACTTCGAGTGTTGCGCCCGAAGAACACAATGAACACATCTATAAGAGATCTGTGGGCTTTCGGTGGCTTTTACCTTGCCAGTTTCAGTTTTCAAAGGTTTCGCGTCTGTGGGAGTTATCCGAACTCTTCGAAACAGATCAATCAACTGCAATGGAATTAATTCCGTCAGGTAATAATATCAACCTAGGATGTTCCTCAAATTTTGATGAAAATACACTCCAAGATGGTGTAGCATATATTGAATCTAACTGAATATCAGCCATGTCACATAAACTATAAAATATACAGTCGCCATTTATTTTGCTGTGCGTATGTGATTTTGCAACATATGTCTTTTCTGGATACAAAGCCTCATATTCATCTGACCACCAGAAAATAAATGGAACATGATATTCTTCTTTTACAGGACTGCAATTACCTCCATGTCCAGCACCTTCTTTACTGATATGCTCACCGTGGTCAGATACAAAAACAAATGATGACACAATATCGGAGCGATCAATTACATCTATTATCGAACTTAATACCCAATCTGTGTATAGAATACTATTATCATAAGCATTTATGAGCAAACTATCTGATGTCAGCCTCTCTTCATCTGTACAAGAATTTGAATTTGGTTTATAGATGTCAAATTCCTTCTCATAATTAGTAAAGAAACTATGATTGCCAAGGAATTGCATCATTATAAATAATTTATCGTGTTGTTGCGTAAGCGAGTCTACAATATGAACCATCGTTTTATCTCCCATAATAATCTCCCCATTTTGCACAATGTTAGGTACGATTATTAATGAATCAACACCGTTGGAAAGATATTTTTCATAGGATAACAAATTGGTTTGACTTACTATAGTATACGTCTTAAAACCACATTCTCTAAAAGGTTCAACGATGGATCTTTCTTTGAAGTTTAAGTCATAATTATCTGGTGTTGCACGCGTTACTAACTGCGGCACGGAATACATTGTAAGACAAGCTTGGGAATAATAGTTATGAAACAAAAGCAAATTACTTTTTTGTTCTAATAATGGCGTTGTACTACGTGCATATTTGCCATTGAGAGAAAGATTGTCATAAC
>JAZOVR010000076.1:0-24333 GCA_045658785.1 Paludibacteraceae bacterium | reverse complement strand
ACCATGAAAAAGATTCTATTGATTGTACTAACATTGTCAACCACATTGACATTATTTGCTCAACGACAAATGCAGGTATGGCAGGATGGTGTATCCACAAGTTTTGCGGTGGCTGAAGTGGATAGTGTGACGTTTGAAGAACATATAGACCCAAACGTCAAACAACTATTAGGAGTTTGGGAGGGGGAGGAAACTGTATATACACTTCAGTTCATTATGCTCACTTTTGAAGCTGACGGTATCGTAGAGTATTATCGAGGAAAAAATCCTTACGCACCTAATTACAATACAGGTCCAAATATGCATCAGAAATGGAATTATACAGTTTCCGACAATATTTTAGAATTTTCTTTCCAGCCGGATAGTCGTTTCCAACCATTTCAATATACAACAGAGTACACTATCACTGATAGCACATTGATTATGTATAATTTCTCAATGGACGGTATAAGATTTGAAAAGTTGGAATTAATGAAGAAAAGATGATGAGAAAATTTTATGGATGGTGTAGAAGCCTCCTATGAGAAAATAGCAAATAATAAATAACAATACCTATGAAGAAGTGTATTATTTTGACGATGCTGTTATGCGCATCTGTGTTTATGCTTGGGCAAGAACCAAGTAGTTTGCATGTGCAAAAGATGGATGGAACAACACAAATTGCCTTATTGGTTACAATAGAGAAGATAACCTTTGAAGCAGATGTGTTGGTGCTGACAACCTCGGAAGGGGAATTTCGCTTGCCGATGGGCGATATAAGGGCTATCCGTTTTGGTCCAGATGATACAGCTGTAGAGGATGTAGAGACCAGTGCTATACGTATTACTCAACATGGCAATCGGTTGCAGATAGAATGTGATTGTGCTATCCAGCAGTTGTATGTGGTAGATATGTCGGGCAAGGTGCTTGTAAGCAAAAGAATTGCGTCGGTAGATACGACAAGCATTACCTTGCCTAGTTCAGGAGTGTTTGTTGTCTTCTTAGAAACAAGCCAAGGATATGTCGCAAGGAAAGTAATAGGCAACTAATATTGGTTTTGTAATCTTATGAAAGAGATTTATTGCAGACACGACAAAAAAGTACGATTTACCAACTGATTTGATAATAGAACATTACGTTGATGGTCATCAAGGACTGCTTCAATTACCCTCGCCATGTTTCATATAGACTAGGCGAGGGTATCATTTATTATTTACGATCTACGCATTTATGACATGAGAGAAAAGAGTAGGGGGCAGATATAACGATAAATTGCTAGTTAAAAAACTAAAAATAATACAAATTATCGCCTTTTGTTGCATATCTCGAAAAAAAATAGTATCTTTGCACCCGAATAAAAATCGATCAATGAAAGGCAATCGGCAAATGAGATGCGAGCGGTATGTACAGCGTATCATCAGCGCATCTACAGCGGATTTCTAAGGATTGGTTCGTATAAGGTTAATCCGCAAATAGATGTACATAAAAAAACTGGTCTTATGAAACAGAAAATTTCACTATTTATTGTGTTGGCTATGATAGCCACAATTATGACCTCATGCTTCAATTCAGAGTCTGAAGTGGTGTTTGACGAAGCCGACTTGTTGGGTCTATGGCAAGAGGAAGGCACAGAAGCGTTTGTTCGCTTCACCGCCGAGCAAGATGACAATAATGAGTACAAATATGGTTGCGAGTGGGACGAGGCAGAAGATGTGTTGGAATCGGATCTTATTCCCTACGGCAACGGCTGGTTTAAGTATAAGTTGGTGAAGAGTGATCTGACCGAAATCCACTTGATGGACAATGGCGGTGCAGATATTCCTAAGATATACACCGTGGTGGAGTTGAGCGATGTGACACTCAAATACAAAGTGAAAGACTCTAAAGGTGCCGTGAAGACCTTTGCTAAAGTAGTAGAACGATGAAACGCGTACTGAAGATACTGGGTATCACGCTCGGTAGCATAGTCGGTGTGGTGCTGATAACTGTTAGTTTGGCTCTTTGGGTAGTCTTTACTCCCGATCGCCTTACCCCTATTGTGCGCGACATTGCTGGCGACTACATCACGTGTGAGCATCGGATAGGTAGGGTAGAGTTGAGCTTCTTTTCTACCTTTCCTGAGTTTGCGCTTCAGATAGATAGTGTATTGATAGTCAACCCTTGTGAGGGTTCGAGTCAAGATACACTGTTACAAGCAGATAGGGCATCGGTAGTATTGGACGTGCAGAGTTTGTGGGAGAAGAATGAGCTATTTATCTCCTCATTAGCCTTGGTCAATACTAAGGCGTATGTGTATATATCGGATAGTGTGCAGAACTTCAATATTTTCCGTCTGCCAGCTGACACTACTGCATCGGATAGCAGCAGTATGGTACTTCCCTTCAATAAAATTAGTGTGGATGAGCTATATGTGAATATGGAAGATATTGTATATGAGGATGTTAGTCGCTCTATATACGCAGAAATTCACAATAGTAATATCAAGGCATATATGCACGGTTGGGAGAATATTACCATAGATTTGGCACTCAATGACGTCTCTGCGCGTATGAGTGGGACTGTGTATGCCGATCATCTATCTGCACGTGTCCTGGCTCCGATGATGATAGATACTGAGCTGAAATCTATCGAATTACAGGATGCAGATCTGCAGGTGAATCAATTTAAGCTGATGTTGGATGGTATAGTGACTTTAGCAGATGAGTTGAGCATGCAGTTGCATGTGGCTGCTCAGGAATGGCAGATTCAGCCTTTGTTAGCGCTATTGCCAACAACTATCACAGATAATTTGCAGGCTATAAATGTGGACGGAATATTGTCGGTGGAGGCAGATGTGGCAGGCTTGCTGACCGAGACGATACTCCCGACGGTGGATGCCACGCTCACTGTAGCACAAGCGAAGGGTTCGTATGATGGTTTGCCATATCCGTTGCGTGATGTGAATATGTCGGCTGATGCACATATAGACCTCAACGATATTGCTTCGACCAACTTGGATGTTCATTACTTGACGGCTAAGACCAAGCATTCGTCTGTGCAGGTAAAGGGACAAGTAGAAGAGGCATTGGGAGATATGCGGTTGCGTCTGAATGTGGGAGCGAATGCTTATCTGCCTGATTTTGCCGATTTTGTACCAACGAATATGTTAGCAAAAGGGCGCGCTAAAGTGCAGTTGCAAACGGATGTTCGCATGAGCGATTTAATGCAGATGAATGTGGATGGCGCAAAAGTTAATGGTAAGATACAGTGGCAAGATATGTGCTTCAGTATGGATAGTCTGCATGCTACGTGTCCGCTGGTGGATATGGCAATGGAGGTGGAAGGTAGAGACTCGATGGTTTATGCTACGTTGGGTATTCGTTCGAAGCAGGCATTGGAAGTAAGTATGGATAGTATGAGTGCCTATGTACTGTCTCCAGATATACATGGCGATGTGGCATACAATATGTTGGACTCCACAGCTATGCCAGTCGCGAAAGTGACGATTTTGTCGGATTCACTATATGCCGCATATGGGGAAATGATGGCTGCACTCAAGCAATCTACGATTATGGCTTCGCTGGAAACGAGCAAACGAAATAAAAATGTGCCTCGACTGAAAGCGCAGCTGCAGACAGTTGCTCTGAAAGCAAAGATGGACACGACTCTGAGTGTGACAACTGATTCGCTCAGTTTGTTGGCTACAGCAAGATATAATGCAAGTGAGGAAAATGTATTGCTTCAGTGGAATCCGAATGTGGAAGTTGAGTTGACAAACGGATTGATCCGTACTACAATGTTGCAAGATACGCTTATCATACCTAAGATTGACTTTACCTATTCGAATCGCGTATTTCATATCGAAGACTCGCAAGTCAAGATTGGTAAGTCGGACTTTGCACTATCTGGCGAAGTGCGCAACATGGGTAAATGGATGAGAGAGAATGGTGATTTGCAAGGAGAATTGAACTTTGTATCCAACCATACGGATGTCAATCATTTCTTGGAGATTTTCTCTGCAGACATGGGTAGCGAAGAGGTTTCAGATGAGCAAGCATCGGATACTAATTCTACTGAAATGTCGGCGAAAGAGCCATTCCTTGTACCAACACATCTGGATTTGGCGCTAAACACCCATATCAAGGAAGCAAGTGTGCAAGATGAGATAGTGAGAGACTTGAAAGGTAGGCTATACGTCAAAGATGGTGTACTAGTATTGGAAGAGATGGGCTTTGTTTGCAAAGCTGCCAAGCTACAGCTGACGGCAATGTACAAGACTCCAAGGCGTAATCACATCTATGTGGGATTGGATTATCATATGTTGGATGTCAATGTAGAAGAGTTGGTGGATCTGTTGCCTATGGTGGTAGAACAAGTGCCAATGCTTAATGCATTTAAGGGGGAGGTGGAGTTTCACTTGGCCGCTGAAACATACTTGAATGCGGAGTACAAACCTAAATATTCTACTATGCGCGGTGCAGCAAGTATCTTTGGAAAGGATATGGTAGTGATGAGTGATAGTATCTTTGACAGGATGGCTAAGTTGCTGATGTTCAACAAAAAGACAGAGAATATAGTAGATAGTATCTCCGCGGAGATTACCTTATATAAGAAGGAAGTGGATGTGTATCCATTTGCTGTGTCCATGGATAACTATATGTTTGCTTTGGGCGGACGACATAATTTGGACATGAGTTTTAATTACGATGTGAACGTATTGTCGCCTGTTTATTTGGGTGTGAATGTTTCGGGTACATTGGATGATTTGGACATCAAGTTGGCACCATGTAAGTTCGCGAAAGATTTTAAACCAGTCTTCCATAGAAAAGTGGATACCCAGTCGGCGGAACTACGCAGTATGATTCGTGAATCCATGCGGAAAAATGTGAAGATACAATAATAAAACATAATAACAATGAAGAAAATCCTATTTCTGAGCCTTGCGCTCGTATCGCTTATGGCATGTACTAAAAACGAGAACCCATTGCTCGTAGAGCAGAACACTCCTTATGGTGTTCCTGCTTTCGACCAAGTGAAAATTGAACACTATCTGCCTGCTTTTAAGAAAGCTATCGCAGAGAACGAAGCAGAGATTGCGGCTATCGCTAATAACCCCGAAGCACCTACCTTCGCCAACACCATCGAGGCACTCGACCGCAGTGGTGAACTGCTCAACAAGGTAGTAGGTGTGTTCTTCAATGTCATTGAGGCCGACGGCAACGACGAGATGAACGCTATCGCTGAGGAGATTTCTCCTAAACTCTCTGCACTCAGCGACGGTATTATCTTGAATGACGCCCTCTTCCAACGCGTGAAAGCCGTATATGATGAGCGTGAGAACCTCGGTCTTAACGATGAGCAAATGCGACTCTTGACCGAGACCTTCAAGTCTTTTGCTAACAACGGCGCAAACCTCCCAGAGGACAAGAAAGCCCGTTTGAAAGAGATCAACCAAGAACTCGGTTTGCTCTCTCTGCAATTCGGCAACAATGTTGTAGCAGAGACCAATGCTTACCAACTCTTCATCACCGATGAGGCTGAACTCAAGGGTCTGCCTGAGAGCGCCAAAGCGGCAGCCAAAGAAGAGGCAACCGCTGCAGGTCGTCCTGACGCATGGCTCTTTACCCCTAAGCGCACCAGCTTCACCCCAGTACTCCAATACTGCGAGAACCGCGAGTTGCGCAAAGAACTGCTGATGGCGTACACAACCCGTGGCAACCATGACAACGAGTATGACAATAAGAACGTCATCGTAAAGACCATGCAATTGCGCGTGGAGAAAGCACACCTCTTTGGTTATACCAACCCTGCGGATTATATCCTAGCTGACTGCATGGCGCACGATGCGAAGACTGTGGATGCATTCTTGGAGTCGGTGTGGGGTCCAAGTTTGGCTGCTGCTAAGCGTGAAGCGGCTGAACTACAAAAGATGATGGACAAAGACCTCCCTGGTGAGAAACTCCAACCATGGGACTGGTGGTATTATGCTGAGAAACTCCGCGTAGAGAAATATGCCCTCAACGAGGAAGAACTCAAGCCATACTTTGAGCTCAACAACGTGCGCAAGGGTGCGTTTGGTTTGGCAAACAAGTTGTTTGGTCTCAACTTCGAGAAACTGGAGGGTATGCCAGTATATAACCCAGAGGTAGAGGTGTTCAAAGTAACTTACGCAGATGGTAGTTTGGTAGGTATCCTCTATACCGACTACTTCCCACGCGCTGGCAAACGCCCAGGTGCATGGATGAACAATATCTGCAACCAATACATCGATGCCAACGGCGTGGATCACCGCCCTGTGATCATCAACGTGGGTAACTTCAACAAACCTACCGCAGGCAACCCATCGCTCCTCTCAATGGACGATGTAGAGACCCTCTTCCACGAGTTCGGTCACGCATTGCACGGCCTCATGTCTAAAGCCACTTACCAATCGCTTGCAGGTACCAACACCCCACGCGACTTCGTGGAGCTCCCAAGCCAATTCATGGAGAACTACTGCTACCACCCAGAGGTGCTGAAGACCTACGCGTTCCACTACCAAACAGGCGAATTGATCCCAGAGGAGTTGGTGGTTAAGATCAACAAGGCTGGCACCTTCAACCAAGGTTTCGTACAAACCGAGTTGCTCAGCTCTTCTATCCTCGATATGGACTACCACAAGATGACCACTACAGAGGCATTTGATGTGAACGCATTTGAGGCAGAGTCTATGAAGAAGATGCAGATGATTCCTGAGATCATTACCCGCTATCGCTCTACCTTCTACAACCACATCTTCACCACAGGTTATGCTGCTGGCTACTACAGCTACACATGGGCAGCCGTATTGGATGCCGATGCGTTTGCAGCCTTCGAGGAAACTGGCGACATCTTCAATCCAGAGATGGCGAAGAAGTTCGCTCGCCTCTTGGAGCAAGGTGGTACACGCGACGCGGCATTGCTCTATCAAGAGTTCCGCGGCAAGGACGCCGATCCTAAGCACCACATGAAGCGCTGCGGATTCTAAGATAACTCTTGTATTTTCCCTGTCTGTTCCCTAACCATTACGGCAACAACACGGCAACGATAGCAGATGATACCGAAGGAAAACTAAGATATCCATTGAAGTACTTCCTCAAGAATATATCCCAAGCTAGCCTTCCAAGAACGATATTTCTAATCGTTCTTGGAAGTGCTATGTGGGTACTAAGCCTATTGACTGGTAACGAGGTGGTAACGCGATTGGTGGCTTTAGGACTGACAATTGTCAATAGTTTTTTGTTGGCGTATTGCTTCTATAGAGGTGGCATGACGAATATCCCATCTATGTTTGTTTTGTCCACTTATTGGTATGTTATGTCTGCTATACCTATGTTACATCAGTGGTGGCAAGTACATTTGATAATCTTTGTTGCATTGTTGATGGACTTGGTTCTTCTGAATATTCATTACCAAAAAGAAGCCACTGAAGAAGCTTTTTTGGCAACTATGATTTGCTGTTTTTTGGTACCGTTGCCTTGGGCAATGATAGCGGGTGTCGTGATCGTCTGGGGATATATGGTCGCTAAAGGCTATATGACATGGCGTGTGTGGCTGGCTTCGCTGATTGCTATTGCCTTGCGCTTCTTTGTGGCGTTTGGACTGCGCTATATGGGGTGGTTAGAGTGGATATGGATAGAGAATCTGCCTCATTTGGCATGGCAAGAATGGTTGATAGCCATTGGAATAGCCATAGCTACATTTGCTGCTGTACTGCTACCTATGCGCAAAGCATCGGTAAGTAGCGGTGTGTTTTATATAACCTATATGGTTGCGTTGCTAATCGCAGGATGTGTTTTTCTTTGGTGGTGATTTTTTTTGAAAAATACACAGAAATTTGCAAGTTCAAGAAAAAAATTGTACCTTTGTACGCTAAAATTATTGCGAGGGCAATAAATAAAATAATAATTAACAATAAATTTAACCATTAAAAACATTTCGTATGAAGAAGATCTTTCTTTCTTTGGCGTTGGCTATCTCTATGATGGCTTCAGCGCAAGTGTTTGAGGTGGGTCAACTGACTAAGTTGAACACTCCTACAGACACCGATGTGAAGGTGGCAGGCGTGAGCGCAGATGGCTCCTATGTACTGATCACCAACGGTTCTAACCACGGCTTGCGTCGCTATGATGTGGCTACTGGTCAAACCACCACTATCACTACTGCACCTGGTGCAGGTTACAATGTTCAAATCAGCAACGATGGTCAAGAAATCGTGTATCGTGAGACCAAGTTTGACAAACAAGGTTTGCGCAAGAATGACGTTATCCGTCTGAATTTGGCTACTGCTAAAACCGCTACTGTAGCAAAAGCACAACGCGATGCAAGCGCTATGGTAACCAGTTCTGCTAAACAATCTGTTTCTATTCAAGACCGCTTGATGGTTGTTAACCGCAATGGTAAAAACATTGTTGTTGCTCCTAATGGCAAGCACTTGAGCTACATCTGGGCTTCTATCTCTCCAGATGGCAAGAAGTTGTGCTACTACGTATGCGGTAACGGTTGCTGGGTATCTAATATTGATGGTAGCAACAAGCAATACATTGCTCACGCATGCCGCGCTGCACAATGGTATGACAATAATACCATCGTAGCTATGGCAGATGAGGATGATGGTCACTTTACTACTGCAAGTCGCATTGTAGCTTATACTTTGGACGGCAAAATGCAAGTATTGACCAATGACTCTATGATCGCTATCGAGCCATATGCAGCTAATGGTGCTGTGGTATTCTCTACCTTGGATGGCGAAGTATATATGTTGAACGTTAAATAATGCAGACTGTTATGAAAAAGATATTTATGATTCTCGCAGCAGCGCTGCTTACCGTTTCCATGTCAGCTGCTGACTTGACAGGCAAACGCATTTATGTGAACCCAGGTCACGGTAGCTTTGGTCCAAATGACCGTCCAATGGCTACTATTCCATATCCAAACTTGCCTACTACAGGTATGCCAGATACACTCGGTTTCTACGAGTCTAACACCAACCTCTGGAAGTGTATGTATTTGGGCGAGAAACTTGAGGCTATGGGTGCAACCGTATTGTACTCTCGTACTCAATGTGGTCCTTGGCCATATACTATGGTAAATGGTGACTATCCAGATTATACCTACAACAAAGGAGGCTCAATTGCAGATCCTACTATCGGTTGGCAATATTCTGATGGTTATTATGCTCACCCAGATTACGAGAAATATAATCGTAGTTTGAGCGAGATCTGCCGCGAGGTAGAGGCTAACAATATTGACTACTTTATCTCTGTTCACTCTAATGCGAACGCTGAGGGTAGTACCGCTAACTTCCCATTGATGCTCTATCGTGGTCCAGACGCATATTCTGGTGCTAACTCTACTGACGGTGCTGAATATGTAGTGGGTAGCTACGAGAAAGCTAAATTGGCTAATGAGGAGAAACTCAAAATTATGAAGGCGGGTATTGATGTTGCATCTTCTACTAACCTCAATATCCGTGGTGACTGGAACTTCTATGGTTCTACTTCTACTTTGACCATCAATGGTAAGACTTATAAGGGTTACCTTGGTGTAATGAAACATGGTGCCAGTGGTTTCCTCTCTGAGGGTTACTTCCACACCTATCAACCAGCTCGTCACCGTGCACTCAACCAAGACTACTGCCACATGGAGGGTCTTGACTACTACCGTGCTATCATCAGTTACTATGGTGCAGACAAAGAGACTAAGGGTTATATCGTTGGTACAGTGAAAGATCAACACAACAAGATGAACCACAGCTTGTTTACCTACGCTCCTAAGACTAACGACCAATGGGTACCATGTAACGGTGCTGAGGTTATCTTGAAGAAAGCAGGTGTAGAGGTAGCTCGCTACAATGTGGATACTATGTACAATGGTATCTTCGTGTTCAAAGATCTTGAGCCAGGTAATGATTATACTTTGGATGCAACTTGCTCAGGTTATCTCCCATTGGATCAAGAGCAAAAAGTAGCGCTTACAGTTAAGGCTAATGAGACAACTTATTCCATGCTCTATTTGACTGACACAGCTTATGTACCTCCAGTAGTTGTTTACACCAACTATCCTAACCCAGAGCAACCTGCTTACCTCGGCGTACCAAGCATATTCGAGATGGAGCAAGTCTATGTGGACAAGGATATGGACGCATTGTTTGCTGGTAAGACTATCCGCCGCGTACTCTACCGTGATGGTTTGATGTATGTGTTGGCAGTAGATGCTGACAAGAACCCAACTCTCGCTGTTGTAAATGAGTACGGCGTAGTAGAAGCAGAGTTGCCAACTGATTTCTGTACTGTAGTGGGTGCTGAAGGTTTGAAACTATCTGATATTGCTTTCACTGCCGAGGGCGTGCTCGTTGGTTGTAACAAAGAGGCTGTAAGCTTCACCCCATCTAACAAGTGGAACCTCTATAAATGGGAGAAGACTGCTGAAGGTTGGACTGGCGCATTGTGGCAAGCACATGCTAACAATGAGACTGCTGGTAACTACAACAACGCTTATGTAGGTAACACCTTCGCATTCTCTGGTACACTAGCAGAGGGTACTATCGCCGCTACTACTGTTACCACAGGTTCTAGCAAGGCGGTTCGTTACACTATCTATAGCATCTATGATGGTGTTGTGGCTGGTGCACTCCGTAACCAACCTGTAGGTGTAACCGAGCTTACTCACGGTACAGATATGAAACTTGTGGTTTCTCCACGCGATAGCATGAGCTTCATCCTTACCTCTTCATTGACTGCAGGTAATGAGTGGCAAATCGTTAATACCACCAAGTCTGAGCCTAAGGTAATGGGTACTCTTCCATTTGTTACCAACACTCCTAACTACTTTAAGTATGCTGGCAAAGCTATGATGGTAGCTCCTGCTGTAGATGCTGAGGGTAAGAATATTGGTGTGGCTGTATATGATATTACCGCTGGTGTGGACAAAGCACAACTCATCAAGACTACCAATACTACTCTTGAGGCAAGTGAGGCAGTTTATACCGCTGCTTTCGCACAAGTGAAAGAGGCTGATTTGACTCTCTACCTCGTAGCTGACAATACTGTTAGCAAGTTCAGTACTACGGGTGTAGCTCAACCAGTGGTTCCAGCTATCTCTGCATACGACTTGAATGTCGTTAATAATGGTGGCGTATATACTTTCTCTTATACCGCTAACTCTGACGCTAAGGCAGCTGCTCTTGTATTCTACAAGGATGGCGTAGAGGCTGGTCGCGTAGTAGTGGACGTGAAGAAGGGTGCTAACACCTTCGAGTTGGCAGCTGACTTGTTGCCAGGGGCTGAGGGTGATGTATTCACATGGGCACTTGATTTGACCGGTGAATCTATCGCTAACTTCGGTATCGTTGCATCTGATCTTTCTTTGGATGAGTCTAGTACATCACGCTTGTTCAACGCAGTTAATACTAACCCAGAGACAGAGACCTTCGGTAAGATCTATGTAATGCATCGTGCAGGTTCTTCTTCTTCAACTGCTGGTCAAAATAGTGGTATCTGGGAGTATGACCACAACCTTGCTAAGCAAAACACAACGGTTTACAAAGGTGGTTTGACACGTTTCGGTAACCCAACTCGTATGTCTATGGACCGTGAGGGTTATCTCTATATTGCTGACTGGGCGGATGGCTACTCTGGTATCTATTTGGCTAATACAGCTGATATGACCCAACCATTTACCCAATTCTTCGCAGGTACACGCCAAAGTTCTGGTGCTATTAGCAACAACGGTGTTTACACCGGTTCTTCTACTCCTGGTTGCTACGTTTACCACAATGGCAATGAGGTGAAACTCTTCGTTTACAACGAGGACGCTGCTGGTACATTGCCTGCTAACGGTATGGTAGTTTATAACATCGGTCAAGAAGATGGTACTATCCTCCGTACATGGGAGACCGCTCCATCTGCTGTCTATCCTCTAACAGGTCAAGGTAACACCGAGGGTAACCCATGGGGTACTAGCCATGGTTTCTTCGTAAGTCAAGTGCGTACTGAGGGACAAAATAGTGCAGGTTATACTTCACTCAAGTTCTATGACTATGAGGGTCAAGAGCAAATGTCTTCTGCATCTGATGAGTACAAAGAGATTATTACAGGTTCTGATGCAGGTGGTTATGTAGTATCTGCAGATGAGTCAACTCTCGTATTCAATGGTGGTTCAAAAGAATTCCTCGTATTTGATATCGCTTGGGAGGGTAACAAACCAGTATTGACACATAAGTACACTATTAACCACGGTATCGCTTCTATCCGTCAAATGAACTGGGATTATGCTGGTAATATCGTATGCTCTGGCGACAATGGTGTACAAATCGTAACCATGCCTAAGGAGGTGAACAATACCCTCGTTCCTGCTAAGAAAGCATTGACCGTTGCTAAAGTACAAGGTGTAGCTGTTACAGGTATGGAGCTCTCTGCTGAGGAGGCTTCTGTAGAGCTTGATGCAACACTTGATCTCTCTGGTTTGGTTGTGTTCACTCCTGCTGATGCTACCAATAAGATGGTAACATGGAAGTCTGAGGACGAGACAGTAGCTACTGTTTCTGCAGCAGGTGTAGTAACTGGTCTCAAACTAGGTACTACCAAGATTTCTGCTACTTCTATGGAGGGTAACTACTCTGATACACTCGCACTCACCGTTGCTCCTATCTCTGTGAAGGGTGTTAAGATCCTTTCTGGTACAGACGGCGTGATGACTATCGGTACATCTGCTAACTATGCTATCGCATACGAGATTATCCCTGCTAATGCAGCGAACAAGAATACCACATGGGAGTCTTCAGACCCTGAGACAGTACAAGTCCAAAATACTGCCCTCATTATTGGTCACAAGAATGGTACTGCTATCGTAACTGTAACCACAGAGGATGGTGGTCATACTGACATGTTGACTGTCATTGTTAATGATGGAACCTCTGTAGAGGATATCAAGAACAATACAGGTCTTGACCTCAATGCTCCTATGTACGATGTAGTAGGACGCCAAGTAGATGCTACCTACAAGGGTGTTATTATCCAAAATGGTAACAAGTATCTCTTGAGATAATAACGGTTATAGGACGGCTTCGCCTATAGGACGCCGCAAGCGGCTATAGGTTATAGGCTAGAATATCCAAGTGCTCGACTTCGGTCGGGCACTTTTTTTATGTTTTGCAGCAGAAATAGACTCAACTATTTGTTTTTTTCAAAAAAAAACTGTAACTTTGTCGCGTCAAAGCGACACAACAAACTAACAATATTAACCCCTAAAAACAATCAACCATGAAGAAAATTTTTCTTTCTTTGGCATTAGCCTTCTCTATGATGGCTTCTGCGCAGTTGCTTGAGGTAGGCTCTACACAGCTCGTAGCATCCGATGCTGACGCTAAGGTAGCGGCTTTCAGCCCTAATGGCGACTACCTCTTGTTGACCAACACCAGTAATCAAGGTTTGCAACGCTTCGATCTAGCGAGCAAGAAAACCACTACCATCACCAAAGCTGATGGTGCAGGTTACAACGTGAAGATTGCTCAAGATGGCAACCAAATCGTTTATCGCGAAGTGAAACTTGATGCGACCAAGAGCCGCGTGAGCAACATCGTTCGTCACGATTTAGCAGCTAACAAAGCACAAGTGATTGCGCAAAAGCAACAGCACTTGGCTGCTATGGTGGCAGATGCTGATCGTCCTTCTTTCTCTATCAAGGATCGTCAATTGATGATGACCAAGAACGGCAAGACCATCGTCTTCTCTCCTAACGGCGAGCAATACAGCTACCACTGGGCATCTCTTTCTCCTAATGGCAAGAAAGTATCTTACTACATCAGTTCTGTAGGTTGCTTCGTGTGCGACATCGATGGCAAGAACATCCAATTCATCGGTCACAATATCCTCGCTCCAGTATGGTACAACGACAACATCCTCGTTGGTTGCGATACCAAGGATAATGGCGAAGTGGTTCTTGAATCTGTTATCGTAGCATATAGCTTGGATGGCAAGAAGCAAGTATTGACCAATGGCGAGCAAATCGCGGTCTTCCCACAAGCTGCTAATGGCAAGATCGCTTATTCTACAAGCGAAGGTGAAATCTATATTATGAACGTTAAATGATGCATACTACTATGAAAAAGACATTACTTATTATGGCTGCATGCGTAGTTAGCATCGCCATGTTTGCTGCTGATTTGACTGGCAAACGTATTTATGTGAACCCAGGTCACGGTAGTTGGGGTCCAAACGACCGTCCTAATCCTACCATTCCTTATCCAAACTTGGCATCAACAGGTATGCCTGATACTTGCGGTTTCTACGAGTCTAACACCAACCTCTGGAAGTGTCTTGAGCTCCGCGACAAATTGGAGGCTGCAGGTGCTTTTGTGATGATGTCACACACTCAAGCTGGTCCTTGGCCATACGAGAAAGTGGATGGCGAATATCCAGATTATACTTGGGAGGCATATCAACAATTGCCTGACTTTGAGAAGTATAACCGTCCATTGCTCGAAATCGCTGACGAGGCAGAGGCTAACAATATGGACTATTTCATCTCTGTTCACTCTAATGCGGCTAGTGAGGGTAGTACCGCCAACTACTTGGCATACTTCTATCGTGGTAACAACGCTGGTGAGCACGTAGTGCCAGGTGCTATCGAAATGTGTAAGGCATCTTGGTATCAAGCTTTTGAGTGCCGCTCTATGGACGGTCTTGAGCCTACCAACTACGACACCCGTGACCCTGAGACTTCTAAGCATATCTTGGCGGACATCGACTTCTACCATAGCAGTTATGATGCTACTCTCCCATCTTCTGGTAAGACTTATACAGGTTACCTCGGCGTATTGCACCATGGTGTTCCTGGTTTCCTTGTTGAGGGTTATTTCCACACCTACCAACCAGGTCGTCACCGTGCATTGAACCCTGACTACTGCAAGCAAGAGGGTATCCGCTATTACCGCGGTATCGTGGACTACTTCAAGGCTGATACTGAGGCTACAGGTTATATCTTGGGTACTGTGAAGGACGAGCACGAGCCTCTCGTACACGAGATGTATAAGTATGCTCCTAACACCAACGACCAATACAAGCCTTTGAATGGCGCGGTGGTTACATTGAGCACAGAGGCTGGCGAAGTGCTTGCTACTTATACCGTGGATCAAAACTACAACGGTTTGTTCTATTTCCCTAACCTCGCTCCTGGTACATACAAATTGGACGCTGTGGCTGATGGCTACAAACCTCTCCACCGTCAATACCAAACAGTAGTGGTTGAGGCGAACGCAACTAGCTATCCATTCCTCTATCTTGAGGATACTGCTTATGTAGATCTCTCTAACCTCTATGTAGATTATCCAGATCCTGCTCAACCTGCTTATGCGGCTGTTCCAGAGCAATTCAACATGAAGCAAAATGAGTTGAAAGACAATACTGCTAAGCTCAAAGGTACCATCAAGCGTACTATCCAACACGCAGACTCTGTCTTCTATCTCACACACGAGGAGGATGGTACAGCACATATCTATGTACTCAACAACACTACTGGCGCATTGGATACTATCTCTACCGTAGGTATCGTGCCAGTTGATACTACCAACCCAGGTGACTTCCTCGCACTCTCTGATATCGCTATCACATGCGATGGCAAGCTCGTAGGTGTTAACTATACTCGTTGCAACTATAGCGACGGTGTAGTTGAAGCAGGTTACAAGCGTGGTACAACTCGTTTCTATATCTGGGATGACTTCTACGCAGATCCTGTAGAGTGGTTCACTAGCCAATTCTCTAGCAACTCCAACAAGTCTGACCAAGGTTATACCATGGCACTCAAGGGTATGTCTGACAACTGTACTATCCTTATCACAGGTGTTCACCGCTATGGTAATGGTGCTCGCTTCACTCTCCTCAATGTGGCTGATAATGTGGTTACTAGCGAGTCATTCTTTGGCTACCAACTCGGTTCTGGCTTAGGCGCTGAGGAGTTGGCTATCTTCGACGAGGCAGAGGATGGTGTTGACTTCCGTCTCACACTCTCTCCACGTGGCGAGAAGAAAGACTTCATCATGGATGCTGAGAAGATGGCTCCTGTTGAGTTCGAGACTGCTGGCTCTAACGAAGAACCTGTAGTGGTTGGCGAGTTCCCAGCTGAGCTTATCGGCGTGAAGTTCCAAGGTGCTTCTTACTTCAAGTATGCTGGCAAGAGCATGATGGTTACTCCATTCCAAAACGAAGAAGGCTTCGTAGCAGGTATCAAACTCTTTGATATCACCGAGGGTCTTGACAAGGCTGTAGAAGTGAAATTGGATTACGGTTTCTTCGAGCCTTACGGTGCTCCTACTGCTCATGCAAGCGCAGGTGCATATGTTAATGGTGCAGTGCTCAACCTCTATCTCTATGTGGACGGACTCGTTTGGTCATTCACTACCGAGGGCGTACAACAACCTATCGTCGATCGTATCTCTGCTCATAGCCTCAAGCTCAACAAGACTGAGGAAGAATATATCTTCTCATTCGTAGCTTCTCAAGCTACTGCTACCGCTGCTGTCCTCTTCTATGATGAGGCTAACGAGGTAGTTGATCGCCTTGATGTAGAGGTTGCTGCGGGTGTAAATAAGGTTAAATATCCTATCGCTGACGTTCCTGAGGCAGCTAAGACTTGGGGTGTAACCCTCACAGGCGCTCCTGTTCCTGGTATGGGTATGGTACAAGATATGGTAGATAGCACATTGGTTAAACCATACGCAATCACCAACAACCATCCTCTCACCGACCAATTCGGTCAACTCTTCCTCATGGAGGGTTCAGGTACCAACAAGGGTCTCTACATCTACGACCTTGAGATGAACAAACTCAATGCTACTCCATATGTTTCTGCTGACGCTGCATGGGATGCTCCTAAGCGTTTGGCAATGGCTTCTGATGGTACATTGTTCATCGCTGAATATAGCGACGGTCATAGTGGTGTTTACGTAATGGATCCTGCTCAACCTGAGAATATTACCCAATTCTTCACAGGTACACGCGATGGCAATGGTGTCATCTCTAATGGTGGCGTTAACGTAGGTGCTTCTACCGCAGGTATCTCTATCTACAAAGAGGGTGCTGAGTCTAAACTCATTGTTTACAACGAGGACTTCGGTGCTTCACTTGGTAACATCTTGATTTACAATATCGGTCAAGAGGACGGATCTATCGTTAAGACTTGGGAGGCTGCTCCTTCTGAGGTATATGGTAAGGGCGCTAACCTCGCTGGTTTGGTGAACAAGAACGGTCAACCTATCCTCACTGACTACGGATTCTTCGTTTCTACTCTCCGTTATGCAGGTGGTAACAACAGCTACGCTACTTCTGCACGTTACTACAACTTCAATGAGGAGTGCGAGTTCTCTACTCACTACGACGAGTTTGTAGGTTATGTGAACGGTAGCAACGACGGTGCTTTGGCGCTCAGCGCAGATCAAAAGTACCTCGTATTGCCAGACGATAACAACCAATTCGTAGTATTTGAGTGCGCATGGGATTCTCTCGGCAAACTCAATGTGAAGTACGTAGAGTCATTCGTTCATAACCTTGGCCCTGTTTACCAATTGAGCTTCGACTATGCAGGTCGCCTCGTGGCTTCTGCTGCTGGTCATGTGACTATGTACACCATGCCTACAGCTGATAACACTATCGTTGTTCCTGCTAAGACAGCGCTTGCAGACGCTAAAGAAGACGCTACTTCTGTGGAGGAGATACGTGAGGTTACTCTTGATATCAACGCTCCTATGTACGATGTATTGGGTCGTCAAGTGGATAAGACCTTCCGCGGTATCGTTATCCAAAACGGTCAAGTTTATTTGCTCCGCTAATCATTCCTGATTGCTATATGAAAAGAAGCTGCCGAATGGCAGCTTCTTTTTTTTGCATAAAGATCGTGCTTTATTTTGAGATATGCAAAAAAAATAGTACTTTTGCACAAAAATTTATCATATGAAAATCGGCTCCATTCTTTTCTTAAGTATCATCCTTGCGCTTGCTCCACAATCTGTTTGTGCAACCCATACCTTTCCTAAGTCATTGACAGACAGCCTTATACATCAATCCATCCAAGACTCTATCATCCCAGGAGCAGTACTCTGTGTGGTAGAAGATGGTGCCATTTCCTACCTCCAAGCCTACGGCAATCGTTCCGTCTTCCCTGAGCAATTCCCTATGACCACCAACACCATTTTCGACCTCGCTTCACTCAGCAAACCACTCGGGGCGGGTACTGCAATGTTGCTCCTTTGTGCAGAAGGGAAAGCCAATATAGATGACTTTGTGGCACAATATATCCCTAATTATCATAAGGATGTACGTATAAGACATTTAATGACACACTATTCGGGACTGCCAGCCTACATGGGCGCTCTCCGCTTGGATAGTATCTATCTTGCACGCCGCATCGCTACACCGCGCCCTGATTTCATGATCGATACCATCGCCACCTGCTTCCGCCCATCTGCTGTAGGGGAGAAATACCGATACTCATGCCTCAATTTCATCTCCCTCCAACGCGTTGTCGAGGCGATTGTGGGGCAAGATATCAACACCTATATGCGAAATCATTTCTACAACCAACTGAATTCCAATACAATAGGTTGGCTGCCGGCCGACTCTCTCCTCTATCGTGTTGCGCCTACCGAGTGCACCGACACCACCTGCTTGCACGGCGATGTCCACGACCCGCTGGCGCGCATCATGATGCAAGGCATCTCTGGCAATGCAGGCATCTTCGCTACAGCGGAAGAAGTTGCCCGCTGGGCAATCTGGTTCATGAACCTCCCTGCCGACACGCGTGCCAATGCTTGCAATGCAGGACTTTGGACGGATAGCGTAACTACCTCGTCTGGCACTGCCACACTCAGCTGCCGCCACACGGGCTATACGGGCACCAGTGTCACGATCCTTCCCGACGAACAGCGCGCCCTTGTCCTTCTCACCAACCGCGTGCACCCAAAGGACGAACACAACCTCGGCGCACTCCGCAAAGCATTAAACGCCTTGCTAATCCCCTAATCTTTCGAATAACATCTATAGGCAACAAAAAAGCGCCTAATATTTTTCATATTAAGCGCTCTTTTCTTTCGTACCGCGAGCGGGACTTGAACCCGCACAGCCATCACTGGCCAAAGGATTTTAAGTCCTTCGTGTCTACCGATTCCACCATCGCGGCTCAAAATCGACTGCAAAGGTACAACAATTTATGCATATTTGCAAGAAAAAACGTAAAAAACTTTCAATCGCACCGACTTTCTGCGATTTTCTGCTACTCTACACCTGCCGCCACTTCTCTGTAGTCATGCAAACTCAAATTATCGCTCACTATCTTGAGCGAATAGAGGGTCTCAAAACCTAACGCCGCAATATATGCCAATTCCATATCGAACACACAGTCGGTGTAATCCGATTGCAGTACAAAATCTGTGTTGCTATAACATACTGATTCTATGCACTGCTCTGGTGATTGCAAATACGCTACGGGCATCTTTGGCAGAGGCAACTCTGGCTCTGGATAGCTCACGCACGGATGATTCAGTCTCGCCTCGTTCACACACACCGCACTACCTATCGCATAGTTCGCACTTCCTGCATAACCAATATTAATAATCTTTGCGTTGCGAGGCAAATCGTTTAACGTATGCATCACATTAATCGCACCTACTCCAGTCACGATAATATCCCACACACTACCATCTGCCATTACCCATTGCCCTCTTTCTCCTTGCTCCTTTCGCATTTCTCCTTTCAAATATTGAGAAATCAATTTCTGCTCGCCTATAAAATCTCCTGCTTCAGCGATAACGATAAAGTGATTATTCATTGCTTTTAAATTTTGACCCGCAAAGGTACTACATTTTTCCCAGTTTTGCAAGTTTTCCACCGAATTTTGCATTTTCAACGAATATTCTTGCATATATGCTTTTTTTTTACTACTTTTGCAGGCTTAATTGTCAAGAACCAATACATCATTAAGAACTATGATATACAAAATCACTTTTTCGTGCGACGATGTAGATGATTTTCGTCGTGTATTTGAAGCAGATAGCGAAGCTACTTTCTTGGAATTGCACACTGCCATCCTCAAGAGTGCGGGGTATCCAGACGATCAGATGACATCTTTCTTCATGTGCAACGACCATTGGGAGAAAGAGCAAGAGGTGACCCTCATGGAGATGGGTAGCAATTTCGAGTACGACAATATGGTCATGGAAGCAACCCGATTGAGCGATTTGATGGAAGAGCGCGGCCAGCGACTCATCTATGTCTTCGACCCAATGTACGAACGCTATTTCTTTGGTAGCCTTACTGAGATTTTGCCAGGCTATTGCGATGGTGTAACTTGTACAGAATCAAGAGGTAATGCGCCTAAGCAATTGCAAACTGAAGATGCGGCTGAGGCTGCTCGTGCCAAAGATGCGTCCACTTGGGGATTAGACGATGACCTCTTTGGCGACAGCCAGTTCGACATCGATGACCTAGATGCAGAAGGCTTCCAAGACTTGAGCTTCGACGACGGATCGATGTTCTAATGCCTACACTGATTGTCATATTAGGTCCCACTGGAGTCGGAAAAACCGAACTCAGCCTGCAGTTGGCAAAGCAATATGATTGCCCTATTGTCAGTGCTGACTCGCGTCAAATCTACCGAGACCTGCCTATCGGTACGGCAGCTCCTACAGCTGACGAACTTGCACAAGCCAAACACTACTTTATTGGTTGTAAGGAACTTACCGAAACATACAACGCGGGACAATATGCTCGCGATTGCACACAGTTGCTCCGCCAACTCTTTCAGATACATGACCATGTGGTGATGGTCGGCGGTAGTATGATGTATATCGATGCCGTATGCAAGGGGCTAGATGACATCCCAGACGTTTCCGAAGATACACGCAAGTTGGTACAAAACCAGTATGCTGAACTGGGACTAGAGTGGCTGCAAAATGAAGTACAGCGATTAGATCCAACCTATTGGGAGCAGGTGGATCAGCAGAATCCCCAACGACTGATGCACTGCGTTGAGGTCTGCCGCACAGCGGGCAAACCCTATTCCTCTTTCCGAAATAATAGGGTCTTGACCTCCCAAGAACGCGGTTTTGACGTTGAGTACCGCATGATTGAGAGACCAAGAGAAGAACTCTACCAACGAATCAACTTGCGCGTACATAACATGATCCAGGCGGGATTATTGGAGGAAGCACGAGCAGCATTCGACAAAATGGGAGTACTCTCCCAAAATAAGCCACTCCCCAATAGTCTCAATACAGTGGGATACAAAGAGTTACTTCCATATTTCCGTGGGGAATACCCATTGGAAAGAGCCATCGAACTCATACAACAAAACAGCAGACATTATGCCAAGAGGCAACTCACTTGGTGGAGAAAATCCAACAACATTCAGCTGTAGATACGCTGTAGATAAACAATCACTGATTATGACTAAGAAACTAACCATATGCATCGCACTCACCATGCTCATCATTGGGTGCAAAAAGATCACAGTTGATTTTACCTACTCTCCGCTTCAACCCAAAGCAGGAGAAGTAATCATGTTTACCAACACAAGTAGCGCTGGCGAAAATTGGAATTGGACTTTCGGAGACAATGCAACGAGTCTGACCAAAAATCCAAACAAAATCTATAAAAAGCCAGGAGAATACCTCGTTACACTCATGGTAGATAGTGCTAAAAATCAGACACATAGCAAGCTGATAACCGTCTATGATACTGTGCCTACTTTCGTTTCTTCTACCGATAGCATCATCCTTTATCACGACGTTACTTTCACTACCAATATCTATAATCCGTTCAATCATGCACTGACGTTCCATTGGACCTTGCCAGCCAACTGCACCATTGTCAGCGGAACACCCACTAGCAAATCCATCACTGTCTTCTTTACTACGATAGGATCAGACTCAGTGAAACTGTCTGTCACACAGAAGGATATACCATATGAGATTAAAAAACTCATCACTGTTTATCCTACCAAGGCGCCATCTGTTGTCATGCGCAAAACGGATAAGACGGTGGTGCGCCAGCGTATCATCAATGGCCGTCTGGAACAGGTCAGCCAAGCTACTAGCAAAGATGTATATGCCATTGAGCAAACCACCGATACGGTCGTTACTTTCAATGGCGAGACGTTCTATGCTAGCCAAATGTCCACCCGAATTGCCCATTTCGCCAACTTGCATGTCCAGCACATGCAACTCGATGCAATGGCTCAAAAATGGTATATCACCACATCCGATGGCCTTTTTGTTGCCAATATTGATGGTAGCAACCTTGTCTCTATCGATTCTGTTGCTACTGGAGCTATCCATGTCGATGCGGAACGCAATCGCATCTACTGGGCTACGTCCGAGGGACTAAAAGCTATGCCGCTCATCAAGAGTAAATATAATCAATTTACAACCCTTCCAGAGTTGTATAACTCCCTCAACACCATTGACTTAATCACAGTCAACAACACCCTACAATAATTCAAAATTCATAATTCTTAATTCTCAATCCCCCGTGCAACCTGAATATATTTTTGAAACCAGTTGGGAAGTGTGTAACCGTGTAGGCGGCATCTATGCCGTACTGTCTACACGTGCAGCTTCCATGCAAGCAGAACATAAAGACAAAGTCATCTTCTTCGGGCCTGACTTTGGCGACCACTCCAACCTCACTTTCAAGGAGAGCAAGTCTCTCTTGAAGGGCTGGCGCCCCAAAGGGGTGCGCGTAGGTCGTTGGCAAGTGCCTGGCAAACCTATTGCTGTACTCCTCAAGTGGGACGAACTATGGGCACAAAAAGACGCCATCTATGCCCACGCATGGGCGAAATACGGCGTGCAGAGCCATGCTGCCTATGGTGACTATGACGAGAGCAACATGTTTGCCTACGCCGTAGGACAACTTGCAGAAAGCCTCTACAACCACCTTGGTCAGCCTACCACAGCCATGCATTGCAACGAGTGGCAGACCGCCTTCACCATTCTCTATCTCAAGGAACACTGCCCTAAGATTGCTACCCTCTTCACTACCCACGCTACGGGTATAGGTCGCTCTATCGCAGGCAACTACAAACCGCTATACGACTGCTTCCACGCTTTCAATGGCGACCAGATGGCTCAGGAACTCAACATGGTCAGCAAACACTCCGTGGAGAAAACCGCTGCCCACCAAGCCGACTGCTTCACGACCGTCAGCGATCTCACAGCCCGCGAATGCGCCCAGCTCCTCGATAAACCCGTGGATATCGTCACTCCTAACGGTTTTGAGCAGGGCTTCGTGCCACAAGGCAAAGACTTCGCCGCCGCGCGCAGGCGCGCGCGCAATACCTTAATATCGCTCGCACGCGCGAAGGGCATTGATGCCAAAGCTACCGACATGCTCGTCGGTACCGCTGGACGCTACGAATGGAAAAACAAAGGCATCGATGTCTTCCTCGAATCCCTCACTCGCCTCGGCGAAATCCAACAGCGAAGCGGTCTAACAGCCCAAGGCGGTCTAACTTCTAACAGCGCAAGCGGTCTAAAGCAAGTCATCGCCTTCGTGATGATCCCCTACCTAGACCGCCAAGACTTCACCGTCGGCAATGTACATGTTGTTTTTGTACCAACTTACCTCAATGGCAACGATGGCGTACTCAATCTCCCATACTACGACTTGCTGATAGGTTTAGACTTGACTATCTTCCCAAGTTACTACGAGCCATGGGGGTATACCCCATTGGAGAGTATGGCGTTTCATGTGCCTACTATCACCACCAGCCTCAGTGGCTACGGCGTATGGTGCGAGGAGCAAGGTTGTACTACGATTGACAAGGGCGTAGCGGTCATTTATCGCAATGATAGCAACACCGATGATGTCATCAACCATATTGTCAATACCATTGAGTATTACCTCTCACTCACCCCACGCAAAGTGTCTGCCGCTCGCAAGGCTGCGGTGGAATTGGCACTTCAAGCTGAGTGGAAACATTTCTTCTTTTACTACCGCGAAGCATATGCTATCGCCCTACAGAAAGCCTCTACCCGTGTCGGCGTAACCACAATAGAGTAAATCTTGGGTGAAGTGATGTTTTTTTGCTTTTTTTGCACATTTACTTGCATTATTCGAAAAAATGTTGTACCTTTGTAGCCGACTAAGGGATTCTGATAAAATTAAAAAATATTAACTTTTAAAAAACATTATTATGAAAAAGATTTTATTTTCTTTGTTTATTGCTTTGACAGCAGTAGCATTTACTGGTTGTGAAGAACTCTTCTTGGGTACAGAAGCTATCGTTGGTCACACCTATGAGTGGGAGTCTTCTAATGGTAGAGATGAACTTCGAATTGAGTTTATGGAGTCAGGTATAGCTATGGTG
>JAZOVR010000075.1:0-24877 GCA_045658785.1 Paludibacteraceae bacterium | reverse complement strand
CTTGAAAGATAAGATTCTCGGTGTCTCCATCTTCATTTAGAACATACCAAGCCTTGGAACATAAAATAGTTTTTACATCTAAAGATTGACTAAAGCGCTTAAAGCGATCAATTGTATCTATTAGGTAAGTTTTCATTACAAAAGATTTCACAATTCAAAATACACCGCAAAGATACACTTTTTTTTCGAGATATGCAAGAAAAAATGCTTTTTGGAGTAATTTTTCTGGTGTAGTGTGTAAAGTATAGGGTGTAGAGGCGAGGAATATAAGGCAACGCTTTTAGGAAATGAGTCAACCTTTTTAGGAAAGAAGTCAACTTTTTTAGGAATCGAGACAACCTTATTCGGAAGCAACCTTAAGAAACAGCACTTTTTGGTCACGGGGAGTTGACTCGGAGCTCTCTCGGAGTTCTCTCGGTCGTCTCTCGGTGGAATAGGGCAAGGTATAAGAGATGTAAAAGAGACGGCAATCTTAATAAAACGCACATTTTGGTGGTAGGGCGTTCTTAGGTTCATCCTAGGTTCGTCCTAGGTTCGTCCTTGGTCTTTAGCCCGAGAGAATTTGGGTAGGTACAAAGGGGGGGAATATTAATAAAAGTACTTTTTTGCAAAAGTACCCGAATGAGATTCGTCAAGTACCCCATAACACCGCAAGCGAGCGTTATCGGGGACCCCGCGGGATCAATTGACAAAGAATGTGAGGCGACAAAAATGCGATTTAATAATTTCTTAATATTTTCTTCACACCTATATAATAATATAGCAGTACTTTTGCACAGGATTTGAGATGAAGATGTTAGATGTTAGATCGTTGCATTGTTAGACCGCCCTTTGGGCTGAGAGAATGCGGAATCTAACAACGAAGTGTTCTAACAACAAAGTGGTCTAACATCTAACAGCGAAGCGATCAATAAAACAATTATAATATATTTATGGGAATTTTACAGATCTTTACGCTCCTGGGAGCGCTCGGAATGTTCCTCTACGGAATGAATCTTATGTCCTCTGGACTTCAAAAAGCCGCAGGTGATAAACTTCGCAGTTTCCTGTCTGCTATGACCTCTAACCCAGCCAAAGGCGTGCTGACTGGTCTTGGCGTCACAACCGTTATTCAATCCTCATCCGCTACCACAGTCATGGTGGTGAGCTTCGTGAACGCGGGTCTGCTGACCTTGGCACAAGCCATCAGCGTGATCATGGGTGCGAACATCGGTACGACTGTTACGGCTTGGCTCGTAGCATGGTTAGGATTCAAAGCGGATATCTCTATCTTGGCAGTGCCCATGATGCTCTTTGGTTTTCTTTTCTCTAACTCGAAGAAGAACCAACGCCAGAACATTGGCGAACTCATCGTTGGATTCTCGCTCTTGTTCCTCGGTTTGTCGTTCATGAAGAACTCCGTACCTGACTTGCGTGAGACACCACAAGTGCTGGAGTTTGTGACCACTTGGGCAAGTCACGGCTTTGGTTCAGTATTGCTCTTCTTGGCATTTGGTACAGTACTGACCTTGGTGCTGCAATCTTCTTCCGCCACTATGGCTATCACGCTTATCATGCTCAGCATGGGTTGGATTCCTTTCCACATGGCTTGTGCGATGGTGTTGGGCGAGAACATAGGTACAACCATCACAGCGAATATTGCAGCATCGGTGGGTAATACCCAAGCGAAACGCGCGGCAATGTCGCACACGATCTTTAACGTGTTTGGCGTGATTTGGGCATTGATATTGTTTAAGCCATTTACCGCCTTGGTGGGTAAGATTATTGAGTTGTTTGGTTTGCCAAACCCTGCAGCAGAGGGCTTTGCAGTAGTGGAAGGTAGTGTGGATACCAGCACCGCAGCGTTGTACGGACTGAGTATGTTGCACACGCTGTTCAATACCATTAATACGCTGATACTCATTTGGTTTATCAAACTGATAGAGAAAGCCGTAGTATGGATCATCAAACCAAAGAGCCAAGACAAAGAGCCATTCCGCCTGAAGTATATCTCTGCTGGTCCGTTGGCTACGCCAGAGTTGGCTGCAGAGCAAGCGTTTGATGAGATTATCCACTTTGCACAAATCTCTCGCAACGGCTTGGGTTATGCGAAGCAGGCTATTTCGGCAGACGCGAAGCACTTCGACGAATTGCGCGAGAAGTTGGTGAAATACGAGGAGATTAGCGACCGCATTGAGTACGAGATTGCTGCCTTCCTAAATGGCGTATCGGCAGGTGATATTAGCGAGGCGACGAGCATGAAGATCAAGGCGATGTACAAGATTATTGGCGAGTTGGAGTCGTTGGGTGACTCAGGCGAGGCAATAAGCCGTATGCTCAGCCGTCGCAACGAGCATAAGAAGACCTTTAGCGCGGAGACTATTGATAATATCAACCTGATGTTGGAGAAGGTGGATAGCGCATACGAGGTGATGATTGCCAATCTGAATGCAGCGCACGAGGGAACGTTGAGTAGTATTGCAAATGCGTATCACGCGGAGGAACAAATCAATGTGCTGCGCAACGAGTTGCGTGAGGCAGAGATTGAGGCGCTGGAGGATAACGACAAGAACTACCAGACCAGCGTGTATTACATCGATATCATCAACGAGCTCGAGCATATGGGCGACTATATGATCAATATCTCGCAGAGCTTGGAGAGGGCGTTTGTTGGGAAGTAACGAGAATACAACTTTGATTGTTTTAATTAAAGACAACATAAACAACTTGCGCGGCAATCAACTCTCTGCCGCGCTCAAGGAAGAAGTCATCTGTTATTAATAAACAATGCACAAGCGATGGGCTTGTGCATTGTTGTTTTGGTATGTCTTGGGCAGATTAGTAGCAGGCTTTGAGAATAGCCAAGATATCCTCTGCGTTGAGCTGTTTGTAACCGCCACCAGGGATGGTGGAGTTGGCAATGAGGGGCAACATCTCTTCGGTTGCTCCTACTTCGCGAAGCGTAGCAGGAATGCCCAATTCGGCGATAAATGCCTCTAGGCGGTTGATACCCTCCAACGCAATCGCTTCGTCGCCTTGTCCTTTATCTTCTACGCCCCACACTTGTTTGGCATAACGCACGAACTTATGCAAGCCATCGCGGTAGATATAGCGATAGTACGCAGGCGAAATGATGGCCAGTCCAATGCCGTGTGCGCAGTCGGTATAAGCGCCCAACTGGTGCTCAATCATATGCACTCCCCAATCTTGGGTTTTGCTCAAACCGAGAATCTTATTCAAACCCATGGTAGCGCACCACATGATATTGCTGCGGGCTTCGTAGTCTTCTTGATTGACAATTGCCTTGCGCGAAGCGGAGATGAGTGAGAGCATTAACCCTTCTAAGAGGTAGTCGCTGGTGCAGTCGTCGTCGCCCGAGAAGTATTGCTCCATGAGGTGAGAGAAGACATCAAAGATACCGCTAATCATCTGATATTTAGGCACAGAGTAGGTGTATTCAGGGTTAAGAATAGAGAACTTTGGGCTGGCAATCTCCAATGGATAAACGCGGCCTATCTTCTCTTTGGTCTCCTCATTGGTGATGACCGAACCACCATTCATCTCGCTGCCCGTGCCCGCCATGGTGAGGATACTGGCTACAGGTACTACAGGGTTGTTCACACGCTCTTGGTTCACGTAGTAGCGTTGCCATACATCGCCTTCGGCATAGGCACCGCACGCGATACCTTTGGCGCAGTCGATGACGGAACCACCACCTACTGCCAAGACAAGGTCGATGTGATGCTCACGTACGAGGCGAGCGCCTTCGAGGAGCTGGGTATAGCGTGGGTTGGCATTGATGCCTGCCAGTTCCACGACATGTTTGCCTTCGGCTTGCAGGATGTTGATAACTTGTTCGTAGAGACCGATCTTCTTGATGGAGGCTTTGCCATAGACGAGCAGGATGTTCTGTCCGTAGGCTTTGAGCTCGCTGGCGAGTTTGTTGATGGCATTCTTGCCAAAATGAATCCGCGTAGGATTCTGGTAACTGAAATCGTATAACATAGGGTAGGGATGTGAAATAATTACTCGGCAAAGATAGTGTTTTTATTTCAAATATGCAAATATTCTATCAATTTTATACAAAATGGATAGATACGTCGTATCTATCCATTTGACCTTATCAGGCTCTTCATTAATCCCATTATCATCTGATAGCACACAGCCTATCTACAGCGCATCATCAGCGCATCTACCGCGGAAATCAATCGTTAAGGGATGAATTTAGCACAGTTTTTTTATGATATATGCAAGAGATGTGCAAATAAAAATGCCATTTATGCGAATTTTACATAAATGGCAAGAGAGTAGGCTTAAATAGCGTAATCATTTATCGTGGTAATCGCGATTGAAGAGCGCGAGGCGTTGGTCGAGGAGCTCGTATTGGTCCTCGCGGATGCACGATACACAACCACGCATACCTTCGCGTTTGGCACCTGTGCTGGCAAGGGAGATAGCCGATATACCGTAGTATATCAATTTGTTAACCATCTGCTCGCCTGTCCAATCCTTGTAGCCAAAAGTAAAGAAGAAGCCATCACCAACCTCCTGCTCGTCGGCATCTTCGTCATAAACAATATGGAAGCCATTGCGAAGCATAATCTCCTTGACCAGTTTGGCTCTTCGCGCATATTCGCGGGTGGTGGTCACGAAGTCAATCTTGCCTTGGCATGCCGCCTTGAACATAGCTGCCATAGCGAACTGTACGGAGTGCGTCACGCCTGAAGAGAGGCTATAGAGCACATTATAAATAAAGTTACGCAGAAACTCGCCATCGTTCTCATATCGCGACGCTAAGCTCGGGAATTTACGATGTGCCAGATAGGGGTTGATGGCCATGATTGCTGCCCGCTGACCCGCATAGGAGAACATCTTGGAGCAAGAGATCATGTGGAGACAGTTGTTGGTATACTTGCCTACCGTAGGTTGATACGGAGATTCGTAAGGCATACCACGCTCTGCATCGCGGAAGTCCATATTGAGGTAGGCTAAGTCCTCGATAACCAGCACATTATAGAGCGAAGCCAGACGGCCGATGATCTCCAATTCGCGTTCGGTTAGGCACATCCAAGATGGGTTATTGGGGTTGGAGAATAACATAGCAGCGATGCGTCCTGATTGGAAATGGCGCTCTAGTTCTGCAGCCAATGCTTCGCCACGGAAATCCGCCACATCAAATGAGTCCACACGCACACCAATGACCTTGCATTGCTGTTTCTGCACAGGGAAACAGGGGTCGAGGAAGAGAATGGTATCGCGTTTCTCATCGAGTTGTGACACGAGCATATTGATAGCGAAGGCCGCTTGCATGCTACCCACGGTAGGGACGATGCACTCGGTAGGGATATCCAAGTTCATGAACGCACGGACGAACTCGCTACCCCAGTGTTTGACTTCGGTGATACCCGTGATGAGGGGATATTTGGAGCCCATGCCCGCCTTGAGGGCTTTGTGCTCGGCCATAATACCAATCTGCTCGGCTGGCAGTCCGGGTTCGCCGAGCTCCATGTGGATGAACTCCACGCCTGTAGCACGTTCGATATCCTTGACTACGCCCACGAGTTGGCGGATAGATGATGCACCGAGTTCTTTGGCATTGCGCAGACCAAAATCAATACATGTCTGGTCCACCAATTGTTTATTTAAAGGAAAGCTCATGGTAATTATGAATTTTGAATGATGAATTAAAAATTACCATTGTGTTCCATACAATTGCCACAATGTTGAACTATTGACGTTCTCGTAGCCTGCTTCGATAGCCGCCAAGTTAGCAGCGACGACGACTTCGCCCTTACGAGCAAAGATACGCTTCACACCCTCTACAATCTTATCATGATCGATACCCAGCATTGGGATTGCGGCACCAAGCAGCACCATATTCGCTGCTTGAAGTGGTGCGCCTGCTTCTTTTGCCAATGTTTCTACATCCAATAGCACATGATGAGGAATTGCTTCAATATGCTTGATAACCTCTTCTATTTCAGGATAATTAGGAATGTTTACAAAGGGTTTGCTACTGGTGACAATCCAGCCGCCTTCTTTCAAATAAGGCAAGTAACGCAGAGCCTCCATCGGTTCGAGCGAAATGATAAGGTCAGCTCCCCCCTTGGGAATAAGATCCGAGTAAATGGGGTCAGAAGACAAACGGAGATTCGATTGTACATCGCCGCCTCGCTGACTCATACCGTGTACTTCGGCTTGCTTGAGATGAAGTCCCTCGTTGA
Source organism: Paludibacteraceae bacterium (assembly GCA_045658785.1). Taxonomy (GTDB): domain Bacteria; phylum Bacteroidota; class Bacteroidia; order Bacteroidales; family Paludibacteraceae; genus Colicola. The sequence goes on along the minus strand of JAZOVR010000075.1, from coordinate 18,674 downwards.
GAGCTGCATCACCTATGACAGTGGCAATAGAGAGGATACCTTGGCCCCCTACACCTGCTAGAATTATATCGCGTTTCATAAGAGTATCGTTTAGAATTGTGTAGTATTGTTACTTCTTGCTTTGTTTAAGGTGTCGTTTGAGTGTTTGAATGCACTCGCGGCGAGCAATAACAACGCTGGTGCCGTTGTATGCTACCTCCTCGCGAAGTACTTGCTTAATTTCCTCCATATTCTTTGGCAATGGCACCACCACGCGCACATGCTCAGGCTCTACACCTAAACCAAGGCAGATAGCCTCCAAGCGACCTGTGCCTGCCGAATCTTGTCCGCCTGTCATACCTGTAGTTAGGTTATCAGAGATGAGTACCACCACATTCGCCTTGCTGTTCACGCAGTCCAGCAGTCCAGTCATGCCCGAGTGGGTGAAGGTTGAGTCACCAATCACTGCAAACGAAGGGAATTGTCCTGCATCAGCTGCACCTTTTGCCATTGTGATACTCGCACCCATCTCTACACACGCGTGGATAGCATGGAATGGCGACAAGGCACCTAAAGTATAGCAACCAATATCGCCAAAAATCTTCGCGCCCTCATGCTCAGCTGCCACTTCGTTGAGCACCGCGTACATGTCGCGGTGACCACAACCTTGACACAATGCGGGTGGACGACCTACCACTATCTCGGGTATATTTTTAGGTGATGAGGCGATAGGGCTATCAGGCGATAAGGCTTGAGCTATGCAGTCTGGTGTGAGTTCACCCATACGAGGCAGATTGCCTGTCAAACGACCTTTGACAGCTACTGTTGATGGCACCATTCCGCGCAGTAGTTCTTCCACTACAGGCTGTCCCTCCTCCATGACCAAAATCTCCTCTGCGCCATCGGTTACCATTTGATCGATCAAGGCCTTTGGCAATGGATATTGGGTAATTTTCAATATACTAGCCTCTCTAAACTCTAAACTGTACGCGCTTTTAGCGCCGTTCTCTAAACACTCCATAAGGTAATTATACGCAATACCCGTTGTCACAATCGCTTTGGTCGGTTGTGCACCTTTGGTATAGGTGTTGTATTGCGAATCTTCGCTGGTTTGCACGAAGTCGGCTTGCGCTTCTACCAGTTCGGCGTAGTTTTTGCGTGCAAAAGCGGGCAATAGGATGAAATGGTTGGTATTCTCTGGTGCTGATAGTGTATTTTGTTCGCGTGGTGTATCCATCGTTTCCACCACTGCACGCGAGTGGGCCATGCGCGTTGTTACTCGGAGCAAAACTGGTGTGCGTAGCGACTCGGAGAGATCAAATGCATAGTGCATCATGTCGTATGCCTCCTGCTGATTGCTTGGTTCAAGGCAAGGAATCATGGCAAACTTAGCATAGAAGCGCGAGTCTTGTTCATTCTGCGATGAGTGCATGGATGGGTCGTCAGCAGCGACTACCACCAATCCGCCATTCACGCCTGTGATAGCAGCATTCATGAACGCATCGGCACATACATTCATACCCACATGTTTCATACATACGAGTGCACGCTTACCCATGTACGACATTCCTAATGCGCCTTCCATCGCTGTTTTCTCGTTGGTCGCCCATTGGCAAAAAATCTCGCCTGTAGCCTCTAAACCTTCAGAAAACACTCTATGCTTTTCTCGTGATTGAATATACTCTGTAATCTCAGTTGATGGTGTGCCAGGATAAGCATATACGCCGCTCAATCCTGCGTCTATAGCGCCTTGCGCTATGGCTTCATCGCCTAAAAGAAGGTGCTTCATGGTATTTTATCATTAAAAAATATAACTTCTTTCTCAAAGGTCTGCAAAGTTAAAAAAAAATCCTGATATATACAAAATATACCAGGATAAAAATAACGATTATGTTGTAGAACATATGAGTTGTAGCATGATGGATGATAGGACATTCATTATTGATTGATCAGTTCTAATGCATGTGGTAGCTCTTTGTCGTAGCGGAGCATGTAGGCGTGATAGCCACGATGATAGTAGTATCGTTTGACAATTTCCCCACCGAGCAACTCCTCTACTTCGGTTCGGTGGCGTTGGATAGCTTCTCGATAATCCACTGTCAACCGAGGCTTAAACGCCTCTAATTCTGCAAGTAGAGTAGAGTCTAGGTCCTCTTGTCTTGCCATCTTGATCAGTTCGCCGAGATGGCGTCCCGTTTCGGTCTCGTAGGAGAATTTCTTTTCGTCGAGGAACTTGCAGAAGTCCTCAATATCGCTATCGCTCAGTTGGAACTGCTCTGCGGGCGCGATGCTGTCGTGTTGGCGACGGTAGCGAGTAGCGTAGTCGAAGAACATGTGATCGCGATAGAGGTTGTAAGTGATGTCTAACTTTTGTGAGTCAGTAAGTACGACATCTGGCAGAATACCACCTGCGGTATCACGTTCGAGTTTGTTGCCTTTTTGTCGCTCTGCGTAATCAATAGCCTGAATACAACGCCCAGAAGGTAGGTAGTATTTGGATGTCGTTACCTTGAGGTGTCCGCCGTATGCGATGGGGCGAATGTTCTGTACTAGTCCCTTGCCAAACGTGCGCTGACCAATGATGGTGGCACGTTTCAAATCTTGCAGCGCCCCAGATACAATCTCGCTAGCGGAAGCAGAATTGTTGTTCACCATCACCACGATTGGCATATTTGGGAAAATAGGATTGTTTTGTGTGGTATATGAACGGCAAACATTCTCTACTTTTCCTTTTGTAGAAACCACTTCTGTACCTTTGGAAACAAAGAATCCAACCAACTGTATTGCTTCGTCAATCAGACCACCACCATTATTGCGAAGGTCGATGATAAGGCGTTTCACCTGATTATGTTGCACCATTCGATCAAGGGCAACGAGGAACTCTTGTGCAGAGTTAATGGTGAACTCTGAGAAGGAGATATATGCAATGGAGTCTTGCAATACGGTAGCAAAACTAACTGCAGGTAAGTGAATATCACGGCGCTTCAACTCTTTGGTAATCAGTGTGCTATCGCGCTCTATGACCACGGTGAGCGTAGTGCCAGGCTTCCCACGTAGGCGATCGCTGACTTCTTTAGTTGTTTTCCCGTAGCAGTCCATACCGTCCACAGAAACAAAGCGGTCGCCAGCCCTCAATCCTGCTTCTGCTGCAGGCATATATTCGTAAGGATCGCTGACAAATACGTTGCTATCACGTTGCATGATAATCGCGCCAATACCTCCGTATTTGCCAGTGGTCATCATGCGCAGGTTATCGTCCTCAGTCTTAGGCATATAGATGGTATAAGGGTCCACCTGACGGAGCATAGCATTGATGCTAGTTTTGATGAGTTCGTCGTAGTTGAGCGTGTCCACGTAACTCATGTCTAACTGACGCATTACATCGGTGTAGATGGTCAGATTCTTATCAATGCGAGTGGTTTTTGACTCCGCTAATAGATTGATTGCTAGGAATAGAAGAGGGATAAAGATGATTCGTTTCATTGTTTAGGAGGTAAATAGGGAGTAATATCTCTGTTGTAGGAATAAAGTTCGCGCACGAGTGATGAGGATATATGTGCGTACTCAGGTTTAGTGTATAGTAGTACGGTTTCAATACCGCACAGTTGCTTATTAGCTTCAGCGATATTGCGCTCATATTCAAAGTCTTGCACCGAACGTACTCCGCGCAAGATACATTGTGCTTGGTTCGTTGCAGCGAAGTCGATGGTCAGTCCTTCATACGCCGTTACTTTTACTCGTGGCTCGTTGATAAAGGCTTGTTGAATATCTTTTATGCGTTGTTCTAAAGGGAAAGTGCTTTGCTTTTGGCTATTATGCCCGATACCAATCACAATCTCGTCAAACAACTCTAATCCACGCATTACAATATCATAATGCCCTATGGTAAAGGGATCAAAACTCCCTGGAAAAATGGCTATTTTCATTCTCTCAACTCTAAACACTAAACTCTTTCAGTGCATCCTTGGTGGCTTCACGATAGGCGACCATCAGTCCGCCAGTGCCAAGCAATGTTCCTCCAAAATAGCGCACCACGACCACCAAGATGTTATCCAAGTTCTTGGCGTCAATACTGCGCAAGATAGGCATACCTGCTGTGCCATGAGGCTCGCCATCATCTTTGGTTCGCCAGAGGTCTTCACCTAGGCGGTAGGCATAGCATACATGGCGCGCATCGTGGTACTTCTTTTTGTACCACTTGATGCGCTCCTTGGCATGCTCTTCGTCCTTAATGGGTTCTGCAAAGGATAGAAACTTGCTGCCTCTATCCTTGAAGATCCCCTTGGAAGGTGTTGTAAACGGAATTCTCTCCGCCATGAATTTCTAATTCAAAATTCTTAATTCTTAATTCTTAATTCAAAATTACCATGCAAACAATGGATATTTCACCATTTCTGCATTTACTTCAGCACGTACTTGTGCGATGTTCTCCTCCGACTCTGGGTTGCTGAGTACACGGTCAATGAGCTCTACAATCCATGCCATCTTGTCTTCTTTCAGACCACGGGTAGTGATTGCAGGTGTACCGAAACGCAGACCACTGGTTTGGAAGGCGCTACGAGAGTCGAATGGCACCATATTCTTGTTGGTGGTGATGTCGGCTGCTACCAAGGCTTTTTCTGCTACTTTACCTGTCAATTCAGGATATTTGGTGCGCAAGTCCACGAGCATAGAGTGGTTGTCTGTACCGTCAGAGATGATTTTGTACCCCTTATCCATCAATGCTTGAGCCATAGCTGCAGCATTCTTCTTTACTTGCAATTGATACTCCTTAAACTCAGGCTGCAACGCCTCGCCGAAAGCTACTGCTTTCGCAGCAATCACATGCTCCAACGGTCCACCTTGTGTACCAGGGAATACGGCTGAGTCAAGCAATGCAGACATCATCTTTACTTCGCCCTTTGGAGTAGTCTTGCCCCATGGATTAGGGAAGTCCTTGCCCATCAAGATGATACCGCCACGAGGACCACGCAAGGTCTTGTGGGTAGTAGAGGTAACGATATGTGCGTGCTTCACTGGGTTCTCCAACAGTCCTGCTGCAATCAGTCCCGCAGGGTGTGCCATATCGACCATAAAGAGTGCGCCGATTTCGTCTGCTACACGGCGGATACGTGCATAATCCCATTCGCGGCTATAGGCGCTAGCACCTGCGATGATGAGTTTTGGTTTATGCTCGCGAGCTACTTGCTCCAGCTGGTCGTAATCTACGCGACCAGTATCCTCTTTTACGTTGTATTCCAAAGCATTGAACATCAAGCCAGAGAAGTTCACTGGTGAACCGTGGCTAAGGTGACCACCGTGGCTGAGGTTCAGCCCAAGGAAGGTGTCGCCTGCGTTGAGGCATGCCATGAAGACCGCCATGTTGGCTTGTGCACCTGAGTGAGGTTGTACGTTGGCATACTCTGCGCCAAACAACTCGCAAAGGCGTTGACGAGCGATATTCTCGCTCTCGTCCACCACTTCGCAGCCGCCGTAGTAGCGTTTGCCTGGATAACCCTCGGCATACTTGTTGGTGAGTACGCTACCCATGGCTTGCATTACTTGCTCGCTCACGAAGTTTTCACTGGCAATCAACTCGATGCCTTTCATCTGACGCTCTTTCTCGCGATCAATGATGTCAAAAATTACTGAATCTTTAGTCATAATATATTGTTTAAATTCCTAATTCTTAATTCAAAATTCCTAATTACACTCCGCTAATATGCAGGAATTGCGAAATCATACGGCGGAAACTGCTCTGAGTGCTATTGTCAATATACGATTCCAGCACTTTCACTGCACCTGCTGCAGGTATGAGGTCGTAGTCCGCGATGGCGGCGGGTATCAAGCACGAATATCCCTCGCGTAGGGTGATCTCATCGTGGGTACTACGAATACGCACTTGGCAAGAACCTTGCGTGCAAGTCAGTATTGCAAACGAATCATACTTGATCATATTACGGCGAATAGGGTCCTTGATCGATACCACACGCACCGTAAAGTACTCGGTGTCGATGCATGCATTGGCGGCGTCTATCTTGTCCATATAATCGCTGCGATATTCTCTATATACCTTATAGTCAAGTGCTTCTGCGGCTAGATCGGTGTGCAACTCACGGGGCTGACCATCCAAGTCCATTCGGCCATAGTCATAAATACGGTAGGTCAAGTCCGACGACTGTTGCACTTCCACCAAGCGCACTCCCTTGCCTATGGCATGGATTCGTCCTGATGGGATATAGAACACGTCACCAGCATGTATCTCATGTTTTGCCAAGGTGTCCATGATCGTGCCATCTGCCACACAACGCGCATATTCTTCGGGCGATAATGCTTTTTGGAAACCCGCGTAGATACAAGCGCCTGGCTCAGCGCTCAGCACGTACCACATCTCCGTCTTACCCATGCCGTTATGCAGGCGTTGGGCCATCTCATCATTTGGGTGGACTTGCACACTCAGGTCATCGTTGCTATCGATGAACTTCACCAACAAAGGCAACTGATTTTGGTATTTTCTAGCTACCTCTTTGCCCAAAATAGCTTCTGGCATCTTATGGATCACTTCCGTGAGGGCGTATCCTGCCCACGTGCCATTGGCTATTACGGAGGGTGCTTTCTCTACTGCCGACACTTCCCAACTCTCGCCTATGTGCTGCTGCTCGGGCAGTTGCTTCCAATGTGTCAACTCGCTGCCGCCCCACACCTTGGTTTGCAAGTTCGGCTCAAAGAGCATTGGGTAGAGCTTCGTGCGTTGAGACTCAATCACGCAACCCATGGCCAGCATACGAACATCAGTGATGGCATGCAGCTGATAGGTGTTGAGTTGCTCAATAAATAGAAAGTCATCCTGCTTGCAATGATGAACGATACCATTGATGGTCACATCCAATGCGCCCGACAGAATATAAAACGCATCCTGCAAATCGGGGTGAATGTGCATCGCGCTAGCTTCACCTGCCTTGAGCTCGATGACCGCTATCTGAGTGATGCTACAACCACTCTCGTTCGCAGAGAGCAACACCCGCTTCATTCCCATCTCATAGGAGGTACTCGCAGGCGATATGTCGTGGAGATGTCGATGCATGTCTTTACCTGATTTTATTACCTAACAAATCGTATTTCTGACCTTCGTTTACTATATATATATGACCATCTTTGACTATCTTTTCCGCACTAGATGCGCCGTAGATAGGCTCTAGATAGCTACTCGGAGACAGCGTGTACGCCAACCATGCGTCGGGGATACCATAGCCGTAATGAGCATCAGGATCAGCATAGCGATCGGATGAACGGACAATGCGATCACGAATCTCCATGTTGCTCGCACTTGGCAACGCAGACCATAGACAGGCGGCCATACCTGCTATCAATGGACATGCAAAACTCGTACCATTGCCTGATAGCATACTGCCATCAACTGGATTAAGCAGCACTGTTCCTTTACCCAATGCACACACTTCGGGCTTTACCCTACCATCCCAAGAGGGACCATAGGACGAAAACGATGCTATATTACCCGAGATATCCACCGCGCCTACACTCAATATACTATCCGCATCGGCTGGAGTGGAGAGGTAATGCCAAGCCTTATCGCCATCATTGCCCATCGCGGTCACTAACAACAATCCCTTACGAGCCGCAATCAACGAAGCAAGAGCACCACGAGAACTAACACCGTCCATATCCGAATAAACATAGTCATAAGAACTATCGTCAAACCTAGTATAACCCAAAGAGGTCGATACAATATGCAAACCCAACGAATCCGCCATCTCTATCGCCGACACCCAATTATCTATCTCCTTCGGACTCTCGCTACGATGCTCCTCCGTGCGAAATAGGTAGTATTCCGCCAATGGCGCTGTACCAACGTAACACAACGACGAAAACAACGAACTATCACATATTACCTTGCCAACTATCGCACTCAAACACAACGTGCCATGAGTACCCGTCACACCAAAAAAATCATCAACATCATCCGTGAAATCTGAATAACCTAAACACTGATCCTTAGGCAGAAAAGACAACTTATCCGCATTGTAAAAACCACCATCTGCCACACCAATACGAATACCCTCACCCATATAACCTAACTCATGCAGCGCAGACAGATGCAACTGATTGATCTGACCATTTGAACCCAATACATCTATCCCACTTACCATTAGACTTGCATCCTTACCACACTGACTATACACACCATCCGCACGAGTCAAACTTATCGAGGATACAAACGAACAGCTATCAATACGACGCAACACATCACTACTCGCCTCCACCGAAGCGCTGTTTAACCAACGAGACGTGTGAACCACACGAGCACCCAACGAACGCAACGAATCAAGGTATAGAGGAGATACTGCATAATCCAAAGAGTCTATACCAATACCACGTTCAGCACGCAATTCCAGCGCCAATGGACTCAAGCACACACACGAAGAACCCAACTTATCCGTGAATTGCAAAAAGAATATCGCTAACAAACTCCACATCACACATTACTTTTTCTAATTCGGCTGCAAAGTTACATATTTTTCCTGACATATGCAAAATTTTTACACACATGGTTGCGTATTTCCAAAAAAAGTAGTACCTTTGCACTCAAATTATTAATTTTAGTAAATCATAAACTAATATGCAAATCTCTCAACGTATTGCTGCACTCGAAGAGTCAGCTACTTTGCAAGTGGCAGCCCTATGCCAACAACTTCGTTCCGAAGGTATCGATGTCATCGGTCTTTCTGTAGGTGAACCTGACTTCCCTGCTCCTGCGCATGTCAAACAAGCCGCTATTGACGCTATCAACAATGATATCTCTCACTATGGACCTACTCCTGGATTTCCTGCTCTAAGACAAGCTATTGCTGACACTATCAACAAGGACCTAAAGGACTATCCTGTCAAACCATACAATCCCAACGAGATCGTCGTCTCTGTTGGAGCAAAGCAGGCACTATGCAATGCTATTGAGGCATTGATCGGACCAGGTGATGAGGTCATCATGCCTACTCCTTGTTGGGTAAGCTATGTAGAAATGGTCAAAATCGCACAGGGAAAGAGCGTTCTAATCAAAACCACAATGGACAACAATTTCTGTCTAACACCTGAGCAACTCGAAGAGGCCATCACGCCCAATACCAAACTACTCATGCTATGCTCACCCAACAACCCTACTGGCTCTGTCTATACGCTTGAGAACCTCAAAGCATTAGTTGAGGTACTAAAGAAGCACCCACACGTAATCGTACTTGCGGATGAAATATACCAACATATCCTCTACACAGGCAAGCATGAGACCCTGGCGCAGTTCCCTGAATTGGAAGACCGACTCATCATCATCAATGGGGTAAGCAAGGCGTATGCAATGACGGGCTATCGCATAGGATGGTTAGCTTCACACAGCAAGGAGCTTATCACTGCCGTAAAACGACTACAAGGACAGACCATCAGTTGCGCAACTACCATCGCACAAAAGGCTGCCGAAGCTGCATACGCAGGCCCACAAGACTGTGTCGAGGAGATGCGGAAGGCCTTTGAGCGTCGCCGTAATTTAATCGTGCAATTGGCTAAAGATATTCCTGGAATGAAGGTTCTTGAGCCACAAGGAGCTTTTTACCTCTTCCCAGACGTGTCGGACTTCTTTGGCAAGCAATATAACGGACAATGCATCAACAATGCCGACGATTTGGTGACTTTCCTCCTGCAAGAAGCACACGTAGCTTTGGTCTCAGGAACCGCTTTTGGAGAGGATAACTGCATACGCTTCTCTTATGCTACAAGCGAAAACTTGATCATCGAAGCTATGCGCCGCACGAAAGAAGCTTTGGCAAAGTTAGTGTAGTGAGACACCTTCACTACACTAATTCTACTGCCTGCAATCCTTTCACTTTTAAATCAAAGACACCTATGAACAATTTTCTATTGCGAACAGTCTCTGCCATTGTGTATGCAGGGTTAGTGCTAACGAGTATTTTGCTGCAACCTGTATCCTTTGGAGGACATCCCCTATTCTTTGGCATCTTATTCATGCTAATCAGCATGTTGGCGGTGCGAGAGTATCATATATTGTTAGGGTCAGACATCAAAACAACGACCTATGCGATGATGTCCACAGTACTGTTGTTTGCTACCTGCTATTTCCTTTTCTATGGAGATAGCATATGGCGTGGATTATTGGTTGCCTATGTGGCTATTGTGCTGCTTGCACTTATCGCCTATCTATTTAGACCCCAACTACAGCCTATCAACGCATGGGGAAACTTCTGCGCAGGGCAAGTGATGGTGGCGCTGCCCTTCGCCCTCATGAATGGAGTCATGATGCATAGCCAATGGATGATGTTGGCACTCTTTATTCTTTTATGGGTGAATGATAGTGGGGCATATATCGTAGGTAGTTTAACGGCCAAACTGCCAAAGGGAAATCATAAGATGTTTCCTCGTGTCAGTCCAGCCAAGTCATGGGAGGGATTGATAGGCGGACTGCTCTTCTCTTTGGTAGCGGGCTACGTCTTCTATCGGATAGGATGGACTGAGCATATGGGGCTTACCAATAGTCTCTTGTTCGCTGCTTTTGGATCGCTCTTTGGTACACTGGGTGACCTAATGGAGAGCCTATTTAAACGAACCTTAGGAGTCAAGGATTCGGGGAAGTTCATGCCTGGGCACGGGGGAGTACTCGACCGATTTGATAGCTTGCTATTGGCTACACCAGTCGTGTATCTCCTATTCGTGTACCTGCCATCAATCCTCTAACCACTAATCCCTAAACACTAAACACAAATGCTCTTATTAATCCGCATATTCAGCCTACTGCCACTATCTGTATTATATGGCTTGTCGGATTATCTGATCTATCCTTTGGTCCGTTATGTGGTGCGCTATCGTTTGAAATTGGTACGCAAGAATATCCGATTATCTTTCCCTGAGAAATCAGAGGAAGAGCGAAGAGCTATCACGAATAACTTCTACCATCATTTCGCAGATGTCATCGTGGAGATTATTTATGGCTATCGTGTGAGCGACAAAGAAATGCGCGAGCGTGTGTTCTTTGAGAATATGGAACTTTTAGAGGACTTGGCGAGAAAAAAACATGGGGTGATTGCCTATCTTGGACATGTATGTAACTGGGAGTGGATTGCGGATGTAGGAAAGCAGTTCATGGACAAGTCCATCGTAGAGTACAATGTCTATCGCAAACAAAAGAACGTCAAAGCAGATCATGCTATGTTGCTCTTGCGCAGCAAACGCGGTGGAGAATGTGTCGAGAAAAATGTATTATTGCGTAAGTTGGTGCAACTGCGCCACGCAGATCACCCCTTTGTCATCGGGTTGATTGCAGACCAAAAACCATCCCCGCGCAATGCGAATACTTGGACTACTTTCCTTAATCAAGATACTGCCTTTCTAGACGGTGGAGAGGTGCTTGCACGTAAATTTGATTTAGGGGTGGTATATGTGCATATCACTGCGATTAAACGTGGATACTATCGTATTCATTTTGAGATGATTACGGACAATCCACAATCCATGCCAGACAACGAGATAACCCTCTCATACGCGCGTATGATCGAAGCCAATATCCGCCAACAACCTGAGCGTTGGCTCTGGACACATAATCGCTGGAAATGGGGAAAACCTGCTTCTAACTCTTAACCTATAGCCGCTTTGAGGCAGGAAATGAACCTCTAGCAAATACTATACGCGGCGTCCCTTAAACTGAATCAAGATCGTCAGCAATACGATCAACCCTATCAGCATGGGGTAGTATAGATAGGGAATAATGCTCATGGCTGAAATTCCTGCCAATGAACTTGCCATCAGCAACTGTGCACCATAAGGCAATAACCCTTGTACTGCGCAGGAGGTTGTATCTAATAGTGATGCGCTGCGGCGGGGATCGATACCAAAACGAGTTCCTATCTGTTTCGCAATATCACCTACGCTCAATATCGCTACAGTGTTGTTGGCCGTGAGGCTGTTCACTACTCCTACCAACAAGCAAATACTTAGTTCTGCACCCTTAATAGTGTGTATTCGCTTGGAAACCAATTGGATGAATCGTTCCATCACACCTTGTTTGTTGATTAATGCAAAGATTCCCCCTGCCATCATACTAATCAGTATCAGCTCGCTCATGCCCATAATACCAGTACTTATACTTTCTGTCCATGCCATAAAAGTATAACTACCATCTGCTATACCTACAATACCTGTCAGCACATTACCCATTAGCAGTACTAATATTACGTTCACACCCAATGCGGCTGACAGTAATACGGCTATGTAGGGAATTATCTTCCACCATAGTACAGCCTCATCCGTTACCACTCCGTGGGCACTTGCTCCCATTAGTAAGTAAATGAGACATACTATAACCGCGACGGGGAGTACTAAGAAGAAGTTATATTTGAACTTATCGCTTTGTTTACAACCTTGCGACTGAGTTGCCACAATCGTGGTGTCTGAGATAAAACTCAGGTTGTCGCCGAAGAATGCTCCACCAACAATGGCAGCTGCCATCAGCGGTAGCGACATCTCCGTTTTGCCTGCCAGTGATGCTGCAATAGGCATGAATGCCACTATAGTACCCACACTCGTACCCATACAGAGTGAGACTACGCATGCCGATAGGAACAAACCTGCTAAAACGAAATTTGCGGGCAGCAACTGTAGTGTTAGGTTCACTGTTGCATCTACTGCACCCATGGCTTTGGCTGAAGATGCAAAAGCGCCTGCCAGCACGAATATCCAAACCATCAGTAGCAGATCTTTTTGCCCTGCGCCTTTGCTGAATTCGGCTATGCGTTCACGCAACGACATCCCACTGGATAGCAGGATGGCGATGATTGATATGGAAATGAAAATGAGTAACATCCACTAAACCCTTAAACCATGGCACAGCGTCCACTAAACTATAGCGCAGCTATATTCTTCTCATTCATCAGTTCTTTACCTTCTGCAGTATAGGCATATTCAATACGATCGGCATAATATTCCTCTACTTTGCCGCGAACAATTTTCATCGTGGAGTTGACCATATGATTTTGTTCTGTGAATGCCTCTGGCAATACGGCGATTGCTTTAGGCAACCATTGCTCAGGAAACATACCTGCAAACTTACCATTGCGATATTCGTTCACCTCGTCTTGAATCTTCTGCAACATGGCCTTTTTACCTGCTATGGTCGTTGCGTCCAATCCCTCTGATTTTGCATATTCTTTCAATGCATCTTTGTTGGGTACAATCATCACTATGGTATAAGGATCTTGATTGTTGTGCAGAATGACTTGCTCAATATACTTGCTACCATCGGTTAGGCTGTCTTCAAAGCCCTCGGGGCTGTATTTCTCGCCATCTGCACTAATAAGTAGCGATTTAAATCGTCCTACCACCCACAAATAACCTGGGTGTTGATCACTTATATAGCCCATGTCACCAGTATGCAACCAACCATCTATGATTGTTTTCTCAGTAGATTCTGGATTCTTCCAGTAGCCAGCCATTACGTTCTCTCCCTTGATAACAATCTCGCCCTTTTGACCGTGAGGAACCTCCTTACCTTCATCATCACATATCTTGAGATCGAGTGGGGTAACTATACGTCCACTAGAGCCAAAGATAGCATGTCCCTTAGAGTTGGCGCAGATAATTGGAGTCGCTTCGCTCAATCCATAACCCTGGAACATAGGCATGCCTACTGCGCAGAAATAACGTTGCAACTCAATATCCAACAGCGCTCCACCACCTACAAAGAAGCGCATTCTACCACCAAAACCTTCGCGGACTGCCTTAAAGATAATCTTATCAAACAATTTCACGAGTGGTGCACGCCATGCTTGCCACCCGCCACGATTCCAATACTCTTTATTATATTTAATGGCGTTATTGAGTGCAAATTCATAGAGGCGTTCTACCACTTTGCCTTTTGCCTTGATGCTTGTTTCAATGCTCTTTCGGAAATTACGTGCCAAAGCGGGTACAGAAAGCATCAGCATAGGACGAACTTCTTTGATAGCGATAGGGATATTCTTCAGTGTAGCGATAGCGGTCTTGCCTACAGGGACTGTAGCAATGCTTCCTCCGTAGGACATCATCGTGTAGAAACCCGCCACGTGGGCAAAGCAGTGATCAAGGGGCAAAATGATGAGCATCACATCGCCTTTCTTACAGGAGATTACGCTGGCTCCTTGTTCCACGTTGGCTGTGTAGTTGCGGTGGGTAAGTAAGATTCCCTTTGGATCTGCAGTGGTACCAGAAGTGTAACTAATATTGGCATAGTCATCTGGCCCAACCGACTCATACAATGCCTTGAACTCCTCGCCGTGTTTTTGCAAATATTCCTCACCCATAGCAATCACTTCGCTGATAGGCATCTCATTAGAGTGATAGTCAGCAATAGGATCAAGCACAATGACTTTCTCTACTTTGGGGCAATCAGCAATAATATTGCGAATCTTTGGCAATTGTTGCTCGCTCACAATCACGAAGCGCGAATCGGAGTGTTGTATGCGGAATAATAGGTCGGTACTCTCTGTGAGCTTAATGCTTAGTGGCACGTTTACACCGCCTGCATATAAAATTCCCAACTCGCTGGTAATCCATAGATTACGACCCTGAGAGAGTAGGGATACTTTGTCCCCTTTTTTGAGGCCAAGTTGAAATAAACCTGCACCAATCTTGTATGCTTCTTCGCGTGTCTCGCGGAAAGAGGTTTCTGTCCATACGCCGTTTACCTTCTCGCGAAGGAAAGTCAGCTCGCTAAATTCATGCGTGTATTTCTCTACAAAATCTATGATAGTGGTTCGTCTCATGATTATTTGTTTTTACAAAAAGTCCGCAAAGGTAGTCATTTTTTTTGGAATAAACAAATATTGTGCATTTTTCGGGAGGATTAATCCATTTTATCTCAATCTTAGGAATCCTATTCCAAAGCGCTTTACAGCTGCTCGCTCCAATTCCTCACGAACGGATGGGTCTGCGATGCTGATGAGTGCTTTTGCACGTTCTGCCAATGGCAGGTTGCGCAAATAAACGATGCCGTGTTCTGTGGCAATATACTGCGCTTGGAAGCGTGTGGTCACTACTCCTGCACCAGGTGCCAAGTTAGCGACAATCTTACTCTGTCCCTTGCTCGTCATACTCGGCAATGCGATAAAGCATTTACCTCCTTCTGAGAGCGAAGCACCATACATAAAATCATGTTGTCCACCCACGCCCGAGATGATAGTCTCGCCTATCGAATCGGCACAAATCTGTCCTGTTAGGTCCACCTCCACAGCCGAATTAATCGCCATTGCTTTAGGATTTTGTCGGATATTTTGTGGGTCATTGGTGAACGCTACATCTCGAATTACGAAATCAGGATTACCATCCATATAGTCGTACAAATGTTTCGAACCCAACACCAAGCTGCCCAAAGACTTACCAGGGTAGATTTTTTTAAGTGAGTTGTCGATAATGCCCTTCTCAATCAGTGGTAAAACGCCATCGGTGATGGCTTCGGTATGCAATCCCAAATGCTGATGTCCGCTCAGCGCGTTGATAACGGCATTGGGGATTCCGCCCACACCTATCTGCAGGGTAGCGCCGTCAGGAATCTCGTTGGCAATGAAGTTGCCGATACGTGTCTCTACCTCGCTGGGTACAGGGGTTGGCACTTCTATTAGTGGCTCATCTCCACGGCACATAGCAGCAATCTGGCTGATATGTATGACAGGGTCGCCAAAGGTACGAGGCATGTATTTGTTTACTTGTGCAATGACGGTCTTCGCACATTCGGCACCCGAGAAAGCAATGTCGGCACTGATACCATAAGAACAATAGCCATTCTCATCGGGTTCGCTCACATTCAGAAACGCTACATCCACAGGCACTTGTCCACTACGGAAGAGAAATGGCACTTCACCCAAGAAGCATGGGATAGTATCTGCCACTCCTTCTCTCATTGCACGGCGTAGGTTGTTGGGGACAAATATATTCAGCGCACGAAACGAGTCCATGAGTTCCTTTTTGGCGTATGGTGCTTCTTCGGGGTGTATACCAAAACCCGAGATGACTTTCACATCACGCAGTTCGCTTGCACGCTCAGTAAGCGCGCGCAAGAGTACCATAGGTATGGAGGTTGAACCTTGTACGACAATCGTGTCGCCTGACTTCACGAGGCGCACCGCCTCTGCTGGAGATAGGTATTGCATGGATTAGTTATGAAGTATTAGTTATGAGCTATAAGTTATGAGTGATAAGTAAATCACCGCAAAGGTAATACTTTTTTTTGAAATCACAAAATCTTTTCTGCTAAATATGTGCAAAGAGTTTATATTGAGTGTGTTTTAAATGGCGGCATTAGTAATCAGAAACGTTTTGCGTACCGAAAGTTACCTACAAATTTCGGGAGCACTATAGGAGATCTCTGGGACATCTGTGGGCTTTCTGTGGCTTTCTATAAACGTGTCTCTATAATAATGCTGCAAAAATCTTCGGCATTATACTTGTTTTGTGCCGAAGGTTGGAGACTTTAGGACGAAATTTGGCATATAAAGCATGCGGAAGTTGCTGTATTATAACCACTTCCGCAAGGGTGGATTTTTTTTGAAAAAACTTTTTGTGTGCCGAAAGTTGTGCCGAAGATAGCACCTTCAGTTGGATATTACAAGCGAAATTTATTTCTCTTTTAGTTTTTTTATCTCGCGGTCGAAATCGCTTTCGAGGAGTTGCATCTCGCGTTGGCGGTAAATCTCAAACTCTTTTTCGGCTTTCTCGATGGCTTGCTGATGGCTGACTGTACCTTTACCCTCCAATAGTTTGCGTTTATGTGCAATAATCTGACCATCCAATGCTTCTATCCAATTCTGCATGGTCATTGGATTCATCTCTAAAGCTTGGAACTCCGCAAAATCCAAGAAGCCCGATACTAAGAGGTTGAGGCGTTGAAGTTCTATTTCTGAAAGATAGTTCTTAGCTATCTTCACATCATCTTTGGTCACATAGTTACCTCGGAAGTTAGTCATTCCAACAAAAGGTTTCTCATTGTCCACGCGCTCATATATCACTTCGGCAGCAGTGTGTTCGTGTACTGCATAGTGCAATTTATTTTGGACGGTAGCGAAGAACATCTTTGTCATTTCGCTGCGTGGGTCATAGTCCACTGAAGTGGCGTAAATATCGGTTATTTGTTGGTAGAAGTTGCGTTCGCTGCTGCGGATATCTCGGATACGTTGCAGCAACTCACGGAAATAGCGATTGCCACCTTGTTTGAGTCGCTCATCATCCATAGAAAATCCCTTTTGGATATACTCGTGCAAACGTTGTGTAGCCCAACGGCGGAAGCGAGTAGCTACTTGCGATTGCACACGATAGCCGAGCGCAATAATCATATCTAGATTATAGTGGGCAATATTGCGCTGTACCTGACGGTTACCCTCGTGGCGAACTAATAAGAAATCCTTATAAGTTCGATTTGCGTCCAATTCGTTATCTGCATATATATTGCGTATATGCATAGATATATTCTCTTGTGTTGTACAATAGATTTCGGCTAACTGATTCTGTGTCAGCCACAAGTCCTCATCTGCAAAGCGTACGGACACACGAGTAATATCGTTGTCGTCTTGATAGAGGATTATTTGATTTTGGTTGTCCATAGTTGTTTGATTTTCCGCTGCAAAGGTACGGAAAAATTTGCAGATATGCAAGTTCTGGTTTGTGAAATGGTGATTTATTGGTGAGATTTGTCTAAAAAGTCACTTCTTCATTTTGAGGAATAGGCGTGCTGCAGGTTTCGGGAGCACCATAGGAGATCTGTGGGAGATCTGTGGGCTTTCTGTGGCTTTCTATAAACGTGTCTCTATAATAATGCTGTAAAAATCTTCGGCATGGAAGGGGTTTTGTGCCGAAAAATCGCTTGCGATTAATCGTTCGAGCCCCTTGGGCGAGATAAGACGATTGTAGGATAGTCAGGAATCTATCATATTCATTCAGGATTTCTTTGCTTGTTTATTTTAACTGCTTGCAGTTGTAGTTGTAGGAGTTCATTGCAGTCCTTCACAAATTGAAAGGGGATTACCACTCGGCATTGTTTATCAATAAATCCGTATATATTTATTTCTTTATCGCCGCGATAAGAACAACCATATCCATTATCATAGTATCCTCCATCACGTTGGAGTTGCCATGTAACCATAGCAACACCTTCACAGAAGGAGCCAATAGAAAATGGATAAAATACATGCAGACCTCTTGCTCGTTTAACAACTTCCACACCAAGTCCTTGAAGACTATCCCAAACAATATCATCATGTGTAACTGTTTGTAACTGATAGTGTTCATCAATAAAAACATACGCACGTTTAGCTGCATGATCCATGATGTAACAAGGATTAGTAGCGAACATCATATGGACATGTACAGCTGTCATGTCCTCATTGAGGGAACATTTGGTATAAGGTTCTTGGTTGTACTTGGGTTTTAAAAGTTCCTCATAGTATTCTTCGGGAGTGAATCCGTATTCGATTTGTATTTTGTTAAAATGTATAGGTGTTTTTAGCATACTTATAATTAATTTAATGTACTAATGATTGTGCCGAAATCTAAGAACTTGTTTTATTCCCATTCGGTGGATTCTTAGACAACCGCATAACCTAATTGACTAATAAAAGATAGATAGCATAATGCAATAAGAATCCCCACCTTGCCACCTTATCGCATTTTTTTGCTTT
>JAZOVR010000074.1:0-41301 GCA_045658785.1 Paludibacteraceae bacterium | reverse complement strand
ACACTCAAGGACTTGATAATATCGGTCATCCGACTTACCGCGAATACGATTTGCGATTCAATGGACAAGTAGTAGGTCGGAAATAACTAATAGAAAGAAGATTATGGCGAAAAAACAACAGATAATACAATCCGTTCCATTAGTAGCAATAGACATGGGTAGTCATAGCGTGCGCGCTATGGCAGCAGAAATGACAGAAAATGGAATGTTACATGTACTTGGTGTAGAGTCATCCAACAAGTTTGATTGTGTCAAGAAAGGTATTGTTGATAACACAACGGATGCAGGATACATGATTAATGAAGTACTGCGATTATTGTCCAATCGTATTCATATCGATGCATTACCTTCGGCATTTGCATGTGTAGGCGGCAGAACGATGCAGATTATTCCTGTAAGTTCTAAACGCGACCAAATTCGCAAACGAGAGATTATGCAAGCGATGTTAGACTCTATGGAAGCAGAGTGCAAGCAAAAAATCGAACGACGTTATCCCAATGCAGCCGTATTGGATTTGGTTCCATATTTCTATAAATTAGATGGCGTCGAGCAAGATTCGCTACCAACACCAGACCAACAAGCAGCATTGATAGAGGGACATTACATAGCTTTTGTAGGAAAAAAAGAATTAGAACAAAAAGTTAGCGATAGCTTCGATCGGTCAGGCAAATTATTGGAACATATGTATGTTCGCCCAGATGCATTACTTACCGCGATAGCTTCGGATGAAGATATGGAGAATGGCTGCGTAATCTTAGATTTCGGAGCGCAAACAACGACTATGACAGCCTACAAGGGTAGTCAATATTTGTACAATAGAGTAGTACCGATGGGAGGATACGACATTACTCGCGATATTGAGCAAATAGGCATCTCTTTAGCCTATGCAGAACAACTCAAGTGCAAATACGGATGGGCTACCGCAGATTTAGTACAAACCAATCATCGCTTTCGTATTCCTGCCCCCAAGTTGCCATTAGGTGAAGTCTCATTGCTGGCGGTTGAGCTCGCAGACATCATCACAGACCGTTTGGAACAAATCATCACACCACTCCTCAACGAGATTAACCAAGAGGCCGATCGCTTTAAAGTTCTATACATCACGGGCGGCGGCGCCATGCTGCAAGGCATGCTGCAATACATTCAGTCCAAGACAAGCATTCCAGTAATGTATGGTTCGCATGCATCATGGTTAACGCCAGACACTCTTGATGAGATGTGTATGCCAGTATATTCCTCATTGGTAGGTACACTGCTATTAGGTGCTTCGCATCGCGCAACCCACCCAATCGGCATCAAAAACAACAAAAGCCTTATTGACATCATAAAAGGCAAATTAGAAGAAAAGACTCTCACTCTATTTACTGACCAAGATGGAGTACAAGAACAAAACGTAAATAATTAATCTATAGAGATATATGGTAGATGTAATTAATGATTTGGGCTTGGATTTGGCTCAAGATTCGATTATCAAAGTTATGGGTGTAGGTGGTGGTGGTTGTAATGCAGTAAACTACCTATATGCCCAAGGGGTAAAGGATATCACCTTCTTGATCTGCAATACTGATAAACAATCACTAGAACGCAGTAGTGTGCCAGCGAAGTTGCAATTAGGACCAGGTTTGGGTGCAGGTGGCAAACCTGAGGTAGCCCAAGACTATGCAGAGCAGAATCGCGAGCGTATTCAAGAGGCATTGAATGATGGTACCAAAATGCTATTTCTCACTGCAGGAATGGGTGGTGGTACAGGTACTGGTGCATCGCCAGTTGTAGCGAGTGTAGCCCGCGAAATGGGTATTCTGACCGTAGGTATCGTAACTATTCCATTTGCATTCGAAGGAAAAAGAAAAATCACAAAGGCCATGACTGGCGTAGCTCAACTGGCTGAGCAAGTGGATGCAATCTTAGTGATTAACAACGAAAAATTATGCGAGATATACCCTGATTTTAACATGCTGAACGCATTCTCCAAGTCGGATGATGTAGTTGCCAATGCAGCTCGAGCAATAGCAGAGATTATCACTGTGCCAGGGTATATCAACACCGACTTTGCCGACGTGTATAACACCTTAAAGAATGGTAATGTAGCCATTATGAGTGTAGGTTGTGCCAATGGTGAGAAACGAATCACCCAAGCTATTCATGAGGCACTACACTCTCCTTTTGTAAATACAGATGTACGTGGAGCTACACGCTTACTATTGCAGATTTACACAACGACTGAGCATGCACTCATCATGTCAGAAATAGAACAAATCCATTCGTTTGTCAACGAAATAGGCGAAGATGTAGAGGTGCAATGGGGTGCATCACTGGACGAAACACTCGAAGACAAAGTACGTGTAACGATTGTTGCCACAGGTTTCGAGGTTTCTAACATCCCTGGATTGAATGATGCGGTGGGCAAAAAGACCGTGGAAGAAGCTATCGAAATTCATTATGGTGAAAGCAAAGAAAACACCTTTGCACCTGAAAAGCCAACAGAGGTATTCCCCCCTACTCCACCCGCTGAAGTCCCATTGCAACTCAATGATTCTCAAACCATTGTACAAGAGAGCGGTGAGATAATCCTTGATTTCGGAGATGAATTAGATGCAAGCCTATCCTCTAATGAAACTAATTCTGGGTTAGGCGGATTTGCAGGTTGGATGAGAGGAAGAAGATAATCAAGAAATAGACCTACGAATGTCGTTCATCTCTACATGCAAACAAGCGATATTGGAACTATTGTTTCCTCGTTGTTGCGTAGCATGTGGAATGAAAATATTAGGAGAGGAGCAGACCATCTGCTCCTCTTGTGTATCCTCTATTGTCCGCACTGAGCATGCTCATATCGACCAAAACGGCATAGACATGCTCTTTGCCGAACACATCACACATGAAAGCAAAAAGATTCATTACGAACGAGGAGCAGCTTTTGCCTACTATAATCGAGAACGCGGGAAAATACTCCGTTCGTTGATTGAGCGAGGTAAATTTGGTTCACATCCTAACCCACAGATTTTCTACGAATTAGGAATAATTGCAGCCCAAGAATACGTAGGTAGTGACTTATTGGAAGATGTAGATTTGTTAGTTCCTGTACCACTACATCCATATCGTTTGCATGAGCGCGGGTTCAATCAAGCTGAGTATGTATGCAAAGGATTGAACAAAGTGCTTGGTATCTCCATAGATACCGAACACTTGATACGCATTCGCAATAATCCTCATCAATCAAAATCCGAATTTCACCATCGTAAAGAAAACGTAAAAGACTTATTTTCAATTCGTTATCCAGAAGATTGGAAAGGAAAACACATTCTATTGGTAGATGATGTCATCACGTCTGGCTCTACTCTATTTGAGTGCATGAAACAAATGACGCCCATCCGAGGCTGTCGCGTTTCTGTTTTTGCTCTCGGATGGGCGCACAATTAATTCCTCGACTGATTTTATATCTTCAAGTTAATTCCAGCAAAGAAAGTACGTGGAGTAGCTGGACCATAGATAAATCCTGCATCGCGATCCATGCCCTTATCAAGGTCGGATTGGAATTGGTCAAGGATATTCTTTACACCTGCGTTAATCTCCAACGTGTAATGTTTGTAGAGCGGAATATCATAGCAAAGTTTGATATCCCATTCGAAGAATGTAGGAGTAGTAACTTCTTCATCCTCTGGTACATATCCTGCAAAGTGTTGCACCAGCATATTGCCTGTTACCTTGCCGTTGGTGACAATGTGGAAATGCTCTACTGGTTCGATATTGCAGAGGAAATAACCATAGTGGTCTGGGGTACGGAACATGCGGCGTTGAGGTGCAATGTTTGGATTCTCGCTCCATTGCAATGGTTCGATATAGCGGCTATGGTTGTAGGTATAACCCGCTTGGAAAGTAAGCAAGTGACCAAAGCCCACCTTGGCTTCGATATTCATACCCGCCACGCGTGCGCCGCTCGCGTTGGTACGCGTTAATAATAGGTTGCCCTGTGCATCGTGTCCGTTCTCCACGAGGGTAAAGACATCATTGAGTTGGGTGAAAAAGCCCTCAAGGGTAAGGTTGAGATCCCACTTGCCAAATCGCTTGTACATGTCAATGCTTCCGCTGATGGAGTGGCTGTATTCGGGTTTGAGGTTTTCGTCCAAAGAGATAAGCGAGACCTCCCCACCTACTGCACCTACGTGCAAGTCTTCTTCGTAGATTTGTGGTGCACGATAGCCGCTGGCGTAGCTCAGGCGCAGGATAATTGGCTCGATAGGTGTGTAACGGATATTGGCACGAGGCGAGAAGACGGGTTTGTCCAAGAGAGAATGCTGCTCCAAACGACCACCTACGAGGATAGACCATTGCTTGTTTTTCCACTCGTTTTGGATATATCCTCCTCCGAGATGTACGCGTTGGAGAGTATTGCGGTCGTATCCAAGGATCTGGTCGCGGAGTTGGTTGTAGGAGTATTCCGCACCCGCGCTAAGGTCGGCATTCATGATTCCACATGGATAAGAGAAGCGGTATTGTGCACCAGTCACAGACACGATATCGGTAGATTTGCCATAGGCGTTTGGATTGTAGTTGGTGCCGAAATAGCTATCGCGAGCGATATGTTGGAAACTGGTATAGACGCTTACAAAGTGCTTATTATCAGCGGTGTACATATCCCATTTGGCTGTAGCCGCGTCGATGTTATGCTTGAGTTGCTCGGTGAGTGGCGACTCGTGTGGCTGGAGGCTATCAATGCCATAACCGCCACGGCGAAACTCGGTGGTATGGTGGTATTCCGCTGTGATCTTGGAGTAGTCGGATGTCTTGAAATAAGAGCGGAAGCCAACCGTTGTGGAGTTGAGGTGTGGGATGTCGGAATAGCCATCATTGTCTCGGTCGTATTGCTGGCGGTTGCGTTGTACGCCAAAGAGGAAGAGTCCCGCTTTTTGGTTTTCCGACACCACGCTAGCATTCATGTTGGTATTGATATCGTAGGTGCCTTTTTGAGTGAAAGCACTTGAGTTGCTGATATTTAACGAGTTACGGCTCGGTTCTTTGGTGATGATATTCACTACACCAGCGATGGCATTGGCACCATAAAGTGCGCTACCGCCACCACGAATCACTTCGATACGATCCACCATACCTGCGGGCAGTTGCTCCAAGCCATAGACAGAAGCGAGGGAAGAGAAGATAGGGCGGGAGTCCATGAGAATTTGGGTGTATTGTCCTTCCAGACCGTTGATACGAATCTGTGGCACACCACAGTTGGAACAAGTCTCTTCCACGCGCAAGCCCGTTTGGAAATTGAGCACATCCGCCATGGAATTGGAGGTGGTTGACTCAATGATAAGTGGCGAAATGACATTGACGATGGTCGCCACTTCGCGTTGTTTGGTTTCGTACTTATTAGCAGTAACCACCACATTATCAATCATAAAGGATGTTTCAGCAATCGCCACGTTCATCTCGATAAGGGTATCTCGGCGAAGGGTAACGGTACGTTTCTCAGTCTCATATCCCATCATTGAGAAGACGATGGTGAGTTCGCCTTCGGGAAGGTTCTTGAGGTAGAAGTGACCAGATTCGTCGGTTAAGCAACCGAGGGCGGTACCTTCGACTTGCACATTCACAAAAGAAAGATGCTCCTGGGTGTGCGCATCTAAGACGTGTCCCGCGATATGGGCGTCGGACTTCTTCTCGTGGTTGTGATGGTGGTGGTGATGATCTTGCGCCAAAATAGGCATACTGCTTACCAAGAGGCAAGCCACGAAGGAAAGGAAAATGAGTGTTTTTTTGTTCATATACTAATAAATTTGGTAAATTATCACATACACAGTGCAAGGACAACGCAATAAGTAATTAATAACTAACTAATCACTAAGTAATCACTAACTTTATATTCGGAATTGACCAATACACTGCAAAATCGAGTGCAAAGGTACTGCTTTTTGGCGAGGTGGACAATCCCCAAAAACAATGAAAATTGTAACATAAACTTGTATAAAAAATGGGGAATGTTGTGAGAACATCCCCCATTTTAGGTACTCAGGCAATATGATTCATTGCCTATTTTAAATAAAAGATTTATTCTGCCACTTGACCTACTGCATTGTACAACACGCCATTACGCAAGATGTACATTTGACCATTGCGAATTACCTTAGTTGCCTTTTTCTCTACTACGGTATTTTCTACGCCAGTCGCAGGAGTCTTACCAATATAAATCATGTCTGCATCTACTTTGTAGTAGAAATCGTAGATACCAGGAACAAGTACGATGTTACCATACTCCTCTTCAATGGTGTATTCAGCATCGGAAGCCTCATCCACATTGCCACACCATGCAGTTTGAGCTCCATCGGTAAGAGTTACCACTTTAACCGCGTCACCCTCTGCGATTCCTTGTCCAAGGAGTACGTACTCGTTCTCGTTTTCAGGGTTAGCAGTCAATGCAATACCAGTAGTCCAGTCGCCCTTCACACCCATCAGAACATAGGTAATCACAGGAGGAGTGACAGGACCTGCGAGCTTAGCCTCAGCTTCCTCTTTGGTGTACCAACCGTCTTTCACATAGTACTTGCCAGCAGTCCATTGGAGGTCGCCAGTTTGTGTTCCACTTCCGTTATTAAAGATCACACCACCAAAAGAAGAACCTTTGATCTCCGTATGTGACCACACCTCTTTACCACCAATGGTCTCGGTTTCCTTTTTCATATCAATACCTGGCCAATCACCAAGAGAAGGGCTCCAGGTATAAATCTTAACATTACTCCATCCATCTACGTTAACGAAATAAACTGATTCATACTCAACTGGTTGTCCGAGTTTAACGAGCGCTTCCTCCTTGGTGTACCAACCATCGCGTACAAAGTACTTGCCAGCGGTCCATTGGAGGTCTGCGGTTTGTTTTGAGCCATTGTTGAAGATAACATTGGCATACGTACCAGTTTCAGCTGTGTAGGAATAAACATCGCAACCTGCAAGTTGCTCCGCCTCTTTAGTAGCAGCAGTACCTGGCCAAGGCGCATTAGAAGAAGATGTCCATGCATAGGCATTGATGGTACCCGTCCAATTGTCAGCGTTTACAAAGTAAACAGTCTCAGTAGCAGCAAAGAAAGACATTGCACATGTCAATGCTGCAAACAAAGTAAAGATTTTTTTCATACGATAAATATGTTTTTAAGTTATTATTAAGTTAGCGTATATATTTATATCCATTTTGAATAACAATTCCCTGATAATCAGCACCAACTTGCTGTCCCAAGACATTCATCATAGGTTGATTGAGGTCGAGAGCAGGAATGGTATTTGGTTGGAATACATCTTCGACATCAGACCAGCTACATTCAGGGTCAATAACAGCTTGCTGATTTTCTTCATCCCATATGTAGCATACGTCTTCATCCACATAGATATCTTGTGATTGGGCTGTTCCATTATTGAAGATTACATTTACCTCAATCGTCCCCTGCTCAAACACGTGGTACAACCAGCCGTTTTCATCCTTAGCAGTCCATTCCGTACCAGGCCATGCACCCAGCAAAGGCTTTGAACTCATATCCCAAGCGTACAGATTAACAATAGACCAAGAAACGGGAGGGAAGAACTTGATTACCAGCGGTGTTTGCTGTGGTTCCTGATAGGTGTACGTGTGAGTTACTACCTCCGTCTCAATACCATCTGCAACCGCATAAGCCTTGAGTGTTTTGGTTCCTTGAATGGTGATTGGTGCCGAATAAGTCAGTTTTGAGCCAGAAGTCTTAGGATCTGTTTGATCTAAAGTGTAGTAGATAGTAGCAGGTTGTTCATTGCCAACGGTGGTCATTTCTACAGTAAAAGTCTCTGTCTTATAAGTAGTTGACTGAGGAGTAACGATCAATTGAAAATCTACTTCCATCACTCCACAGTCATCCGAAAGCACTTCGGTTTCATTGATTTCATCCCATGTATAGCATGCGTCTTGATCCAAGAGGATGTCACTCGATTGTGTACCTTCGCCATTGTTAAAAATGACATTTACCTCGCGAATATCAGCATCAAACATATGATACAGCCAGCCCTCTTTATCCTTCGTAACCCATTCAGTACCAGGCCATGATCCCAAAAGATTATTTCCATTATTATCCCACACATAGAGGTACACCTTGTTCCACGATGCAGGTGGGAGGAAACGGACTGTCAATGGTGTTTCTTGAGGAGCTTGATACGTATAAATATGAGTTTGCACTTCTGTCTCAGCGCCATTAGCGACTGCATATGCCTTGAGCGTTTTGGAGCCTTGGATAGTGATTGGCTCGGTATAAGTCAATTTGGTAGATGAAGTCTTAGGATCCGTTCCGTCCAATGTGTAATATATTGCAGAAGAGGCGGTTGCACCAATCAGTTGCATCTCCACCTTCATCGTTTCTGTCTTGTAGGTAGTACTTCCTGGAGATACAATCAAAGTAGGTGCTACCACGGTGGAAGTTTTGATCCATATCGCATATCCTTTGCCCGAAGCCGCCTTGGTATACCCCGCTTGAGCGGTAGAAACCTTATTGCCTAATTCCAGAATAAGCATACCATTCTTGCCAGTAACCGTAGCGCGATAGCCACCATTATCTGCCTCATCGGTCACAGGACTTTCTGAATGTACACCGACCGCTTTGCGTGCCAAGACCATCGCTCCGATAGCGGCTTTATTCTCTTTCCAATGTGGATAGAACACACATGGAACGCCAGGCATGGAGAGTATATAAGCATTGGCTTGAAGAATATCACCTTTGTATTCACTACCGTTGTCGCGTTGATATGTATCGTGATTATCCACGAAAGTAACCGAGTATTTTCCTTTACCCATTCCTAACAAGCCAGCACCCTTACATGCTCTATAATTTCCTTTCGCAATACCATCGTTAAGCGCAGTATATTTGACTGCAAAATCGAAGGTAAGTGTGTTACATTCAGCGTCTTGCACTCGACTCCACAAGGTAGTAGGATTACCATCCCAATACTCCATTACTGAAAAGTAAGCAGCCGCAGCCTTGTTGTAATCACTAATATGTGAATTATGAAAACCTTTGCAATAGTCGTAGCGGAAGCCATCATACTTCATAACGTCAATCATCCACTTTGCATATGCACGGCACATCTGACGCACTTCCTCTTTGTTGTGTGCTAAATCTCGCGCCGCACCATAGTTTGATTCACCTCCGTATCCATCATCAGAAGGACCTGTGGCAGCCCCTTTACAGCCACCTGCACTAGCATCAGAATTCACCTCATCGGTACTACATATCCAAGAAGCATCAGGAGTGAAAGAACCCAATTCACCGAAGTTCTGCTCATGAAAATCGCACCAGGAAGATTTGTTGCTCATGTGATTTACCACCATATCTGCAATCACCTTAGATCCTCCATTGTGGAAAGTCTGAATAAGTTTCTCCAGTTCTGCTCGATTTCCCCATGCGGAATTCTGGTTGCTGTATTGAGCAGGCAAGTAGCCCACTCCACCTGTAGATTTCGCTGAAGGTGGCAACCAAATAAGATCAAAATAGGCTGATATTTCCGAAGCTTGTGCTTGGAGTGTTGCCCATTTGGTATTACCATGTTGCTTATCTTGATTAGAATCCCAATAGAAGCCTTGCAACATCACATCAGAACATGCCGCTGGTACGGATGCTCCTGGAGTAGGATTTGGCTCATTGCCATTGCCATTACCATTACCATTGCCGCCACAGTTTTCTGCGGGACCTATATAGAGCATATCATCCTCGAACTTCAGTTTGATATAAAAATCATACTTGCCATCGGCATTGCAGATCAAGTACCCCTGTTCTTTGCCTCCAGAGAATTTTTGATATTCACCATAAGGATCAATTGCACACATCCAAGCCGCGCCATTGGCAAAATCATGCAACTGCACCTTATCCCCCTGCTTCAGTTCTACACAAGAAACTAGGAACTGATCACGATTTTGGAAATCTTTTTCAGACAACGAAGTTGCTTCCAACTTCGTAGAACCATTAATCAACAAGCCATATGGCTCTGCCATCAATGACAAACTGCAGCAAAACACTGCCAAAAGAATAGAGTAGATTTTTTTCATCATTTATATATTTTCACAATTCACCTTGCAAAGTTACATCTTTTTTTTCAAATACACAACCCCTTTGCGGAAAGAAGCTACTTTTCTACACATTTTTTTACGCAAACGGTTGCGCTATCCACCGTAAAATCCACCGCCCAGCCATGATAGTCAAGATGATAGACTCGTTCTGGATCAGATTGATATGCGGGTCTTGGATCCTGACTCAATATTTCACAAATGGCATCCCATGGGCAACCCTTAATCAAGATTTTTTGCAACAAAACATCATCTATTTCTACACTTAAATGATAATCCTGCGTGGCTTCAGCGAAGCCGTTTTTCGCATGCGGATGGCTATCCGAGAACGACAAATACGGTTTAATGTCGTAGATCGGCGTACCGTCTAATAGATCTGCTCCTGAGACCACCAATACCACTCCACTCTCTTTAGTATCTTCCACACGCAGTAGTTTTACGCTAGTCAATCCTATTGGGTTTGGACGGAAAGGCGAACGAGTTGCAAACACTCCCATACGTTTGTTTCCGCCTAATCGCGGTGGCCGTACCGTAGGCGACCAATCCAAATCCTCGCTTATTGCCTCATCGCCTTTGTGCCTTATTGCCTCATGAAATCCCCATATCAACCAGAGATGCGAGTATTCCTCTATACCTCGCAATGCCTCGCGTACGCAATACGCGGGCGCGAATATAATATGTGTCTCTATGCACGAATTCTCTCTGCTTTGGCGTGGAATGCCAAATTTCTGGGAGAAGCCATTGCGAGCGTATGCAATTATTTTCAAATCCATTTTTGTTTATTTTATCCGCAAAGTTACTACTTTTTTTTGATATTTTCGTATTTTTGCTTGAATAAATACATTTTTTTCAAAAAAAAACTCGAATTATTTGGTCATTTCAAAAAAAAGCAGTACCTTTGCGGTCGATTTGGGAAAAATCATGGTGCCATAGCTCAGTTGGTAGAGCAAAGGACTGAAAATCCTTGTGTCCCCGGTTCGATTCCTGGTGGCACCACAAGAAGAAACGCTAATGACTTAAAAACAAGGTTGTTAGCGTTTTTTCTTTTGTCTTGGACATCAAATTTGGCAACATTTGACCAACATTTTGATACTTTTTTCTCCATTTTTGCAGGGTATTACAATAAATCTTCATACGCAGCCGCCCGATTTGGGTGGTTGTTTTTTGTAAAAAAAATCGTTTTTTTTGCTCATCTAAAAAAATATTATTACCTTTGCAGTCTGAAAATTGTGCGAATATAACACGCTAAAACAAACATAAAAACACATAAATATGAAAAAACTTTTCACCCTCTTTTTCGTCCTCGTGACAACCACCGTCCTCTGGGCACACGATTTTTACATTAATGGTATCTACTACAACATCCTTACCGACAAAACCAATGAAGTAGAGGTGACTTTCCGTGGAGAAAATTATAATTCATACATCAATGAATACTCCGATTACACAACAATCCCTGCTACTGTCACCTTTAGCGGAACTACCTACAGCGTAACAGGGATTGGTGAGGATGCATTCAATAATTGCTATGATTTGACTTGGGTAACTATTGGAAACAATGTGACGAGTATTGGAAATCGTGCGTTTTTGGGTTGCAGAAACTTGACTTCCATCGCTATCCCTGAAAATGTAACAAGTATTGGAAATGAGGCGTTCTGTAGTTGCGATGGTTTGATGTCTGTCGTTATCCATAACGGAGTGAAGACCATTGGACAAGCGGCATTCGCATATTGCTCAGATTTAATGTCCGTCGCTATCTATAATAGTGTAACGAATATCGGCGACAATGTTTTCTATGGATGCCCTAATTTGACTTCACCTGTATATAACGCACATTGTTTTGCATATTTGCCAACTTCTTACCAAGGTGCTTATACAATTCCTAATGGTATAAAACAAATTGCTGGTGGTGCGTTCTGGGGATGCTCTAATTTGAACTCAGTAACTATTCCTGAAAGCGTAACAAGTATTGGAGGTTCTGCATTCTATGACTGCAAATGTTTGACTTCCATCACTATCCCTAATAGCGTAACAAGTATTGGCAATGCTGCGTTCTCTAGTTGCAGAAACTTGACTTCCGTCACGCTCCCTGAAAATATCACGAGCATTGGATATGATACATTCAATTATTGCACTAGTTTGACTTCGGTGAATATCCCTGAAAGTGTAACGAGTATCGGAAGTTATGCGTTCTGGCATTGCTATTGTTTGACCTCCATCACACTCCCTGAAAATATCACGAGCATTGAAAATGAGACATTCTCTAATTGCTCTTCCTTGACAACTATCACTATCCCTAATAACGTGACAAGTATTGGTAAGAATGCGTTCACTCATTGTTCAAGTTTGATATCTCTTACGATTGGCAATAGCGTAGAGAGTATTGAATACGGAGCCTTCTCTAGTTGCTCTAGTTTGACATCGGTGAATATACCCGAAAGTGTAACGAATATTGGAGATTGGGCATTCAACAAATGCACAGGTTTGATATCTCCTGTATATAACGCACATTGTTTTGCATATATGCCAACTTCTTATCAAGGGGATTACACAATTCCTAATGGTATAAAACAGATTGCTGGTTATGCATTCTGGGAATGCTATAGTTTGTACTCAGTAACTATTCCTGAAAGTGTAACAAGTATTGGAAATGGTGAATTTGGTTTTTGTTCCTCTTTGACTTCTATAACATCTTTGGCAGAAGTACCACCTACACTAGGTAATGAGTATGTGTTTTATAACCTTCCAACATCCATTACTCTGTATGTGCCTTGTAAATCGCTGACCGCTTATCAGGCAGATGCAGGATGGAGTTATTTTACGAATATACAATGTATATCAGAGGAAGATACTGCTGTTGATGATATTAAAACCTCTACAACCAATTGCCAAAAAATCTTCCGCGATGGGCAGGTGTTGATTATCCGTGATGGCGTAGAGTACAATATGCAAGGTGTAGAACTATTAGACAATGATTAATCTTTTGGCAACACTTGGCAACATTATATAAGTAACACTAAGAACAACTAAGAATAAGACACAAAATCGCATCTTGGAGTCGTTTTTAACGCATTTTTGAGGGTGTCTATGCCTATTATTAGGGTCAAAAACACTCCTGGTGGCACCACAGAGAAGACTTCGAGATTTCGAAGTCTTCTTTTTTGCAGCACTACCAATACTGAATTGTGCGGTTATTGTGCGATTATTGTGCGGTTATTGTGCGGTTATTGTGCGGTGCAGGCTGAGAAGATTTGCGTATTTGAAAAAAAAATAGTAACTTTGTCGCGAATTTAAAAAATACATGAATTATGACAAAACAGCATGTAGTAGTTCGATTTTGTGGAGACTCGGGTGATGGTATGCAATTAACAGGTACAATGTTTGCATCATTGAGTGCCATACTGGGTAACGAGATTAGCACTCTACCCGATTTTCCCGCAGAAATTCGTGCTCCACAAGGCACGATAGGAGGCGTAAGTGGTTTTCAAGTACAATTAGGTACTGGCATCTATACCCCTGGAGATCAAGCAGATGTAATAGTCGCGATGAATGCTGCCGCATTAAAAGTATGCGCACAAGGTGCTATGTTCAAAGATGATGCAGTCATCATTGTTGACATCGATTCCCTTACCAAAAAAGACTTAGAGAAAGCACTTTACAAGACTGACAACCCATTCACAGAGTTAAATATCCCTGAGAGCGTACAGATTGTTCCTGTTGCATTGACCCAAATGACGAAAGAGAGTTTGAGGGACATGGGGTTAGACAACAAAGCAATCCTCAAATCACGGAATATGTTTGCTTTAGGATTGGTTTGTTGGTTGTTTAATCGCCCGGTGGACAAGGCTGTTTCATTCTTAGAAGGTAAGTTCAAAAAGAAGCAAGAACTCATACTCCCTAACGTAAAAGTACTGACAGACGGCTACCACTACGGCAACAATCTCGCACTCAACATACAGACAATCAATGTAGAGAAATCTACCGAATTATCACATGGCACATACACCTCTATTGCAGGTAACAAAGCAACCGCATGGGGATTAATAGCAGCAGCAGAGAAGTGCGGAAAGCGACTATTCTTGGGTTCCTACCCTATCACTCCTGCTACAGATATCATGCACGAACTAGCTGCGCGCAAAGACATGGGAGTGATGGTCGTTCAAGCAGAAGATGAAATTGCAGGTGTCTGCACTGCCATCGGTGCCGCTTTTGCAGGCGATTTAGCAGCCACAAGCACTTCAGGTCCTGGCTTGAGTCTAAAATCAGAGGCCATCGGTCTAGCGGTGATGGCAGAGTTGCCTTTGGTAGTAATTGATGTGCAACGCGGCGGCCCCAGTACTGGACTTCCCACCAAAACCGAACAAACAGATCTGCTGCAAGCTATCTATGGTCGAAACGGTGAGTGTCCCGCTGTAGTGTTGGCGGCATCTAGTTCCGCAAACTGTTTCGATTTCGCTTATCAAGCCGCGAAAATTGCCCTAGAAAACATGACCCCCGTCATTCTATTGACAGACACCTATTTGGCGAACGGTACAGGGCTATGGCGCATTCCAACACTCAGCGAATTGCCAGATATTCAGCCACATATAGCACCAGAACAGCTACAAGGAAGATACAATCCTGCCTTACGCGACGAACACAACATTCGCTATTGGGCATATCCTGGTATGGAGGGCTTTGAACATAGGAACATTGGTCTAGAGCGTGATGCAGAGAAAGGAACCATCAGCACCAATCCTGCCAACCATCAACGCATGGTGTTAGCACGTCAAGCCAAGATAGCACAAGTGGCAGAGCAGATTCCATTGTTGGAAGTGCAAGGCAATTCCGCTGATGATACGCTGTTGATAGGATGGGGATCCACTGAAGGGCATCTCCACGCCGCAGCAAATGAGTTAGGTTGTGCATTGGTACATTTCAACTATATCCACCCACTTCCAAAAAACACCGCAGACATTCTTAAACGCTACAAAAGATTGATTGTCTGCGAGTTAAACAGCGGTCAATTGGCTGGATATCTACGCAGTCAAATTCAAGGCATTCACTTGTTACAGTACAATGAAATGACCGCGCAACCATTTGCAGTGGATAGAATTGTGAATTTCGTTAAAAACATCTAACAACCAACGGAGTATGGAAGCAAGTCAATTTAAAAGCGATCAATATGTAAAGTTCTGTCCTGGTTGCGGCGACCACGCCATCAACATGGCATTGCAAAAAGCGATGGCACAAATAGGCATACCTACCCACCAGACGGTGGTCATATCTGGCATAGGATGTTCCAGTCGTATGCCACACTACTTGAATACCTATGGTTTCAACACCATCCACGGTCGTGGCGGTGCTATCGCGACAGGTGTCAAGACCAGTCATCCTGAGCTCAGCGTGTGGCAGATGACAGGCGATGGTGACTGCCTTGCAATCGGTGGAAATCACTTTATCCACGAGTTGCGCCGCAATGTAGACCTGAATATATGCCTATTCAACAACCGTATCTACGGATTGACCAAAGGACAATACTCACCTACTTCACCCAAAGGGTTTGTCAGCAAATCTAGTCCATTCGGCACTGTAGAACGACCTTTTATTCCTGCTGAATTGGTTTTTGGTGCGCGTGGTACTTTTTTCGCACGAACACTAGATGTAGATATGCCTACGACCATAGACTGCATGGTGCAGGGGCATCAACACAAAGGAGCCAGCGTCATTGAGTGCTTAGTCAACTGCGTGATATTCAATAACGGCACACACAATTGGATTGCCGATAGAGAACAACGCGCAGAACGTTCTATCATTTTGAAACATGGTGAAAAGATGATTTTCGGTACTGCTAAAGACAAAGGTCTGGCATTAGACTATAGCCAAGGGCTATTGCCTCGGTTGATTGTAGTAAATGCGGATGATAATCGAGTGCTGACACACGACGCTACAACACCCGATCCAACAATGCATCGCATGTTATCCATGATGGGACAGGAAGGCGACACCACATTGCCTATAGCACTGGGAGTCATACGCAACGTAGCAGAAGAGACATATGATATGGCTGTAAATCAACAGATTATGCAAATACGCGAGCAGAGTAAGGCTAAAACATTCGACCAATTGACAGCAACCCTTGAACAATGGGAAATAGAGTAAGTTAGAATGATGAATTTTAAATTAAGATGAGAAGACTGATTATTTTTATTGCATATATTGCAATTAGTTTTACAGTGGTTGCACAAGAGAACACGACTGACACCACACAATTATCCCTCATTAATCAAGTAGAAAATTGGTATGCGGGAAACATGAATTATGCAACAATTACTACACTAATGACAATTGAGTCATCGTTTATCCCATTTCCAAGTGAGATTGTTGTACCACCAGCAGCATATGTAGCAGGTATTGAAGGAAGTAGCCTTCATACAACCAACAGCTATCCGCTGAATGTCTTACTCGTTGTACTATTCGGAACATTGGGAGCAATGCTCGGAGCAATTATTAACTACCTATTAGCCATGTGGTTAGGGCGTCCCATTATCTATGCCTTTGCAGATAGCAGATTAGGACGTCTTTGCCTACTATCGTCCGAAAAGGTACAGAAAGCGGAAGACTATTTCAACGAGCATGGTAAGGTGTCCACTTTCGTGGGAAGACTAATTCCTGGTATTCGCCAGTTAATCAGTATTCCTGCAGGCTTGTGCAAAATGCATTTTGGTTGGTTTCTATTTTATACATTTTTAGGGGCTGGCATTTGGAATCTTGTTTTGGCACTGCTGGGCTATATCGCTCATGGTCAAATGGATTTAATTCATGCATATAGCCATGAGTTAAGCATCATTATCATCGCGTTACTTGGAGTAGGCATTCTTTATTTTATTGTCAAAGCAGTTATCAAACGTAGAAAAGCAACCAATTAATCCAGCAAATACAACCAAAAAGCACCTCAAAATGAGGTGCTTTTTAATTGTATATTCGTACAAAATAACGTTTTATTTCAACTTCTTGAAAGTCTCACGCATGTTGCATGCTTTAGACAAAATAGCATGCAAGTCATTGATATTCACACGTTCTTGAGCCATAGTATCGCGATGGCGGATCGTCACACAGTTGTCGTTCAAGGTGTCGTGGTCCACTGTGATACAGAATGGCGTACCAATAGCATCTTGACGACGATAACGTTTGCCGATAGAGTCTTTCTCGTCGTAGTTAGTATGGAAGTCATATTTGAGCATATCCATAATCTCACGTGCTTTCTCTGGCAGACCATCTTTCTTTACGAGTGGCATTACACATGCTTTTACAGGAGCGAGAACCGCAGGTAAATTCAATACCACACGAGTGTCACCACCCTCGAGTAGTTCCTCTTTGTACGCACCGCACATCACGCTAAGGAACATACGGTCCACACCGATAGATGTCTCAATGACGTATGGTGTATAACTCTTATTGAGTTCTGGATCAAAATACTCAATTTTCTTACCACTATATTGTGCGTGTTGACTGAGGTCAAAGTCTGTGCGGCTGTGAATACCCTCTACCTCTTTGAATCCAAATGGCATCTGGAATTCGATGTCTGTAGCCGCGTTCGCATAGTGAGCGAGTTTGTCATGATCGTGGTAGCGATAGTTCTCATCACCCATGCCAAGAGCTTTGTGCCATTTGAGGCGGAACTCTTTCCAGTACTCAAACCACTTCATCTCCTCGCCAGGACGAACGAAGAATTGCATCTCCATTTGCTCGAACTCGCGCATACGGAAAACGAACTGGCGAGCCACGATCTCGTTACGGAAAGCCTTTCCAATCTGTGCGATACCGAAAGGAATCTTCATGCGGCCTGTCTTTTGTACGTTGAGGTAGTTTACGAAGATACCTTGCGCAGTCTCAGGGCGGAGGTAGATCTTCATGGCGCCATCCGCAGTAGAACCCATCTCGGTAGAGAACATGAGGTTGAACTGACGTACGTCGGTCCAGTTGCGTGTACCAGAGATAGGGCAAACGATCTCTTCGTCGAGGATAATCTGTTTAAGTTCCTCTAAGTTGCTATCGTTCAGTGCTGTAGCAAAACGCTCGTGCAACGCATTACGTTTCTCCACATTGGCCTTCACACGCTCATTGGTTTGCTTGAACATCTCCTCGTCGAAACTCTCGCCGAAGCGTTTGCGGGCTTTGGCTACTTCTTTCTCAATCTTCTCGTCGTACTTAGCGAGTTGGTCCTCGATAAGCACGTCTGCGCGGTAGCGTTTTTTACTATCCTTATTATCAATGAGTGGATCGTTGAATGCGTCCACGTGACCAGATGCTTTCCAAGTGGTTGGGTGCATGAAAATACTTGCATCAATACCCACGATATTCTCGTGGAGCATGGTCATAGCATCCCACCAGTATTTTTTGATATTATTCTTGAGTTCTACACCGTTTTGACCATAGTCATACACGGCGCCGAGACCGTCATAAATCTCGCTGCTTGGGAAAACAAAGCCGTACTCTTTGCAGTGTGCGACTAATTTCTTAAAGGTTTCTTCTTGTGTTGCCATATCTATAAAAGTTCTAAAAGTTTCAAGAGTTCTAATCGTTTTAAAAGTGTTATGGGGCGAAAAGTCCCTACAACACAATTCCGCTGCAAAGGTAATGATTTTTTTGCATATATGCAACATTTTAACGTAACTTATACAACTAACCGCCTAATTATTACCTATTTTTATGAATCAAACACAGAAAATCACATAAAATGACATTTTTTTTCTGAAATATTTGGTCATCTCAAAAAAAAGCAGTACCTTTGCAGACGATTTCGAAAGAAACAAGCCCAGATGGCGGAATCGGTAGACGCGCTGGTCTCAAACACCAGTAGGATCACCCCTGTGCCGGTTCGACCCCGGCTCTGGGTACAAGAATCCCGCCTAACAAACGTTAGGTGGGATTCTTAGTTTAGAAAACGCACCAAAAGGCGTTACAATTTAGAGTTTATAGAATATTAACCCATATAAAGGTCAAGCGGGAGACTTAAACATCCGCTATCACTCAGAACGGGCTAACTGCCTGGAGAGCAAACAAAAAGGAGGTGTATGCAATGATCATAGTTCCAGTGAAAGAAGGTGAGAACATCGAGCGCGCGATTAAGAAATTCAAACGCAAATTCGACAAGACAGGTGTTGTGAAAGAGCTTCGTCGTCGTCAACAATTCAACAAGCCATCAGAGGTGAAGCGTGAGAAAATGATGCACGCTATTTATGTTCAACAATTGCATGCGCATGATGGAGAATAATTAACCTTGTAATAAAAAAAGCACTCTCAGATTTGAGAGTGCTTTTTTTGTAAACGTTTCAAGAATTTTAAGGGTTCAGTAGTTGGCGAACGATAAGGTTGATCGTCTTACCTTCAGCTTTGCCAGCCAATTGCTTGGTAGCTACGCCCATAACTTTACCCATATCTTGTGGGCCAACAGCACCAACTTGTGCAATGATGTCAGACAACACCACTTTCAATTCGTCTTCAGACATCATAGCAGGTAGATAACGCTCAATGATAGCACATTGCGCCATCTCGTCGTCTGCTAACTCTGGACGATTAGCAGCGCGGAACATCTCTGCTGCCTCCTTGCGTTGCTTTACCATCTTTTGTAAGATTTGCAAAGCACGATCATCGTGCAATTCACCATCACCGCCTTTGGCTGTCTTAGCCTCCAAAAACTCTTTTTTTATACCACGAAGTGCATCCAATGCTACTTTATCCTTTGCGAGCATTGCTTTC
Organism: Paludibacteraceae bacterium; assembly: GCA_045658785.1. GTDB lineage: Bacteria > Bacteroidota > Bacteroidia > Bacteroidales > Paludibacteraceae > Colicola. The sequence continues at coordinate 21,491 of JAZOVR010000074.1, read as the reverse complement.
TTGATGTCCTCGCTTATCTGTTCAAACAAATTCATAATTCTTAATTCAACATTGTTAATTATTTATAGAAATATCAATTGTACTAAAATATACACTGGCAAAAGAACGATCAGTGAGAACTTAAATATATACCCAACAAACGATGGCATCTGTACGCCATTCTCTTCTGCGATGGCTTTTACCATAAAATTTGGGCCATTACCAATATATGTCATAGATCCAAAGAACACCGCTCCTAAGCAGATTGCCTTCAACAATATCTCTGGTATCCCAGCTACCATCTCGCCACCAAAGGCCATCATCTGGTCTGGAGACAAACCCGCTGCCACACTGTGGAATGCCACTGCCGTAGGAGTATTATCCAAGAAAGATGACAAAGCACCTGTAGTGTAATAGAAATGCCAAACATGTGTCAAACCGAGCATTTCTGCATGTGTACTCAAATAACCTAACGCAGGAGTCATAGTCACAAAAATACCCAAGAACAACACCGCAACCTCTATGATAGGCGACCAAGAATATTTGTTTAGTTCATAACGTACATATGGTTTCGTTGAGTGAAAACTCATGAGTGTCAAGATAATCAACACTATCTCTCGCAAGTACTTCACCCATAGATGAGCATCTGGATTCGCCATCTCAGGAATATATCCAGGATGAATAATCGCAACCGCCAGAATAACACCCAAAAGATAGAGCAGATTAGTCTTGCCTTGTAACTTCAAATGCTTGTGTTCACGTGCGTCAGCTGAAAGAGCCGTCCAATGCTCTCGTTTATAGTAATAGGTGTCTAACAAAAAGTACATCATCAGCAGCACAAGTCCCACAAACAGCCATTGAGGGAATAAGGTTATAAACCACCCAAAATCAGCCCCACGTAAAAAGAGCATGAACAAAGGAGGATCACCCAGCGGAGTCAACAATCCACCACAATTAGCTACTAATGCTATGAAAAATAGTACTGTATGCACCTTGTGTTCGCGTTGCTGGTTTGTTGTTAGTAGCGGTCGAATCAATAGCATTGCCGCTCCCGTAGTCCCCATAAAACTAGCCAACAACCAGCCTACTGCTAAAAAGACCGTATTCACCCAAGGTTTGGCTTTAATATCACCTGAGAGATGAATACCACCAGTTATCACATACAACGATGTCAGCAAAACAATAAATGGTATATAATCACCAAGTATCTGATGTTCAAGCTCTTGCGCCATACCTCCCATCACCAATATCACAGCCGTAGGAATTACCAAAAGAATAGTCACTGCTAATTTATGACGATTACTATCCCACCACTCAGCCACAAACAAGGGGGCTATTGCAATAATCAAGAGCATTAACAAAAATGGGATTAAGCTCCAAACACTATGAACAATATCTTGCATCATAAAAAGATTATTTTTAAAATATAGTACACAATTTCTATGCCATTAATCCAATTTTAGCACAGCAAGGAACGCTTTTTGTGGAACTTCCACATTACCAATCTGCTTCATGCGTTTCTTACCCTTCTTCTGTTTCTCCAGTAACTTGCGCTTACGGCTCACGTCACCTCCATAGCACTTTGCCAACACGTCTTTTCGCACCTGCTTTACCGTTTCACGGGCAATAATTTTCGCACCGATAGCAGCCTGAATAGCAATATGAGACTGCTGACGAGGCAACAACTCTTTGAGTTTCTCGCACATACGGCGACCAAAGCTCTCGGCATTGTCACGGTGGGTCAGCGTCGAGAGTGCATCCACTTGCTCTCCGTTGAGCAGGATATCCAACTTGACGAGGTTACTTGGACGGAAACCATTGTGGTGCCAATCGAACGAAGCATAGCCCTTGGAGATGGATTTCAATTTATCGTAGAAGTCAATCACAATCTCACCCAATGGCATATCGTACAATATCTCCATACGGTCGCCAGAGATATACTCTTGCTTCACCAATTCGCCGCGCTTGCCAAGGCACAAGGTCATGATAGGACCAATATAATTGCTCGTTGTAATCACGCTAGCACGGATGTAAGGTTCTTCAATTCGGTCAATCACTGTAATGTCGGGCATACCCGCAGGGTTATGTACCTCGTGCATCGCGCCATCTTTAGTATAAACCTTGTAGCTTACGTTAGGTACAGTAGTTATCACATCCATGTCAAACTCACGGTCGAGGCGCTCTTGGACTATTTCCATGTGGAGCAGACCAAGGAATCCGCAACGAAAACCAAAGCCCAATGCCACCGACGACTCTGGCTGGAAGGTCAAGGCTGCATCGTTCAACTGCAGTTTCTCCAACGAAGCACGCAAGTCCTCAAAATCCTCTGCCTCAATTGGATACACGCCCGCAAACACCATCGGTTTCGCTTCCTCAAAGCCTTCAATAGCTTTCTCACAAGGACGTGCTACATGTGTGATCGTATCGCCCACCTTTACCTCTGTTGAGGTTTTGATACCCGAAATGATATATCCCACATTACCTGCCGAAATCTCTTTCGTAGGTTGCATACCCAGCTTCAATACACCTATTTCGTCGGCATCATATTCTTTACCTGTGTTGAAGAAGCGCACACGGTCACCCGACTTCATCGTACCATTCACTACCTTGAAGTAGGCAATAATTCCACGGAATGGGTTGAATACCGAGTCAAACACCAAACATTGCAACGGTGCCTCTGGATCACCCACGGGAGGAGCAATGCGGTCGATGATAGCATCCAATATCTCTGGTACTCCGTCACCCGTCTTCGCCGAACAACGCAGTATTTCCTCGCGCTTACAGCCAAGCAGGTCGATGATTTCATCCTCTACTTTCTCAGGCATAGCCGAATCCATATCGCACTTATTCATCACGGGGATGATCTCCAAGTCATGTTCCAACGCCATGTAGAGATTGGAGATAGTCTGCGCTTGCACACCTTGCGAAGCATCTACAATCAAAAGCGCGCCTTCGCAGGCAGCAATACTTCGGCTCACCTCATAAGAGAAATCCACGTGTCCTGGAGTGTCTATCAAATTCAGCGTATAGCCTTTGTATTGCATCTGAATAGCATGCGATTTGATCGTGATACCACGCTCTTTCTCCAAATCCATATCGTCCAGCACTTGATTCTCCATCAGTCGCTTGTCCACTGTAGCTGTGTACTCAATCAGTCGATCCGCCAAGGTGGACTTGCCGTGATCAATGTGGGCGATAATACAAAAATTTCGTATATTCTTCATTTCACTTTTTGTTATCTCTCCTATTTCATCCCATCGCAGCCAAGTATTTCTCTGCTTCCATAGCAGCCTTGCAACCACTTGCTGCAGCCACAATGGCTTGACGATAATGTGGATCTGCACAGTCACCCGCAGCGAACACACCTGCCACATTGGTGCATGGGCTATGACCTTCTACCTTGATGTATCCTTCAGCATCGCGCTCAAGGTACTCTGCAAAGAGGTCGGTATTAGGCTTGTGACCTATCGCAAGGAAGAAACCGTCAATTGCGATATGGCGATTTTCTTCTTCTGGTGTTCCTTTCTTATACACCAGATCCGCACCTTCTACCTTGGTCTCACCTGTGAGATTCAATGTGTTATGTTCAAATAATATCTCTATCTTTGGATTATTTTTCACTCGTTGCTGCATAATCTCTGAAGCGCGCAAATATGGCTTGCGCACAATCATATACACCTTCTCGCAAAGACCAGCCAAATAGTTCGCCTCCTCGCAGGCAGTGTCGCCACCACCTACTACGGCCACAGTCTTCTTGCGATAGAAGAATCCATCGCAGGTCGCACATGCACTCACTCCTCTTCCCTTGTAATCCTCTTCGGACTGAATACCCAAAAACTTAGCACTCGCGCCTGTAGCAATAATCACGGTATCTGCCTCATACAATTGATCATCCTCAACCCAAACTTTCTTTGGAGAACAAGAGAAATCTACTTTCGTTACCACACCTGACACAAACTTAGTGCCAAAGCGTTCTGCCTGACGACGCATGTCGTCCATCATTTGATAAGGCTCTACCCCATCTGGATAACCTGGAAAATTCTCCACCTCGGTTGTTATCATCAATTGTCCACCCAATTGCATTCCTTCCACAAGGACAGGACTGAGATTAGCACGTGAAGCATAAATCGCAGCAGTATAACCTGCTGGGCCTGAGCCGATAATTAGACATTTCATATTATTTCTATTTACAATTTTACTTTATTTTTTTACCTACCTAACCCCTACAATCCGCTGTAGATGCGCTGATGATACGCTGTAGATAGCGATTAACTGACACTCATCGTAAATCATTAACAAATGCACCTTCTTTCTCAATCGTGAAAGTAGGCATCTCCTCTACCAACCGAGCCTTGTCTAAACGCAGAGTAGTAAGATTGCCATTTGTTTCATATATTTCCACCGTTTCAGGTAGTAGAGTTGCGGTCACCACTCGCAAAACAAACTTCTCAATGCCATTACTTTGGTCTTTCGGAGTCAGCGTGATTTGCGTCTTGTCGTCAACAGCTTTTTCGTCGTACAGACACACGGGCAGCAAGGCTTGCGCATAGAGGAACGGATTGGTTTGTACCAGTTCCTCATCCGTTGGAATGGATAGCGTCAGTTCCTCCGTATCTTCGCTATATATATATAAGGTGTTACCATCATACGCTGCTTCCATAGCAAACATACCCAGAGCAAATTGCTTGCCACGCATAGCCATATCGCCCGTGTAGGTGATTGGCTGCGACTTTTGTTCAGAAATACTAATCGAAAAATCCGATACCAAGGTCTTTTGCTCCAATGTTGCAAACAGCGATTGCAAAACGGTAAGTGTAATTAATAGGATATTCATAACAAAACCTCTATTCAAATTTCTTAATTCAAAATTCTCAATTACTCTCTACAACCTAATTCTTCTAATTTCTTATCCAATTCATCGAGGCTTTGAATCAGCACATCACGACCTTTCGGACCTTTGTTTGGACCTACAATGCCCGCTGCTTCGAGTTGGTCAGAGAGTTTGCCTGCGCGGTTGTAGCCAATCTCAAAGGCGCGTTGCAGGCGCGAGGTAGATCCCTCTTGCTTGGTGACAACATAGCGTGCCACATCCGCAAACATTGGGTCAAGGCGTTTCAAATCCACCGCACCAGGAGCCAAGGCTTCGCCTTCACCTCCCTCTGGTACATACTCTGGTAGTTGGTATGGTTCGAAGTAATGCTGTTGTTTTTCGATATGCTCAACAATAGCATCCACCTCTGGAGTGTCCACAAACGCACATTGCAGACGGGTGATAATACCATTGCCCGAATAGAGCATCTCACCACGAACGATGAGTTGGACAGCACCCTTCGTATCAAGCACGGTACGCGAATCCACTACGGATTGTGTGCGCAACGCAATACGCGTTGGGATATTTGCCTTAATCACACCCGTCACGATATTCACCGATGGGCGTTGGGTAGCGAGGATCATGTGCATACCTACGGCACGTGCCTTTTGGGTAATACGCGCGATAGGTGTTTCTACCTGCTTGCCCGCTTGCATGATAAAGTCGCCATACTCATCAATGATAATCACAATATATGGCAAGAACTGGTGGTGCAAACTATCTGCCACCAATTTCTCTGGATTCAACCTGCGCGAAACGAATTTTTCGTTGTAGTCTTCGAGGTTACGCACACCCGCATCCATCAACAACTTGTATCGGTTCTCCATCTCAATCACAAGCGAGTTGAGGGTATTAACCACCTTGTCGCAATCCACAATCACAATATTCTCATCCTCTGTGTCAGGCGTAGCAGCCAAATAGTGACGGAGCAGCGGCTTGTATGGCGCAAACTCCACCATCTTTGGATCCACCATTACGAATTTCAGTTCGGCTGGGTGTTTCTTGTATAGCAACGAAGTGATAATCGCATTGATAGCCACGGATTTACCTTGACCTGTAGCACCTGCTACAAGCAAGTGTGGGGTCTTCGCCAAGTCAAACATAAACACTTCGTTGGTGATGGTGCGTCCGATAGAGATTGGCAACTTCATCTTTTGCTCCTCTTGGAAGCGTTTACTGGCGATTACCGAGTGCATCGACACCACCTGTGGTTTCTCGTTTGGCACCTCAATACCAATGGTTCCTTTGCCAGGGATAGGGGCAATGATACGAATACCCATTGCTGCCAATGAGAGCATGATGTCATTCTCCAAATTCTGGATTTTAGCGATACGAACACCTGCCTGAGGTACAATCTCATAGAGCGTTACGGTAGGGCCTACAGTTGCTTTAATCGACTCAATCTCAATGCCATAGTTGCGCAAAGTGGTTACGATACGGTTGGCGTTAGCTTGCTGCTCCTCTTGATTGATTACGGGAGCGGTCTCATTGTCATACACCTTCAGCAGACCTAGCGAAGGGAACTTGTATAGTTCTAGATCCTTGCGTGGGTCATATGGACCGAGTTTCTTGAGTAAATATTCAGGATCATCTTCCGATAGCTCTACTTCTTTCACATCTTCGACAGATATCTCCACAGACTCTTTATCCTTTGTATCTTGAGGTTGTGGCTGCGGAGCAGGATCTACTTGTATCGGTTCAATATCCAAGATTGGCGTTTGTTTATTCGTTTTATCCTCTTCGTCATCCGTTTTTTCAAGAATAATATCGATCACATTCTCCTGTGGATCAGGATCTTCGATGATATGTTCCGCACTTTCTTCCACAACCTCTCGTTTTTTAAATAACGCTGCAATCCATTTTCCAAATTGCTGGCAATGCTCTACAAAATGCTCATCTACCACAATCAAAAAGACCACCAGAACAGCAACGAGTATGAGCAGCAAGCCCAACCATTGCACATACGATATAGCCCAATCAGCAACGATTTGCCCAACAGCTCCACCCCACCTAAAGAAGGTTCCCACACCTATCACATGCTGCAAGAAGCCCAAAAACACTGCTCCCCACACCAACACAAAGAGTGTAACAAAGAGCAGGCGCACACGCTTCAGTGGGAATTCCACAATCATTCTTATCGCATAGAGAGCCATTGCGATTAACGCCATCAGCGAAACCAGGCCAAACGTGCCATCAACCAACCATCTCGAAGCTATAGCACCTGGTAAACCCAACCTGTTTTGAATATCCAAACGCATCTCCGAACGCCCTGAGGCACGTTCTATGATGTCAAAATCGTGCGCACCTGTGAAGAAAAAACTAACATAAGCTATCATCAACATCAGCACAATAACTAACAACACAATGCCTACTGCCCAGCGAAAACGTTCGCTTGACATCATATCACTCATCGAATGAAAAAAATTTTTCAATCCTGTTTTTTCTACTTTGATTGGTTTTTGTTTCGCGCTCAACGTCGTTGGCGCAACGGGTCTCGTTACTCTTCTTGCCATATTCAATTCGGATTCATAGTTATTTTTAGGGTATTCATGCTTTGAGCCTGCAAAGGTACTATTTTTTTTTGATATTTGCAAAAAAATAATAACAATTTGGCAAATTGAAAAATTATTTGTATCTTTGCAGTCGCATTCGACCAGCGAATTGCAATAACATAGTCAGCCATTAAACTAGAAAACTATGATTGTACATGTAGCATCGTTTTTAGAAAGTATTGGAGGGTCTATTGATAAGGATCATTACCTCCGTCCCATCCCAGGCAGACTGGGTTATGCTGCCTATTGTCACAAACCAGATTACTCCAAAAAGAAGCGCAAAGAAATGTCAGAACGTCCTATGGTGAAGGCGTTTAGCCAAGTATCTGCTGAGGCGAGCGCTATCCTACGTGACCCTGTACAACGCGAAGCGTGGGCAGAGAGACACCGTGCCGCTTTGCGCGAAGCAAGCAGACACCAGCGTATGCCCGATGCAAAGGGTAAACCTGCCGTACCAGCCCGCCTATGCGATTTCATAAGAAAGGAACTAAGCAAATCCAATTCATAATTCCCTAGCCTTTACACCCTACACTTTACACTCTACACCCTACACCTGCCCATTTCTTGCCACCTACCTGCCACCTGTCTGCATTGGAATCTGATTGGAATCTGATTGGAACCTGATTGGAACATCGCCGTATGATTTCCGAGAGAAAAAGCTATCATCACCGTTACTAAAAGCGCACTATCAAGCCTATAATTAACAAAAAAATCGCCTAGCTAGGCGATTTTCTGTTCGTATGTGATATATCTCTGCTAATTAGAACAAGTAGCGAGCACCGATGGTGATACCACTATAGAGACCCCAGTCGTTGAAAGTGCACCAACCTTTACCACACCAGATACCAATGTTAGGACGGTAATCTACTGAAAGTTGGAATGGAAACCAGAAGTCGTAAGAAACACCTACGTGACCAACTGCACCTACATAAAAGCCATGATTCCAACCAAGACCAGCACCTGCGCCCAGCGACCAGTTCCACTCACCTTTGTTATTCCATGGAATTTTTGTGCCAAATGGGTTTATCCAATCATAAGTAGCTGTAGCACCAATACCTGCAAAACAAGGTACGTTTAATGACAAATCAATCATGTTTGCTTCACCAAGACTGTGTTGGTAAGAAACATCAAGACCATAACCCAAGTTCAAACCAATTGCGCGTGGTTGCGCTACTGCTGCTGCAAAACCAGCAACTGCCAAAATGGCAACGAGAAGAAGTTTTTTCATAATCTTTTGATTTTAATTTGTAATATTTTGATAATGTTTATAATAGTGCTAAGTTGGCGCGGTGCTACAACATACTTCGTTAAAAGTTGCGCAAAGGTAAAGTTTTTTTACGAGAAGCACGATTTAGAATCACAAAATAGTGTTTCAATATGACAAAATACCATCAAAAGACGTTTTTCAAGCACTCAATACCTGTTCACTTGTTGCTTTTCTTCGCCTGCATGACGCTCCACAAACTCGCTAGGCGTGCAGCCGACTATGGCTGTAAAATGTCGCCAAGCAGTAGTGCGAGAGCGGTATCCTGCATCCGTAAAGAGCGTTTGAACAGGGATATTGGGATCCTTTCGTAATTGTTGACAGACATAGTCTATACGACGGTGATTGAGCATATCGGACAGATTGGCAAAACCAAGTTGTTTAGCCGCCTGCTGAATATAAGTGCGGTTGGTGCCTACAAGTTGCACCATCTTATCACCTGTTAGCTCAGAATCTTGCCACACGGCTGGATTGTTCATTACTTCTTGCAGAGCAAGCGCTACAGTATTAACCGTGTTCTGAGTAGAGTGCGGCAATTGTTCCCACGTGTAGTAATCACGAACTTTTTGCAAAGGCACATGAATGCGCTCATAATGTTCAAAATAGACTATAACCACAGACAACAGCAAATAGAGTATCTCATGGGTAATATATCCCAAATACAACTGTAATCCGCGACTAAAGACATAGGATATGCACAACAAAGTGGTTATTAGCACGAGGATATTGTGATATTTGTTTGCGTGTGCAGACCGCATTTGCAGACGAAGAACAATCAGATATACAAAATAGGGAATATAAATACTGAGGAACACAAGCCGAGCAATAATATTGGGTTCTGCAATATGAACGTGTAATTCACTCATGCTACACAACGGGGTTATCTCGCCTCTCGCTACAAATAAAAGGACAACTGCAGCACAAATAAGACTAGGCAAGAACAACAGGAAAATACGACGGAAGTTCAGCCAATGCGGGCGCAGAAGTTCGATAATATAGCATAGCAACACAGCAAAGATATAAAATCCTGGAATATTAATAAGCGGATCAAGCAGCTTGTAAGAGTTCGGCTCAAACGACCGATTGGTTACCAACGCGATTTCCACGGTGGAAGCGATTGCAGAAACAACAAAGAATACAAATATATACTTCCACGAACGATTCTTTGGATCATGCTGCTTGACATATATCAGAATGGCTGCCGCCAACTGTACAAAGATATGTATACCCAATATGACAAGATTAATAACGGATGTGTAATCAGTAAAATGCATACTATTCTAATGTCTATAATTCCGTTTGCAAAGATAGTGATTTTTTCGCACACGCACAACATCAATGGTTTCAATCACCAGTATATTTGTTGAATTTTGCCAAAATGAAACAATATTTTGAAATACTAAAACCATAATTTGAGGTAAAAATTGCGTTTTACACTTGCATATATGCATATTTTTTTGTACCTTTGCACGTTTTTTTGCAAAGCAAAAGGAAAATGATCAAACATGACGGCATAATAATCGCATTGAATGAGGACGGCACCGCCCTTGTGCGCATCGTGCAAACGAGTGCGTGTGCAGCGTGCAAAGCCAAAGCCATGTGCGCCAGTGCAGAGAGTGCAGAGAAGGAGATGACGGTGACGCTAGCCTACCCCCATCCCCTCCCTGAAGGGAAGGGAGTGAATACAGCCCATCAAACTTACGCAATAGGCGATGAGGTGGAAGTGATGGTGCAGCAGAAGATGGGATGGAAAGCCGTAATGTTGGCATATCTGTTGCCGTTTTTTGTGATGCTGGCAGTGATGTTTGTAGGCAATGGGCTATTGGCAATAGGCGATGGAGCGACAGGGCTACTAGGCGATGAGGCAAAGAGAGAAGCTGTGCTTGGTACAGTAGCACTCTGCGCTATGGCAGTGTACTACCTCGTGCTAGGCATGTTCAAAGACAAATTGCAAAAAGAGTTTAGCTTCACAGCGAAGAAGAAGTAAGAAATTAACTAACAAAAACAATAAAAACACAATGAATTTAATTCTGATTTCTTTAGCCGTTTTGGGCGTGACGGGATTGGTGGCAGCAGTGCTGCTCTACCTGGTTGCCCAAAAGTTCAAGGTAGAAGAAGATCCACGCATCGATGAGGTGCAAGAGGCGTTGCCTGGCGCTAACTGCGGTGGCTGCGGTTTCGCTGGCTGTCGTGCCTTTGCCGAAGGCTGCGTCAAAGCAGACTCACTCGATGGACTTCTCTGCCCTGTAGGCGGTGCACCTACGATGAAGACAGTAGGTGAGATCCTTGGAATGGCGGTCGGAAACATCGATCCCAAAGTAGCAGTAGTTCGCTGCAACGGTACGTGCGAAGCACGACCAAAAACAAGCATCTACGACGGTGCTAAGAGTTGCCAAATCCTGCATAACTGCTATGTGGGTGAGTCGGCTTGTCCGTTCGGTTGCTTGGGTTGTGGCGACTGTGTGGCAGCCTGCGAGTTCGACGCTATCCACATGAATCCTGAGACAGGTTTGCCAGAGGTGGACGACGAGAAATGTACCAGCTGCGGCAAGTGCGTTAGCGCATGTCCAAGAAACATCATCGAGCTGCGTAAGAAAGGTCCTAAGAGCCGACGCATGGTAGTGATGTGCGTCAACAAAGACAAGGGCGCTGTAGCACGCAAAGCATGTACCAACGCTTGTATTGGTTGTAGCAAGTGCCAAAGAGTGTGCGAGTTTGATGCTATCACCATCGAGAACAACTTGGCATACATCGACTACAACAAGTGCCGTCTGTGCCGTAAGTGTGAGGATGCATGTCCAACAGGTGCAATTCACGCAGTGAACTTCCCACCACGCAAGCCAAAGGCAGAAGCGCCAGCGGCACCTAAGGCTGCGCCAAAGGTTGCAGAGCAACCAGTTGAAAAGGTTTCAGAAGTTTTAAAAGTTTCAAAGGTTGAAGGAGAGGAGGCAAAGGCATGAAAAGTACATTCCGTATAGGTGGAGTACATCCACATGATAATAAGCAATATTCTGTTCATCAACCCATCACCGAGTGCGCTTTGCCAGCCAAAGCAATCATTCCTTTGGTGCAACACATCGGTGCGCCTGCACAAGCAGTCGTAGAGAAAGGACAGAAAGTGAAAGTAGGTGAGTTGATCGCTAAAGCAGGTGGCTTCGTGAGTGCAAACATCCACGCTCCTTTCAGCGGTACTATCACCAAGATTGACACGACCATCGACGCATGGGGCATGAAAATGCCAGCCATCTTCATGGATGTGGAGGGCGATGAATGGCTCGAGACTATTGATCGCAGTAATGATATCGTTCGCAAATTAGACTACGAACCAAAAGCCATCATTGACAAGGTGCAAGAGGCAGGTATCGTAGGTTTGGGTGGCGCATGTTTCCCAACCCACGTAAAACTGATGCCTCCTCCAGGCAAGACCGCAGAGGTGCTCATCGTCAACGGTGTAGAGTGCGAGCCATATCTCACTTGCGACCACCAATTGATGCTCGAGAAGGGCGAGGAGATCATCATCGGTATCCAACTGCTGATGCGTGCGCTCAATATCCAAAAGGCCATCATCGGTATTGAGGCTAACAAACCAGACGCTATCAAGCACATGACTGCATTGGCTAGCAAAGTGCTTGGCATTGAGGTGAAAGCCCTCAAACTCAAATACCCACAAGGTGGTGAGAAACAGCTGATTGACGCATGTATCCGTCGCCAAGTGCCAAGCGGTGCCCTGCCAATCGAAGTAGGCGCAGTGGTGGACAACGTGGCTACTATCTATGCTGTATATGAGGCTGTACAAAAGAACAAACCATTGATCTCTCGCGTGATGACTGTCACAGGTAAGAGTCTTGCTAAGCCAGGCAACTATGATGTGCGTTTCGGTACACCATTGACCGAGGTTGTGGCTCTCGCCGGTGGCGTGCCAGAGGATACTGGTAAGGTGATCGGTGGTGGTCCGATGATGGGTCGCGCGATGAGCAATATCGATATGCCAAGCAACAAGCGCGTGAGCGGTCTGCTGTTCTTGCCAGAGGCCGAGAGTATGCGTGAGGAGATTACCAACTGCGTACGCTGCGGTAAGTGCGTGAACGCTTGTCCAATGGGCTTGGAGCCATGGTTGTTGTCTAAACAAGCATGGCACAGCATGTGGGACGAGATGGAGGACCACAACATCATGGACTGCATCGAGTGTGGTTGCTGCCAATTCACCTGCCCAAGTCACTTGCCATTGCTCGACTATGTACGCATGGGTAAAGCGAAAGTAGGAGGACTTATTCGCGCTCGTCAAATGGCGAATAAGTAGTTTAAAGTTTAGAGTTTAAAGTTTAAAGGCTAGAATAATGAAACAACTTATAGTATCTCCCGCACCACACTTCCATAGCGGTGATAGCGTGCGGAAAAATATGCTGTTGGTGATTATCGCCCTGTTGCCAGCTTACGCAGTCAGCGTATGGCAATTTGGTTGGGGTGCATTGATCACCACCGCCATCAGCGTGGCAGCCTGCGTGCTGTTTGAGTGGCTGATTGCTAAATATCTGTTGAAACAAAAATCTACTATCGGCGACCTCTCTGCTGTATTGACAGGTCTGTTGTTGGCATTCAACTTGCCAAGCAACTTGCCATGGTGGATTGTTATCATCGGTGCCTTGGTGGCTATCGGTGTTGCAAAAATGAGCTTCGGTGGCTTGGGACAAAACATCTTCAACCCTGCTCTCGTAGGTCGTGTGTTCTTGCTCATCTCTTTCCCTGCTCAGATGACCACATGGCCAGTGCCACAAGGTTTTGCGACCTCTTATGTGGATGCTGCTACTGGTGCTACTCCTCTTGCAGCCATGAAAGTGGCTCTCACGGGTAGTGACAGCATGATGAGCGCTGTGCCAGAGATGTGGGATATCCTCATCGGTAAGATGGGCGGTAGCCTTGGCGAGGTGAGCGCATTGCTCTTGCTCGCAGGCGGTATCTTCCTCATCGCTACCCGCGTTATCACATGGCATATCCCAGTAAGCATCATGGCTACTGTGGCGTTGTTTGCTGCTGTGACTGGTTGGGCAGGTATGTTGCCAGAGAGCGTGGCTACAGGTGAGTATGTAATGCTCAGCCTCTGCACTGGTGGTATGATACTGGGTGCATGGTTCATGGCTACGGACTATGTGACCTCACCTATGAGCAACTGCGGAAAACTGATCTTCGGTGTGGGTATCGGTGTGATTGTTATGGTGATTCGTACCTGGGGTGCTTACCCAGAAGGTATGTCATTCGCTATCCTCATCATGAATGCCTGCGCACCATTGTTGAACCTCATTCGCCCAAAACGCTTTGGCGAGAAAAAGAAAGCATAAGGAGGGAAAAACTATGGCAAAATTACAAAGTTCATTTAAGAATATGTTGCTATCGCTGACGCTCATCGCGTTGGTCGCTGCGGCTGCTTTGGCTAGCGTATATATGCTGACCAAAGATCCTATCGCTGCGGCAATGGCTGAGAAGCAACAAAGCGCTATCATGCAAGTGCTTCCTGAGGTTGAAGGCGATATCCGTATTGCTGAAGCTGAGGAGAGCAATGGCGTGACCCTCTACAAAGCATATGTAGGCGAAGAGTGGATCGGTACAGCCGTAGAGGCAAGCACCGAGGGTAACCAAAACATGCCATTCGGCGGCACCTTCCGCTTGATGGTTGGTTTCAACAATGTAGGCGATGTAGTTCGCTATGTGGTATTGGAGCAAGCCGAGACCCCAGGTCTGGGTGCACTGATGAGCACATGGTTCTGCAACCCTGACAAACCAAAATCAAACATCTTGGGCAAGAACCCTGCTACGACCAACTTCAGCGTAAGCAAAGACGGTGGCGATGTAGATGCTATCACTGCATCAACCATCACCTCGCGCGCGTTCCTTGAAGTAGTGGTTAAGGCATACAACGGTATTGCGGCGGGGTCCCCGACGAACCTCGTGGGTTCGTGGGGTGCTGAGCAACCTATGCCAATCGAGGCAACGAGCGGTGCCACACAATTAACAACAGAGGAAGGAGGCCAACAATGAAAAATAAAGCATTAAACACCGTTCTTAACGGTATCTTGCGCGAGAACCCAGTATTCGCTCTTGTGCTCGGTATGTGTCCTACCTTGGCGACTACCACTTCTGCTATCAATGGTATGTCCATGGGACTCGCTACTACCTTCGTGCTTATCTGCTCGAACGTGGTGATTTCACTCTTGAAGAATTTGATTCCTGATAAAGTGCGTATCCCTGCGTTTATCGTGGTGATTGCTACTTTCGTGACCATGGTACAACTCTTGATGCAAGCCTATCTGCCTGCTATCTATGAGGTACTTGGTTTGTTTATCCCACTGATTGTGGTGAACTGTATCGTACTTGGTCGTGCAGAGGCTTTTGCTGCTAAGAACACCGTAGGATTGTCTGCTTTGGACGGTCTGGGTATGGGTCTTGGTTTTACATTAGCATTGACTTTGATTGGTGCAGTGCGTGAGTTACTCGGTACAGGTAGTTTGTTCGGCATGAACCTCTACAGCGAGACCTATGGTATGTTGATTTTCGTGCTTGCTCCTGGTGCGTTCATCGTATTGGGCTACTTGATGGCATTGGTACAAAAACTGCTTAAAAAATAAAATAGACCGCCCTACGAGCTGTTAGAAGTCAGACCGGCTTCGCCTGTTAGACCGCCGCGAGGCGGCTGTTAGACCAAGAAATCTAACATCTAACAGTGAGCAAAGCGAACGATCTAACAACGTAGTGGTCTAATAGTGAAACGATCTAAATAAAAGATTATGGTATATTTTCTGATATTTATCTCTGCGATATTCGTGAATAATATCGTATTGAGCCAGTTCTTGGGTATCTGTCCATTCTTGGGCGTAAGTAAGAAAATCAATACTGCGCTGGGTATGGGTGCTGCCGTATTGTTTGTCATGACATTGGCAACATTGGTGACCTACCTCTTGCAACAACTCTTGAACGCTTGGGGCTTGGGCTTCTTGCAAACCATCCTGTTTATCTTGGTGATTGCTGCCCTCGTGCAGATGATTGAGATTATTCTCAAGAAGATCTCTCCATCCTTGTACCAAGCATTGGGTGTGTTCTTGCCCTTGATCACTACCAACTGCTGTTTGCTCGGTGTGGCTATCATGGTAGCCAGCGGCACATATAAGTTGCCTATGGGCGCAGAGCCAGGCTTGTTGACAGGTATGTTGTTTGCTATCGCAACAGCTATTGGTTTTGCATTGGCATTGGTATTGTTCGCAGGTATGCGTGAGCAATTGGCATTGGCTAAAGTGCCTAAGGCACTGCAAGGTACTCCTATCGCTCTACTCACCGCCGGTCTCTTGGCTATGGCATTCATGGGCTTCAGCGGCGTAGTATAATCCCAAAATGTATATCTCTACAAAAAAGCACTTACTCATGTAGGTGCTTTTTTGTTGCAGTTATGCTTATTGTGCCTTTGCCTTGGCAAATATTTCTTGTCGCGAGGAGATCGACAGAACCTCCGTTCCCCAAAAAGTTCGTTTTATTTGACTAAAAAAGATCTTAGAAATTATAATCGCAAACAAAAATATTTGCATAACTCAAAATAAATCACTACCTTTGCAGCAAATTACTAGCACATTATGTTCACACGAACGATACAACTCATAGGCGAAGACGGTTTTGCAGCATTGCAACGCGCGCGCGTAATAGTATTTGGTGTAGGAGGTGTCGGTGGTTGGTGCGCGGAAACACTCCTGCGCACCGGCATTGGACATTTGACCCTTGTAGATTTCGACAAAGTGGACACCACCAACCTCAACCGTCAAGTGGTAGCCACCCACAAGAGTATCGGACAGAGCAAAGTCCTTGAAATGCAAAAGCGACTGCTTAGTATCGCTCCCGAAGCAGATGTTCAAGCAATTGACCAACAATACAACAGCGACGCCGCCGACACCTTCGACCTCGCGCAATACGATATTGTGATTGATGCCATTGATATGGTGGAGTGCAAAGCATTGTTGCTCTACCGTGCCACCCAATCGGGTTGCCGCGTGTATTCCAGTATGGGGGCAGGACGTAAAACCGACCCACAAAAGATTCGCACCGCGGAGTTTTGGAAGGTACAAGGTTGTCCTCTTGCGCGTGCCTTGCGCACCAAAATGAAAAAGGCAGGACTAATTCCTGCCTCTAAGATTCAATGCGTCTATTCCGAGGAGATCAGTGGCGACAAAGGCACCCTTGCGCCGGTAGTCGGTGTCTTCGGCATGACCCTCGCCAGCATGGTCATCAATGACCTTACAACAGATTAGTTCTTAAATTGCAACTCCCCGTCACGAAGCTCCACAATCACAGGCTTTTGGTGGTCCACCTTGCCCGCAATGATAGCTTTGCTGAGTTCGTTGAGCACCAATCGCTGCAATGCTCGCTTCACAGGGCGAGCACCAAACTGTGGATCGTAGCCCTCATGAGCAATATAGTCTATTGCATCGTCCGTAATACGCAAATCCACACCACTCTGCATGAGCATCTTATGCACGCCCTCAATCTGCAAGCCCACGATATCGCGAATCTGCTTCTCATTGAGCGGCGTAAACATAATCGTCTCATCAATACGGTTCAAAAACTCAGGGCGAATCGTTTGCTTCAACAACTCCATCACCTGCTGACTCGTCTTCTCGTGGTCAATACCCTGCTCCTCATTCTCGCGGATGAGTTGGCTGCCTAAGTTCGAAGTGAAGATAATCAGGGTATTCTTGAAGTTCACCGTACGCCCTTTATTATCGGTCAAACGACCATCGTCTAACACTTGCAACAGCACATTGAACACATCGGGGTGTGCCTTCTCAATCTCATCAAAGAGCACCACGCTATAAGGTTTGCGGCGGATAGCTTCGGTGAGTTGCCCACCCTCGTCATAACCCACATATCCTGGAGGCGCACCAATCAATCGGGTAGCAGCAAACTTCTCCTGATACTCGGACATATCAATGCGGGTCATCATATTCTCGTCATCGAAGAGATACTCCGCTAGCGCTTTCGCCAATTCGGTCTTACCCACACCCGTAGTACCTAAGAAGATAAACGAACCGATAGGACGTTTAGGGTCTTGCAAGCCCGCACGAGAGCGACGAATAGCATCGCTAACTGCCTGAATAGCTTCATCTTGTCCCACAACACGCTTGTGCAGTTCCTCCTCTAAATGCAAGAGCTTATCTCGCTCGGATTGCATCATCTTCGTCACAGGAATACCCGTCCATCGAGCCACAATCTCGGCAATATCATCCTCGTCCACTTCCTCCTTGATCAGACTCTCACCTTGCATCGCATGCAATGCCTCTTGTGCCGCTTTGATATTTGCCTCTGCCTGCTGCAAACGGCCATAGCGAATCTCCGCCACCTTGCCATAGTTGCCCTCACGCTCAGCGACCTCCGCTTCGTGTTTCATCTGTTCAATATTGGCTTTCTCATTCTGAATCGTCGCCACATAACCTTTCTCCTGCTCCCAACGTGCGTTCATCTCCTTCGCCTCGGCTTGCAACGCATGGAGTTGTTCCTCAATAGTAGCAAGTTTAGCTTTGTCATGCTCTTTCTTGATGGCTTCGCGCTCAATCTGCAATTGCATGATCTGGCGATTAAGGTTATCCAATTCTTCGGGTTTAGAGTCCACTTCTAGACGTAGTTTAGCCGCAGCTTCGTCCACCAAATCAATGGCTTTATCAGGAAGAAAACGATCTGATATATAGCGAGTTGAGAGTGTCACCGCAGCAATCAGCGCATCGTCTTTGATACGCACCTTATGATGGGTCTCATAGCGCTCTTTCAATCCACGCAAGATCGAGATAGTAGCCGCCTCATCAGGCTCGTCCACCATCACCATTTGGAAGCGGCGCTCAAGGGCTTTGTCAGTCTCAAAGTACTTCTGATACTCGTCCAAGGTGGTCGCTCCCACCGCACGCAATTCCCCTCGTGCCAAAGCAGGTTTGAGGATATTAGCGGCATCCATGGCGCCACTGCTCTTACCCGCGCCCACGAGCGTGTGTATCTCATCTATAAAAAGGATGATCTCTCCCGCAGCACTAGTCACCTCCGTGATGACACCCTTAAGGCGCTCCTCAAACTCACCTTGGTACTTCGCTCCCGCAATCAGCGCACCCATATCCAGAGAGTAGATTTGTTTCTTTTTGAGGTTCTCAGGCACATCACCGCGGATGATACGATGCGCCAAACCCTCCACAATAGCGGTCTTACCCACACCAGGCTCGCCGATTAGGATAGGGTTGTTTTTGGTACGACGTGAGAGGATTTGTAGTACGCGACGAATCTCGTCGTCACGGCCAATCACAGGATCTAGTTTGCCCTGTTGGGCACGTTCGCAAAGGTTAATAGCGAACTTCTGTAGGTTTTCGGTTTTGTTGTTCATTGTATTCATAGTTGTTATTTTTTAGTCATTAAGATACTTAAGGTCGTTAAAGACTTTAAGGTCGTTACTAGGTTATAGACAAATCCCATACCAAAGCCCGCAGACTGACATTTTGGCAGTCCTCTTTTTGTTTCTAATCTAGTTTAGACAAGTCCCTGCTTTTCTCTTGTAAATTACGCACAATAGACGCACTATTCACGGACAATAAACGCACAATAAACGGACAATAAGCGCACTATTCCTAAGATTTCCTCGGAGGATGAAGATATAATCCTCGCCTCTACACCTTACACCCTACACCAGAAAAATCGCACTAAAATGCGATTTTTCTTGCACATCCGTAAATTTTATTGTACCTTTGCACCGTGAACCTGCGCTGGGGATGTCTGCACATCAGCGGCGGAGGGTAGCAGACATAATAAAAGGCGTTTATTGGCGCTTGTTTTGGTGCAATGAAAACTGGAAACTTTCGTAACCCAAAGCAAGAGAGCGATAAATGCCCCTTGGTGTGTTTAATTCGTTGCGTTCCGCAATGATGAACATATCAGCGTGGGCATTCATTGTTTATTCTTGTTACAGGGTTTTCCAGTACCTCATTGCAGAGAATAAGCAAAAAGAGGTTCCACGCTTTTTCTATAATTATACCAACGGGGCGTTTGGAGCCAACTTCCCACAAAACACTCAATTACAATGAAGAAAATTCATCTGCTCCTTTTGGGCTTGACAATCTGCATTTTTACGGCTTGTCACGACAAACTTTGGGATGCCATTGACGGACTTGACTCCCGCGTCACCAAACTCGAAGAACTCTGCAAAGAGATGAACACCAACATCACTTCTTTGCAAACCATCGTCTCTGTACTTCAATCTAACGACTTCATCACAGGTATCGTTGAAATCAAGAAGAATGGCGAAGTAATTGGCTATACCATCACTTTCGGCAAACACGACCCAATCACCATTTATCACGGACAAGACGGTAAAGATGGTGCAGATGGCAAAGATGGTCAAGATGGACAAAACGGCTCGGCCAATACTCCTGTGATTGGTGTGGCACAAGACACTGACGGCGTGTACTATTGGACATTGAATGGCGAGTGGCTATTGGATGACAACGGCAACAAACTCCCTGTTTCGGGCAAAGACGGTCAAAATGGTACCAATGGTACAATGCCACAACTTAAAATAGAGGAGGGGTATTGGTATGTTTCATATGATAACGGTGCTACTTGGACACAACTTGGCAAAGCTACTGGCGAAGACGGTCTAAACGGTGACAAGGGTGATAAAGGAGATGCTGGTGACTCTATGTTCCAATCTGTAACCCAAGATGAGAACTATGTTTATTTCACTCTCGCAGATGGTACTGTAATTAAGATTGCAAAGAGCAATGGCTCAAATGACCAACCAAACTCTGAATTTATCTTCACCATTACCTATAACTCCAATGGAGGTGAAGGAGTAATGAAAATAGATACATTCTATTATGGCAAGGCTAACACAATTGGCAGTTGTACATTCACGAAAGAAAATCACTATTGCAAAAATTGGAATACATCACCTACTGGAAAAGGGATTACCTATAATTTTGGTGAGGAACTAACTATTGATAAAAATATTACACTATACGCTCAATGGTATGTCAATTCAGGAAAAGACAATGGACATGATTGGGTTGATTTAGGATTGAGTGTAAAATGGGCAACTATGAATATTGGTGCAGTTACCCTAGAAGATAGAGGAATGTATTTTGCTTGGGGTGAAGTGGAACAAAAAGATTACTATGATTGGAGTTCTTATATATATTGTAATGGTTCAGAAAATACTATAACAAAATATTGTAGCGATAGTTATTGGGGGATTGTAGATAATAAAATAATTCTAGAACCTTTAGATGACGCAGCTACTAAACAATGGGAGGGTAATTGGCGAATGCCCACAGTAGAAGAAATGACGGAATTATTAACAAAATGCACTTGGCAGGGTAATAAAATTATAGGAAAAAATGGAAATAGCATAATATTGCCTTTGGCTGGTAATTATGTCAATGGTAATCTACTACACGACATTGGTCATGGAAATTATTGGTCAAGCACAGGAGCAGACAATCGAGCATACCTTTTAACTATAAATGGTAGTACTAGTGTTAGAATAGATTCTTTTTTAAGATGCACTGGTTATTCTATTCGACCTGTTTGCCCATAATTGTATTACTGAGTCCTAAAAATAATTTTATTTTTACACGAATTAGTTATGCCTATTGGAAATGATAATTTGATTTATAAATACTATGCTCCAAACGAATACAATTTGGATGCATTATTGAATCATTACTTTTGGTTTTCTAAGAGAAAATGTCTAAACGATCCTTTCGATATTGGCAATTTCGAAAAAGGGAAACAATCCCAATCATTGCATAATAAACTATTT
>JAZOVR010000073.1:0-13092 GCA_045658785.1 Paludibacteraceae bacterium | reverse complement strand
TACGCAGCATTGAAAGGGTCACGATACTCATCGCGATATTCGAAGGTGGTATATCCTGTATCACAAAAAATCGTATCGACCAACCCCTTATCGGCCAGCACAAAGCCGTACCCCGTGACATTGCTCAGGAAGCCACGCCAGCGCGCGTTCCCCACCACCACCTGTTCGGGGACTACGCTACCCACATTGGGACCTTCGTCGCCCACCCCATCATCCGAGGGCACACATCCCACCATCATCACTATCATCAGCCCCAGCCACAGTGTGTGCGATATTTGTCTGTCCTCAATGTTTAAGAGATGCTTTACCATATTTTTATCGTTTTATAGTTGCAAAGATAATCATTAATCTTTTGCATGGCAATTTTATGCCCTGTTTTCCTCTCCTATGATATATTTTCATTAGGCAACCCTATTTGCGTATCATCACGCCCTCTCTCAGTCACTCTTTCACAGACACGGTAAGGATAAAGACTATACCCACAACAAAAAGACAGCAGAGCTCTAGTATCCGTCTACACTAGGGAAGGTCATAAAAGCAATTAAGCAAAGAGCAAATTTCCTATCCCGAGCGCAGAGAGCAGTATCACCAAATAACGCACGGTCTTCCCTATAGCCATTGTGGCGAGGGTTAGGGGAGCGTTTGAGCGCATAATTCCCAACGTCACGAGGATAGCATCACCCAATACGGCTATCCAACAGAAGAAACCTATCCATACACCCCAGCGTTCGACTAGACGACGGGCACGCTCCATATTCTTGGGTTTGATGCCAAATATCTTCTGTATGCGCTCAGGGGTGGTACAGCGGCCCACATAGTAGCAGGTGATTCCACCCAGCACATTGCCAGCCGATGCTGCAAGTAACAGTTTCCAGGGACTGGCACCTACGGCCAGCAACCCCACCAGCACCGCTTCGCTGCTGAAGGGCAGTATGGTGCCTGAGAGTAAAGCCGACACAAACATGCCCCATGGGCCGTAGTCAATCAGGATGGGATATAACGTATCCATAGTTGATGGGTGATGAGTATTGTCCACACAAGCAGCACCGCCAGGGCATAGACGCACTTACCTCGGGTGTTGGTCTCCGTATAGAGTGGTATGCCTACGTAAGCTGCCAACAGTAGGCACAAGGGGAGCAGAGTAGCGTAAAGCATGGGCAGTACCATGCACAACAGCAGCATCGTGCCCAGCACGGCTATGCAGTAGTAGTAACAAGTGCGCGAACGCAGGTTCAGTGTATTGTCTTTCAATATTGCGGCACTGCTAGGGATTGTCAGCAATAGTATCCACAACAATGGAGACAATAAGGCGAGTAAATTGTTCATGGCACGAGGGTACGGATGGCTATCCCAGTCGCAATGGGTGAGTCGGGCAAGGAGGTCGTACCCCACCAACATGTGGTCGGTCACATACAACAGGCCGAACGTTACCCAATAGGTACACAGCAGTCCCATCACACCAGCCACAATGGTACGCACACATAGTGAGCGGAGAGGGATGCAGCATAGCAGAAGCAGTGGTGCCGTCCATAGCAGTTGGGGCTCGATAAGGGTGGACAACCCTACAAGGACATAGGCGGTGAAGTAACTTCCTGAAGCCCGACAGTTTCTATATGTGCGTAGCAGCATATAGCAGCCAGTAGCCAGTAGGGACAATACGGCCAGATTTCTGGGTGTGCATACCTGTAGGGGGACTATAGTACAGCCCATCAGGAATAGTACAGCGGGCAACTGCGTGTGTATGTTGGACAGAGCATACTCCACAGAAGGCTTCACTGATAGGTATCCCATCAAGATGCATCCTACCAGAGACAGGTAGTCCCTCCATTCCACAGTCTCCATTATCTGGATGCTCCTCTCGGCACTTGGCAGATAACCATTGCAGGCGACCGCATACATACAAGCCAGCGCTACGGCGGCCAGCGCCCCCGCAGCGTTACTATGTACGATGAAATTGAGGATTTTCTTCATCCTGCAGGTGTATCCTCCTTTTTAACTTTTGAGTATATCCTTGCCAATATCACTACGGCAATACATGTCGGTGAAGTGCAGTGCCTGTGCATTCTTGAACGAAGTGGCTAAGGCTTCGAGTTGAGTATCTCCATATGAGCTGACAGCAATGACACGTCCACCATTAGTTACCACTTGACCATCTTTCATAGCTGTACCTGCATGGAAGAGATAGCTCCCTTCCACCTTGTCGAATCCAGTGATGGCATATCCTTTCTTATAGTCGCCCGGATAGCCTCCCGAGACAAGCATCACGCACACGGCGCTACGCGAGTCAAACTCGATAGTGCGTTTGTCCAGATTCCCCTCAGCCACTCCCTCAAAAAGATCTACTATGTCGCTCTTCAGTCGCAGCATCACGCTCTCAGTCTCGGGGTCGCCCATACGCACGTTGTATTCTATAACCATAGGATTACCTTTCACATTGATAAGACCAAAGAAGATAAAGCCCTTATAATCGAGCCCTTCGGCAGCCAAACCTTCTACGGTAGGGCGCACGATGCGTTCCTCTACCTTCTGCATCCACGCAGCATCGGCAAAAGGCACCGGAGAGATGGACCCCATACCGCCCGTATTCAGTCCTGTATCGCCCTCGCCAATGCGCTTATAGTCCTTAGCCTCGGGTAATAGCTTGTAGTTCTTGCCATCAGTGAGCACAAACACCGAGCATTCCACACCACTGAGAAATTCCTCGATAACAACGCTTGCCGATGCCGAGCCAAACATTCCACCCAGCATCTCGCGCAGTTC
Organism: Paludibacteraceae bacterium; assembly: GCA_045658785.1. Lineage (GTDB taxonomy): Bacteria > Bacteroidota > Bacteroidia > Bacteroidales > Paludibacteraceae > Colicola. The sequence continues at coordinate 10,332 of JAZOVR010000073.1, read as the reverse complement.
CTTCTCTGCTTCTTCCAAATTGGGCAGTATCAGCACCCCCTTACCGGCACACAATCCGTCGGCCTTCAACACATAGGGAGCCTGCAACGTATGAAGGAAAGCAATACCCTCGTCAAGTGTTTCCTGGGTAAAGGTCTGGTATCGAGCCGTAGGTATACCATGACGCACCATGAATGCTTTAGCAAAGTCCTTGCTTCCCTCCAATGCGGCACCTGCCTTCGAGGGGCCAATCACAGGAACATCTTTCAACAGCTCATCATCACGGAAAAAGTCATACACGCCCTTTACCAGAGGATCTTCAGGACCAACCACAACCATATCAATGGCATTGTCCAAGACAAATGTCTTGATACCCTCAAAATCAGTAGCCGCAAGAGTTACATTCTCACCTACCTCGCGTGTTCCTGCATTACCGGGAGCAATATACAGTCTCTCTACTTTCGGACTTTGGCTAATCTTCCAAGCCAGGGCATGTTCACGTCCACCACTGCCCAACAATAGTATTTTCATATGCTTGTTCTTTTCTATATCAGGGGAATAAGCCAGTCTATTCTTCGCTTGATATTCTGGTGTTGTATTTTTAATGTCAATAATTCCCATAATGTCTATTGTTTAGAGCGCACTCTTAAAACTTGTACAAAAATAGTGCTAATTTTCGATTTATTAAAAACTACATCAATTTACTTACACCTTACGTTATGCCCCCCAATTTTCTCTGTCGAGACTCCGATAACTAATTGCTTCAGCAATATGCATTGACAGGATAGTATCGCTTCCATCAAGGTCGGCAATGGTACGAGCCACCTTGAGAATACGGTCGTAGGCTCGAGCCGAGAGGTTGAGCCGCTCCATAGCACTTTGTAACATTGCCTTTCCACGTTCATCAAGCTGAGCATACTTCTGCAGTAAACGCGGTGTCATCTGTGCATTGCTGTGAATGCCCGGCTCATTCGCAAAACGTTGTTGCTGTATCTGTCGGGCACGCATCACCCTATCGCGAATCGTCACACTGCACTCCGACGGAGCACTCTTGGTAAGTTCATCAAAAGGAACAGGAGTTATCTCCACCTGTATATCAATGCGGTCAAGTAGAGGTCCGCTTATCTTATTGAGATACTTTTGAACTTGCGAAGGGCTACATACACAGGGTTTGGTGGGGTGATTATAGTAACCACACGGACAAGGGTTCATAGAGGCCACCATCATAAAGTTGGCCGGATAATCTATACTATACTTTGCGCGTGCAATGGTAATATTCCGATCTTCAAGCGGTTGGCGAAGCATCTCCAACACACTTCGATTAAACTCGGGCAGTTCGTCACAGAACAAAATTCCGTTATGAGCAAGACTGATTTCTCCAGGTTGGGGATTTGATCCTCCTCCCACAAGAGCTACAGACGAAATCGTGTGGTGTGGGCTACGGAAAGGGCGTACAGCCACTAACGAGGCATCTTTTCCTAAACGACCTGCCACGGAATGTATCTTGGTAGTTTCCAAACTTTCTGAGAGCGAGAGAGGAGGCAGTATGGAAGGGAGTCGCTTGGCCATCATAGACTTTCCCGAACCGGGAGGACCTATGAGGATGATATTGTGCGAACCAGCCGCTGCCACCTCAAAAGCACGTTTCACATTCTCCTGTCCCTTGACTTCAGAGAAGTCGAACTCAAAACTATCTTGATGGGCATAGAACTCCTCACGTGTATTGACTATGGTAGGTTCAAGCGTATCCTCACCATTAAGGAAGCGTATGACCTGCACGATATTGTCTACACCATAGACATTAAGGTTGTTGACTACAGCAGCTTCGCGAGCATTCTGACTCGGAAGGATAAAACCCTCATATCCTAGTTCGCGTGCCTTGATGGCAATGGGCAACGCTCCTTTGATTGGCATCAAGTTACCGTCAAGCCCTAATTCACCCATAATCAAATAACGCGGCAGCTTGTCGGAAACGACAACATCACCTGCCGCCAATATGCCAATAGCTATGGGAAGGTCGTAAGCAGAACCCTCCTTACGAATATCAGCAGGTGCCATATTGACAGTAATTTGATTGCGTGGAAACTTATAGCCAGTATTGAGTAGCGCTGCACGTATACGCTCATAGCTTTCCTTCACGGCCGTATCGGGTAAGCCTACAAGAAAAAACTTTATCCCCTTAGAGGTATTTACCTCAATGGTTACAATAGTTGCATCAACGCCTTGCACTGCGGCACCATATACTTTGACCAGCATAGCCTACCTTTTATTTAGTTTGAGTGCTTTAATGTTGGTGGGAGTCTTCTTCTTATTTCCCTTTTCAGGCTTTTTCAACTCAGTGAGTTCATCAATCTTCTTATCCAAATCCTCACCATAAAGGTCTATAGCTTGTATACGTCGCTGAGGATTAAGCAACATATTGGTTGGCAGATGATTTATCTGCATCCGCTGTACGATACCGGTATTCCATCCTTCCAAATCGCAAGCTTGCCGCCACGTCACAGAGTCCTCAGCTATAGCTCGCAACCATGCTTTGCGATCAGTATCAAGCGAAACGCTGAGGATATCGAAGTTATGCTTCTTGTACTTCTCCTTTATCTCTATAAGTTCGCGCTGACGCATGCGGCTCTCCTTATCCCACGAAGCCCAGAAGGTGATAAGAAGATAAGTATCCTTATAATCAGCCGTACTAACATTCTGCCCTACCGAGTCACGTACATTATAGTTTGTCACTACACTATTCTTCACGAGCGGCTTATACGCACCGAGCATCTTCTGCAGCTGGCTAATATAGTTGTTGTCCTGCAGATTACCACTCATCGAGCCTATAAGTTCCTTTATTTTGACAGGATCGGGATGAAGCTGATTTACAAAATACTCACGCAACAGATGTATGCTTGCCTCCGCATAGGGATTGGCACGGATGAATGAATCTGCGATTTGTGTTATTTCTTCAATATCCCCAATGCTGTCAGTATGCTGATAGAAGCTCTGCAACAATGCATTCTGCTCGCCTCCAACAATACGTATATGCCCCATTGCCGCAGTATCTCCGTGCATTACAACAGACAACCCCTTATCAGCAAAAAGCATTTCGCGATGATTGTTGGGGAATAGCACCCACAGAGGCACCACAGTATCTACATCCATCGTATGATGGAACGCTCCGTTTGTGGCAATAATCGTATCCATTTGCTCATACAGGGCATCGCCACCATATATATAGATGGTATCGTGTGTGAGACGACCCACATTGCCCTCTAGTACAAAGACATCTGCCTTGTCCTTGCACGAACAAAGGTAAAGCAAAACTATCAGTATAGAGAGCAGCCGTCTCATCCAACTTTCAATTATCAATTCTCAACTTTCAATTTAAGAGCGATTTGCACGCTTACGCTCCAGCTCGTCAAGGATAATCTTGCGCATACGCATCGACTTGGGCGTAACCTCCACATACTCATCCTCCTTGATGTACTCGAGTGCCTCCTCCAGAGAGAAGATGATGGGCGGTACGATACGCGCCTTCTCGTCAGAGCCACTGGCACGCATATTGGTGAGCTTCTTGCTCTTGGTGACGTTGATGACAAGATCGTTGTCATGCACGTGCTCGCCCACAACCTGTCCGGCATACACCTCATCCTGCGGGAAGATGAAGAACTTGCCGCGGTCCTGCAGTTTGTCGATAGCGTAGGCAAAGGCCGTACCCGACTCCATGGCAATCATCGAACCATTGGTGCGGCGGTCGATATCTCCCTTGTAGGGCTCGTAGCCCTTGAAGCGGTGAGCCATGATGGCCTCACCGGCCGAGGCGGTAAGCACATTGGTACGCAAACCGATGATACCTCGTGAGGGGATGTTGAAGGCGATGTTCACACGGTCGCCCTGTGTCTCCATCGAGGTGAGCTCACCCTTGCGGCGGGTCACCATATCGATCATCTTGCTTGAGTACTCCTCGGGCACGCTGATGGTGAGCTCCTCGATAGGCTCACACTTCTGTCCGTCAATCTCCTTATAGATTACTTGCGGCTGGCCCACCTGTAACTCGTAGCCCTCGCGGCGCATGGTCTCGATGAGTACGGAGAGGTGCAGCACGCCACGGCCATAGACAATCCACTTGTCGCTATCCTCCTCCTTCACCACACGCAGAGCCAGGTTTTTGTCGAGCTCCTTCATCAAGCGGTCGTGGATATGGCGCGAAGTAACAAACTTACCCTCCTTGCCGAAGAAGGGCGAGTCGTTGATGGCAAAGAGCATACTCATCGTAGGCTCATCGATAGCGATGGTAGGCAGTGGTTCGGGATTCTCGGCATCGCATACGGTGTCGCCAATCTCAAAGTTGTCCAAACCCACGATAGCACATATATCGCCCGAGCTCACCTCATCGATACGCTTGCGGCCCAGTCCCTCGAAGGTGTGCAGCTCCTTGATCTTGGCCTTCTCCATCTCGCCATTACGATGAGCGAGTGTGATGGTCATACCCTCCTTCAGTGTACCACGATGCACGCGGCCCACAGCCACACGACCCGTGTATGAAGAGTAGTCGAGCGAGGTGATGAGCATCTGAGGTGTACCCTCCAGGCGCTCAGGGCCGGGGATGTGTTCCAGAATCACGTCGAGCAGGTAGTTGATATTGTCGGTCGGAGTCTTCCAGTCGGCACCCATCCAATTGTTCTTGGCCGAGCCGTATACCACGGGGAAATCCAGCTGGTCCTCCGTAGCTTCGAGGGCAAACATCAGGTCGAATACCATCTCATACACCTCCTCGGGGCGGCAGTTGGGCTTATCCACCTTGTTGACCACCACCACAGGCTTGAGACCAATCTGCAATGCCTTCTGCAGTACGAAGCGTGTCTGCGGCATCGGACCCTCAAAAGCATCCACGAGGAGGATGCAGCCATCGGCCATATTGAGCACACGCTCCACCTCACCGCCAAAGTCCGAGTGACCCGGTGTGTCAATGATATTTATCTTTGTTCCTTTATAGTTGATAGATACGTTCTTAGAGAGGATCGTTATTCCTCGCTCACGTTCCAAATCATTGTTGTCGAGTACCAACTCCCCACCGTTCTGGTTCTCACGAAACAGGTTCCCGGCGAGCATCATCTTGTCGACCAACGTCGTCTTGCCGTGGTCTACGTGCGCAATAATGGCAATGTTTCTGATGTCCTGCATATATAGTATACTAAATATTCTGCAAAATTAGTGCAAGGCGAGCGAAAATACAAGTTTACTTGTAATTTTCCGAGCCACCGTCCAACTTTACTTGCGAAACACGAATATTTTCGTATCCAAGAAACTTCTGTCTACAAAGCAGACCAAAGTTAGTAAGATTCTACAACCTGCGTATTTGTTTGCAAGCATTGTTTGTTACAGAATCAGCAAACGTTTATGAAAGTCTTATGAAAGCCTATCCCAACTCTATGCTTTCCGCTTTATCCAGCGGTCAATCTTCCAGAGGATGCCTTTGCGGCGGTGTTTCCAGAAATACTTCTTGTAGAGATAATCGGCCATGCCACGCAGAGAATGCCTATAAGCCTTGGCGTAGTGCCTCATACGGTCATTGTAGCGTTTGCCCCAATACACACGATTGTATCGCAATGCATCAGCGTAAGCTTGGTCTATGATGTGACAGAGAAAATCCGACAGTTGGCATAGCTTAGCTCCTATGTTGTCTATCTCCGGGTGCTTTAGCGCTGGTGTTGTCAACATACGGCGGTATAGTTCCTGGTCGGTGTCTACTCGCTTGATGGCTGCAAGCACCTCATTCCAGGAGTTGTAGCTATTGCAGTTGATGAATGCCCCTTCGTTGAAGGTCTCTGCCACCGTGGGATCTCCCCAGTAGATGGGAATGGTTTGTGCCGCAAAGGCCTGCACCAACTTTTCAGTGCAGTAGCCAGGATAGCTGCTATTTTCGAATGCGAAACTAAACTTATGCTCCCGCTCAAAGGACAGTTTATCGGCAACAGGACCTCCGATATTGTTTCTATGACGCCCACCCGAAGAGACAGGTTTATATGTTGATAACTGATCGAAAAACATTTCGCGCACTTCCGAGGCCCTATCATTGGAGTACACGAAACTGCAAAAACTCTTTTTCTCAGGAGCAGGTGTTGAGTGCTTCTGCTCCATCAATCGGAAGTCACTCTGATACCTATTTAAGTAGTATATGGGAAGGCGGAAGTAACGGTCGCCAAGAGTCAAACGATCAAAGCCAATGGCATAGTCATAGAGGTTGAAGTCAGGGAACTGGTTCTCACCCGTGTAGAATATCTTCACACAGTCGTAGTGCAGATGCTCATCGCCAAAAACGGAGCAGAAGAGATAATCGGGTGTTTCAGATAGTTCAATCTCATACTTCTTACTCAGCAACTGATAGAAAAGACTCTTCTCGGGGACGAAATCGTCCCAAAAGTCAACAAAGCGTATGCGTATATGTGGTTTCATCACAGTTTCATTTTTGTTTTACGTATGTAGAGAGGTATCAACTTCTTGGCCAATGCAGGGAAGCTGCGGATAAGGGTATGGAGCAAGCGCATCTTATAGTCTTTCCTGTAATAAGGATTGTGCTTATAGTAGGGGACAAAGCTGAGCAGATGGTTGTATATCTTGCTCAAGACGAGCGTCTGCGGATAGTCCTCATTATATATATAGGTGAAGATGCCCAGCAGATAGGCTTTCTTGAGGTAGATGTAGTCGAGCTCTGCCTTATCGGACCCGTAGAATCCCTTCTCACGGGCAAACTGCATAAGCAGGTCAAAGGACTGTATCTTGTCTTGATAGCGTTTGGGGTTGCGTACTTCGGAAAGAGACTCATCGTGCACAAGATAGTGATATAGAGGTTTATCGACACAAGCAACACGCTTTGCGGCCAACAGCGAACAGGTAAGGAAATAGCTGTCCTCGGCACTGCGCGTAGAGGGGAATCGGATGCCGCACTTATTGAGCAGCGAGCGGCGATAGAGGAAGGAGACGAAGAGCGTGGTGTAATGGGTGAGGAAGAAACTGCGCTCCTTTCCGCTAAATGCCCCACTTTCAATCACGGGATTATTCATCGGCAGAGTCTCAGCACCCTTTACCAACTGTGCCTGGCAATAGGCGAGGTCGGCATCACACTGCTTGGCTGCCTGATACAGTTGCTCGCAAAAGTCGGGCTCCACCACATCATCACTATCAATAAAAGCCACGTACTCACCCTGAGCAGCCTCAATGCCCACATTGCGTGCCTGGCCAGGTCCCATATTGTGCGGTGTAGCAAGGAAACGGAAGGTCATGTCGCTCGTATGAGCCTCAACAAACCTCCGCGCACGCTCCATACTATCATCGCGCCCATGATCATCAACAAGCAACACTTCAATATTGTCTAAAGTCTGCGCTACAAGCGAAGCCAGACAGGCCTCGATATAGGGACCTGCATTATAGACGGGGATGATGATGGATACGTAAGACATCGATGCTATCTTTCTTGAAGGAATCTATTCAACTTTTCACAGATGGTAGACCAACGATATTGTTGGGCGTGATGCAATATTTCAGGATAGGCATCTTCCATCAGATGTGGGTTATCCATGAGAGTGTTTATTTGTATCGCCAGTTCATCAGCCGTATTGACTATCTTTCCAACTTTCTCGTTTGGAATGAAGTCATTGGCAGTGACAATTGGCGTTGAAATGAAATACTCCCCATAGGATTGAGCTTCAACACACACAATACCAAAACTCTCGTAGCGAGAGGTAAGACAAAATATTTTGGCACGATTATATAATCGAGACAATTCTCTCTTGTCATAAATAGAGCCCATAAAAACAACCCGGTCCTGTAGATTGGTCTCGCGATAGAATTCTACTATTTTCTCCTTGAATTCTTCCGTATATGGACCCACAACATATAACATCCAATCATCTCGCCAACAAATCCGTTTACATGCAGCAAGCAGCATTTCCGTATTTTTCTGAAAAGTTCCAATACGGCCGACCGTAAGTATAATGTTCTCTTTTTTGTCAAAAGGCTCTACTGGCACATGGGCTAAATATCTATCGTCAATTCCATTAGGAATGTATAGAAGCTTAGACCCATCTATATTATAATGCTTTTGCAGGAACTTTTCTCCAGTAGTAGATTCCACCGTAATCTTATCCACTATATATCTTAGATAGCATCCATATACAAACTTTCGAATAAAGTTAAATGGTTGTTTCAGTTCGCGTTCACATTGTATGGGGTCCATATCCAACTTAACATATAGCAATCCTTTAGGACGGACTAATTTATAAAACATCCCATATAAGATGGAGTGCTTGATGTAGTATGGATTGAATACATCTATTTGTTTCCTGTTTTGGTATATAAATCTGAACACATCCTTGTATGCCATCAGTAAAGGAGGATACTTCGGTAATTTCCCATTGTCTTCCAGAGTATCGAGTATGAGTTCCGGCACTTCTTTCTGAAAAATGTCTTGTGGGTCAGGCTTGATAAATGAAATAAAATGTGATTCGTAGCCCAACTTACCCATATAATAGGGCACCATCCCCTGATCTTTCAGAAGATCGATTCCATCTTTTGTCTGGTAAAGTGTATAAAACCTCTTGCGTTCCATAGGCACAAAGTTTCGTTGGTACAAATGTATGAAAAATATTTATAATAACTGCCCTATAGAAAACAAAAATAAGCTCTTGCTATGGAGATGATACTTAAAAAATACTTACCTTTGCAATAAGTAAAATAAAACCCGACAGAATTATGAAGAAGGCTTTGGTTATTGGAGGTGCCAATGGAATAGGACTTGCTATGGCATTGCTATTGGCAAAGGAGTATGAGCAGGTCACTATTATTGACAAGGTGAGTTCAAATATGGAGATGCCAAACAATGTCGTCATTGAAATTGCAAACCTGCTGAATAGCAATTTGAGTTTCTTGGCCAATCACCATGACATCGACACCCTAATTATTACTGCGGGATTTGGGCGTGTAACGCGCTTTGAGAATATCACAGAGGTTGAAATCAGCAACTGCTTCCAGGTCAATTCTGTAGCTGTAACCAAAATTCTCTGCCATTACTATCCTCGCATGCAGCAAACAGAGAACTTCTATTGTGCTGTAATGGGCAGCATTGCAGGTTTGGTCTCATCTCCTCTATTTTCACTATATGCAGCAACCAAAGCAGCGATATGCAGGCTGACAGAAAGCCTGAATATCGAGCTGGAAAAGTCTGGGACGGACAACCGCATATTAAATGTATCTCCAGGCTCCATCAAAGGAACTCGATTTAACGGAGGCGACAACGACCTTACACAGACCTCCCTATTGGCTAAAGAAATCATTAAAAGGATGTATTGTCACTCCACATTGTATATACCTCAATATGAGGAGGTCTTTAAGGGAGTCATTGACCGCTATCACACCGACCCTCACCAATACGGCGTAGACAGTTACGAGTACAAAATGAATTGTGGTCGCTTCAACGACAAACCGCAGCTGATTATTGGTTATCTTAGTGGAACATTTGATCTTTTCCATATTGGGCATCTCAACTTGCTAAGGAGAGCCAAACAGCATTGCGATTATTTGGTAGTAGGTGTGCATAAAGATGCCTCCCATAAAGGGAAAAGCACATTCATTCCTTACGAGGAACGAGTAGAAATAATACGCAGTATAGGGTATGTAGACAAGGTGATTCCTTCCGAGCCAGAAGATTGCGACATATACATAAAGGGCATAGTCAAATATGACCGTTTGTTTGTAGGTTCAGATTATAAAGGAACGGAACGGTTCGAACGATATGAAGCCTTCTTTGCTGATAAAGGAGTAGAAATTGTATATTTCCCTTACACACAAGGGACAAGCAGCACACAATTACGCGATGCTTTAGCTATGATTTCCCATAAGGAGGAATAAGGAGCATTATTTCCGCCCCAATGAATGCAAGATATCTGCTATTGTGTTCTCTACTACACTTTTATCATTGGGGGGTAAGAGGTACTTGTCATAAAATTCCTGACGTTCAGGGAGCATTGGGTCATCACCATCAAGCACTTGATGTTCGATAAAGCGACATATGTCTTCCTCGCAGGTTGCTATGTAGTGCAGATTGACAGCCCTACGCCCAAATTCAGAAAGTGTATCTGTATATGCTTTGAGATTTTGAGAGACATACATCGCAGGCTTCAAGCTATAATGGTACTCAATGGAGAATGAGCCACAATCATGTATAATGGCATCGGAAGTCATAAACAGGTTTTTGAAATCCCCTTCATCCAGTTGCCCGTTCTCCATTCTATCCCATTCGGAATAATAAGCATCAGTCTTTTCTTTTCCCCAATCTGGATGCAGGTACAATTCTGTCAGTAGAGACGG
>JAZOVR010000072.1:0-6543 GCA_045658785.1 Paludibacteraceae bacterium | reverse complement strand
CATTGACAATCAGATTGGGACAGTTTGCAATTAGTGCACTATTCTTGACCGTATTATTCCGATATGCTCTAAACTTATGTATCGGAGTGAATAGTTTATTTGGAACAGTATCTTGTTCTATTGTATATGGAGGGCTAATGTATCTCTTAGGCTGGTATTTCGGGAAGAAGGATGCCGTAGAAAACGAGGTTCACGATATTGGTTTCAGATACCATTTTGTTACCTACATTTTGTGTATTGGCATTGGTTATGGAGCATATTATTGGGGTTGGAATACAGAAACCCTACGAGCTATGGCTATTACAGCTATTTCTTGGGGCATTGGTCTTGCGATACATTTTGTCTTTTTCCTTTTAGAGCAACGTAAAACCATCAAAGGATATGCAAAAGATGAGATATTTCAATAACTAATCATTGAAAAATAGAGTTGGCGACTGCTTATCAAAGTAGTCGCCATTGTTTTAATCCCGGGATAATATTATTCTGCACAATTCATTTCATTGTACACTGCTTCAACCGTTGCCCACATATCGTCAGGCAACTCCTCGTCGGAGATCTTCTCGCACGCACGACGGAGATACTCCATCTCGTCCTTTGAGAAATCTACAATCAGCGGCGTCTCCTTCTCTACATCCCACTCAAGTCGGTTGTCCTCCTGGTTCTCACGGAAGTTAATCTCTTTGCGCTCATCATCGCTGATGGCAATCTTACGAAGAATCTCCTTTTTGAGGTTGAAATCTTTGAAATTGCCTTTCGCAGGCAAGAATGTTGGCAGGTAAAGTCTGTCTTTAATTGATAGTTCCATATTGTTACTGTTTAATGTGATTACTCAACTTCTGCTGCGATTGTTGCCACTTCCGAAAGAATGCTCTCAATCTGTCGTGTAGCATCAGCCACATACTTCGACATATCGCTACTGAACGGCATATTGATGGTTACGCTACCACGGTCGTAGTAGATACTGCCAACAGCAATTCGCTGCTCATTAGTAGAAGGCTTGAAAGCTGTTGTCTGAACACGCTCCAAGATTCCGTCTGTAATACTGTACTCCAAATTATAGGAGCCATTCTCTGTGGTAGCCTCTGCCACCTTTGTAATGATTGTGCTTGTTACTTTCATATCTCCTGTTTCTTAAAGTATAGAGAGGTTTTAATGTTTGGGGTTATGGGAGAGGAAAAATTATTTCCAATCTCCCGTAGAAACCACCAAAAAGTTGAATGAACCATCGTTTGTACTGCTGTCATCGGCAGTGTAGACATCGAAATAGTAGCTATATAAAGCCTTCAATGTGGCGTAAATCGGAGTGCTCTCCACAGCCGAGTAGATGCCGCTTAGGAAGACCTGATAATATCCCGACATATTCCAACTGCTCGACATATAGATGCGATATTGACCTTTGCCCAATCGTGATACGGTTATCGAACTGCCATCAAAGGTTTGGTACTTGACCGAATAACTGCTCGTAGATGACACGGTAACTGTTCCCTGTGCAAGGAACTTCATATTCTTACCATATTTCTTCGAGGTCATCAGGTCGAGGCGATTTACCACAATCCACCCAAAGAAGGTAGAATTATCGCCATAACCCAACAATTCAACCAACTCACGAGAGAAGGTGATAGTCGATTTAGAGATACCGTCCTCATAGAAGTATTTTCCACTGGGAGCGGTGATACTCATTGTACCCACGGTAGTATTTGAGCCCCATTTGTAGTTCACCAGACAAACTCTTCGGCCACTATGTTCCAATGTCCAAGGCAAAGGTATATCCTCGTCCCACGAACCTCGAATAGCCACCACATGGTCATACTTATTGAAGTTCATCTGAGGATCTTCCATACCGATGTAGATACTGCTATCATTGAGGATAAATGGGTTTCTGACCGTTCCAATAACCTCAACATCTTTGAATGTTCCCTTCTGGGCTGTAATATTACCATCTACATCCCAGGCGAAGTTACCATTAGCAACAGAGCCTGAGCCGTCTGCATTAAATTTTATCTTGTTAGTTCCGAATGTTGCAGAGCCATCAGACTTCAATCCCCAATAGTCTATGCCCGTGTTAGGATTATCGTGATAGATGTAACCCGTACTAGTCATCATAATACGATGTCCTGAACTTGGTGACGAGGCAGTAAGTGCACTTGAACCGAGTGCCCAACCGCCAATCTTTCCAGCAGTAGCTGTGATACCAGTACGGTCCAGTGTAACTTTAACATTGTTGCTTGCATCTCGCACAGAGATACTGCCATTGTAAGTGCTACCACCAACAACCAAAGCACTATCCACGATGACTTGATTAGCCTTGACAGTACCCGTATAAACACCGTTAGCATCTATGGTTGTGGTGTACTTCTCTGCAGAGGTAAGGTCAAAGACCGTAGCGTAGGCTACCTGCCAAACCACGGGCGCATCGGATGTTCCTTGCGTACCATCGAGGTAGTAGTAGTGTGTAGTTGAGAAGTTTGAGGTTCCACACACAACCTTGTAGATGTACTCACACCAATCTCCTGTACCTGCATTTGCCGTAAGCCAACGGCTGGTGCCTCCCGTACCGATGCTATTAGAGCCAAATAGCAAATTGTGTCCGACCGGAATCTTAGCAATAATTCGGGCAATAAAGACCTTACGATTACTGCACATAGTGCCAAAATAGAAACCTCCATTATTGGGAGTCGCCGCACCGGTGGTTTGTATTTGGATAACATAGCCGCTATCATTAGGTGCGGTTGAGTCAGCAATTCGAGTGTGAGTAACCATTCCACTGCTGGAGTTATTATAGATACCCATTGAGTTGTTACCCTTCGTGAAGGTAGGATCTCTGTACAACATCTTGCCAAAGGCCATTGCCGAGGCAAGCTCCTTTGCAGTGGTAATGCCCGTAGTCCATTGAATGGTTACTGACGCACCAAATGTCACCAAACCAGCAGCATTCCACGAGATATTACCTGATGCTATCTGACCTGAACCATCGTTATTGAGTTTCCATTTTGCCCCATTAGCAATAGAACCATCACTGCCAAGAGATACATTGCCCTTACTGATAGTTGTAGCTGTAATTGCCCATCCAGCAACCTTATTAGATGAGCCAAACGATGCAATTGTAGAGCCTGAACTATTTACAGCAAGGAATCCAAAATCACTATTGCTGTTGTAGTACAACTGTACTCGCTGACCACTAGTAGCTGAACCTGTGGTGCTGAATACAGCAATACGCTTGTTTGTAGCATCGAGCGCAATCTGAGAGTGGCTGATTTTATTTGAAGCGATAGTCCAACCTCCAATAGTTCCCTTCGTAAAAGTACACTCCAAGCCATTGATGTAGCTCGTATTGATAATGTCACTCTTGATACTTGCCGCATCGAGTTTTGCAGCAGTAATACTACCCGCAGCAATTCGGTCTGCCGAGAGTGTTCCTGCCTTGATGCTTGAAGCATTGATACTTACAGCGTTTACCTGATTGGCGGTAAGAGTTCCCGTGTAGATACCCGTTGAACTGATATAAGTCAAAGGATGTGCCGCGAGCGTGGAATCAGTACTCTGTGCCAACCCAATAAAGCGTTTACGACGAATCTCTTCCTGTACAGCTGTTGTATATGTTCTCGGAGCAGGAGCATAAGCGAGGGTGCTACCGCTCTGGAATATCAAATCACTATCGTATGTAATATGTGGTGCTGCAGGTATAGGCGAAGGGCTCATATAACTGCTCTCAATGGGTTGATTTGAGTATATGTGATACACTGCACCCGTGTCGCCACCGCCTCGCAAGAACACTGCAAACATACAATAGTTACCGCAGAATGCCGCTCCTGCAAACATATTGCAGTAGGCTTCCGATAGCTCGTAAATATCCCACGAGTACTCAATGCCTCCCCAGCCACCGAAGTTGGACTTCAGCAGAAGCACAAGACCGCCTTTGTGAGTAGAGGTGTGCCAACTTGAAGGAGCTTGCTCACCATAGGAACGGCGAATCAATATATCGCGTTTGAAGTTTTGGTCGCCACCTTTGAAGACTACGGGATAATAGGTATCTGCATCTCCATTGATGGTTATCTTTTGATAATATCGGTATCCAAAGTTTGTTGTCTTTGCTGTCTCAATGTCATTCTGCCAGTTCAGAGCAACTGCTGCGGAGAATGTAACCGTTCCCGCAGCGTTCCACGAGATATTTCCCGCTGCAATCTGACCTGAGCCATCGTTATTGAGTTTCCACTTTGTCCCATTTGTGATAGAACCATCACTGCCGAGCGACACATTACCCTTGCTGATAGCAGAAGAGGTTATAGCCCAGCCAGCAATCTTGTTAGATGATCCAAGCGATACAACACAAGTTCCTGCCGAGTCGGTAGCCCAGAAGCCAAAGTCGGAGTTGCTGTTGTAGTAGAGTTGAACCCTATGACCGCTGGTAGCCGTTGCGTTAGAAGCATAGACTACAATACGCTTATTGGCAGCGTCGAGCGAAATCTGAGAGTTGTAGATTTTATTCGTTGCGATGGTCCAATTACCAATTTTGCCCTTTGTGAAGGTACACTCCAGACCATTGATGTAAGTAGTATTGATGATGTCGCTCTTAATGCTTGCGGCATCAAGTTTTTCAGCGGCAATGCTTCCTGCGGCAATACGTTCAGCAGAGATAGTACCTGCAGTAATCTGCGAGGCGGTAATACTGCCAGTATAGATACCATCTGCGGTAATCTTAGTCAACTTGGGGAATTCATCGCCACCCAAAGCATCGGTAATCTCACCGATAGGCTCGGTCCAGTTAAGAGATACAGCATTGGCAAAGGTTACATTACCACTTGCATCCCACGAGATATTGCCACCGGCCACAGCACCCGCACCCGTAGATTCCAAACGCCACTTATAGCCACGAATACCTGTAGAGCCAATAGTCATCGAGCCTGATGCAGCAGTATAGGTGGCGGCGGTATTCTTCTTTGTGCCACGATAGATGCTATCGCTGTCAATCTTCCACCCGCCAATCGTTCCTTTGGTTGTGGTAAGGGTTAGAGCATTGATATTCGATGCCGTGATAAGTGTTGATTTGAGTTCGTCTGTATTGATATATGTAGCAGAAATCTTACCCGAAGTAATCTGTGAGGCAGCAATATCGATAGCACTGACAGTATCGGCAGAGAGCGTACCTGTGAAGATACCATCTTTGTCGATGTAGGTTGCACCTACCCATTGCATACTCACTGCCGAGCCGAACTCAATCTTGCCCGTAGATGCGTTATACTTGATGTACTCATTGCCATAGCCCAACTGTGCATTGCCACTATTGTCCACATAGAAGGTCTTGTAGCCATCCTTGAAGCCATAAATGCCATTCACGGTTTCGGTGGTAATAGTTCCCGAAGAGGTCTTAGTGCTTAATGCAAATGAGCCAATGGCGATGCCTGAAATGGTGCCATCGCTATTCTTGACTCCCGCAAAGAGTTTGGGAGTGATGACGGTATTGCTATTGATAAGCGTCTTGCCCGTATTCCACTCCTTAACCCAATCGAGAAGATTGGCATCTACACCCGCCGCACCAGTATCTCCCTTCTTGGCTTTAGACCATACGAAGGTAAGTTTGTAGGTAGTGCCAGAAATGACAATAGGAATCTCCACCTTACCGTGGTCGGCAAGCGTAGTCGTGTTGGCCGCAACAGCAAAAGTTACGGTCTTATTGGTATTATTGACTGAAATGGATGAGAATCCCGTTGGCTTGGTGATGGTGCCAATAGTAAAATTGGTGAAGGCACTATCACCGAGGGTTACTGAGATTGTAGATGTAACGGATACTGCAGAGAGAATCTTTCCGCTCTGATCTGCGGGGAAAATATACTCTCCGAGTGATTGGGTTATCGTGTAACCATCCTTCTGTATTGTGATTGTTGCCTGACCTCGGGCAATCAGCGTTTGTGCCATACTTCCACTTTATGAAAGTATAGGGCAAAAAATCAGCGGTAGGTAATAAAATCCTCCCCCCGACGCAAGAAAGATGTGTGTATGTTGTGTTATTTTGAGACTTCGCACATTAGAACACCCTTGCCTGTAACATCGGTCTTGGCTACTGTGATGCTCTTACCAGTGTAGGTCTTAACAACGGTTGTACCCGCCGAGTTCCAAAGCTTCCAAGTGTAGGTGTATGCCGTGCCATCGTCATCCAATTCCTCACCATTGCGGTAGAGAACAGCCGTTGCATCAACATCGTTACCGTTGTTCTTGATGGTAAATCCCTTCTGGCTCACCAAGTCCACGATAATAGGATCTGACATATCGGTAAACGAGATAATGTCGCACACAACCTTATTGGCCGATGCATTACCCGCCGAGGTATCGGTATCCTTGATGGCACACTTGAAGGTCTCGAAGTTGAGTACCGCATCGTTGGTGATGGTAATCTCGTTGGTTGTCCAGCCCGCCGTTACACCTCGCTGGTTGGTAGATGAGAGACACGCCCAACCTGCACCGAGCATCGCATTGTAATACGGACACGATACCGTAGCACCCGAAGAGGCTGCTGCACTAAGACCCGATGTCAGTGTAACGACCCTT
>JAZOVR010000071.1:0-29684 GCA_045658785.1 Paludibacteraceae bacterium | reverse complement strand
AAACGCCCCGACCAATATGTAAAATCTATGGCAACACGCCGTTTCAATCAAAAGTTTAAATGATAGGTTTAGCTCCACATACAGGTAAGATTATCGATGCAGTAGCACAATTAGAGTGTATCCGCCCATATTGGTTAGTCGGAGGCACTGCCTTGTCATTGCAACTGCACACACGCCAAAGCGAGGATTTGGATTTTCAAAAATGGCGCACATCTAAGGATGAAAAGATGGAGGTCGCTTGGGATGTGATAGAAAAAGAGTTATCCACTATCGGAGAGATTGAGCGCAGAGATATTTACGATTTTGACCATGTGGAGTTTCGTGTTGCGGGAGTAAAATTCTCTTTTTATGCATGCGATAAATACTCCCCAGTACAAAACGAAGTCATCTATCAAGGCAATATCAAATTGGCTGATGTGATGGCGATTGGTGCGATGAAAATGGTAGTAATGCTTCGCAGAAGTAATTTCCGTGATTACTACGACATCTATTCTATTTTGCAAACGGGTATCGACATTCATGAATTGATGAATCATGCGTTGCAATACTCACGCCATCGTCTCAAGAGTAAGAACCTTTTGTCTATGCTCACAAGAGGCGAGTTATTTGCGCAAGATGCCAATTTCCATTTGCTAGAACCTATATATAATGTATCTGCTCAAGAAATTGAGAGTTATATCAAAAATTGTCTAACCCAATAAAACAACTTATAACTCATCCCTCCTAATTCAAAATTCATAATTCATAATTATAAACAGTGCTCCTCTCTCCAAAACATATTAGTCTTTACTCTTGGTTCCTTGCTTCTGGCTCCAATATCTGCTGCGTATTGGCTTATAAATCAGTAGGGGGGGTAACGCCAAAACGCCATAAATAACCGCGCAAATCGCGCCTATTTCACTTATAAAACACCAACTATGCTCGTCCACCAGACAGCATAGTTGGTGTTGTTTTATATGCAAACAATTAACAAACAAATCAATTATTAACCTCGCTAACTTGCAAAAAAGAACTAACGCAAAGCATGTAACGCGCTTTAGCGCATGAAACGCCAAAGGCATGAAACGTCGCCTTGCGACATGTAACGTTTTGTAAGCGGAACGAACAAAACAAAAAATCTTATGAAAAAGCTAACATTTTTAGCCATTATCGCAATGGCATTCGCTTTCGTAGGTTGCGACCAAAACAAACCAGAACAACCAGAGCAACCAGACAACTACGCCGACTACCCACAACTTATTGTAGGTAAGTGGTTTAACTTTACACCAGAGGCAAGTATGTTCTTAAATTACCAAGCAAATGGAACAAAAAATGTTGTTGGTTGGGATAAAGATCACGGATGGATTGAAATAAACGGAACATATAGTCTCAACGGAAATAAACTTGTTGAATTGTACAAAAATGCAGATGGCTCTACAATTGAAATATCAAGTAACATTGAATTAACAAAAGAAAGGTTGGTACATAAGGATGGTATTAATTCTGGTACCTCTACGCTCAATGAGAAAGTTCACTACCGCGTTCAAGAGCAATTTGATATTAAGGGTAATTATTCTTACCTCAACTCTGTTGTTCGCGTAGTTGCTGCTGAGGGCAAGACTGCGTTGCAACTCCCAGAAGGCGTTACTTTCCAAGGTCAAAACTCTATCCCTGTGGACGCAATGCACGGCGATCGTATTATTGATGTAATGAAGAAGTTCTTTGCCGATGCGACCTTCGCTGCGGATGGCATACTCAACCACACTATGGACGGCGAGGCAAAGACCAAGAACTATACTTTGGACGGTAACAGCCTCACTTTCAACCTCTACGAGGGCAGCGACACCTATAAGGTAAATGCAACTTCTTTCCCAGACGAGGATGGCGACCGCCTCTTTATCATTATTCCAAAGCAAGCAGCTTGGTTAGGCGGTATGGTGGACTTGGTAGAGAAAGAGCAAGAGGGATTGAAACTCACCGAAGCACAAATAGCAGAATTGGAGAAGGAGTTCATGGCTACCTTCGAGACTTTCACCGTCATCCTCTCTCTCTCTAAGAAGTAATCGGCTCGCACGCGAGCAGTTATGGCACTTCGTGCGGTAATGTCGCCGTTGGCGAAGTAGTGCACGCAGAGCGTGGGTGATGGCTGCTACGCAGCGGTAAGCTCACAAAGTGACACAACCTCTTGCATGCAAGACACAACCTCCTCAAAGAGGACACAACCAAACAAAAAATCGCATAGCCCTTGTGCATATGCGATTTTTTTTACTACCTTTGCAACCAAATATATACTACATCCGCTTACGACGAATCACCTGCGTCATACAATGGGCTGCTCCGTAACCTTTAATTAGGTTCTCAAGGGGTATCCATTCTACTTTTACGCCATGTTGTTCAAACGCCTGAATAAGGGTGTTGGATTGATTAGCCACTGCCATAATATGGCGTGGAGCGATAGTCAGGTAGTTGTTGGCATAGTGCAACTCATCTTCCTCACTAATAGGTATGATACTAAAGCCGATGCCTTGTAGATAGGCTACCAATGGAATATCTGCCTGATCCAAGCGATAGGATATGCCATCTTCTGCGCGTGTGTACACATCCACCGTCACCCACTCAGGGTCTTGGTCCGTGGCATGCAATCTACTTTCCACCAATGTGCACAGATCGCGGTCAATGATATTGAAATAAGTATCAAGGTGCATCTGCATCTGCCACCATTTCCGATCCTTCACTACTACCACCGTATCATGACCAAAGCCATCGGCAAGCATAATCTGCTCAATGCCCTCTATATTGGTGCGCATACCACAACCTATGAACGCTCGCGTACCGGCTGGGATATAATCTCCACCTTCTAAACGACCATCACCTGTAATACGAAGAATAGGCTTCATACCCATCTGTTCGTAGCAGAAGGCTATCAGATCCGTCTCCTTGCTTCGCTGAGCAGAGTTCATATTGCAGATAATCTGCCCCTTGGGAGTAGAGATACTTTGGTCACGCGTGAAATACAGATTGAACAATGGCGATTGCAGGTATTGCGCCTCCACGCCCGTATTGATGTCTGTAGCCGTCAGTCGAACAGTAGGTTGCAGCAGGATACAACGGATAAGATCATTTCGCGACATCTGCGCGATCGTTTCCTTGCGATAGCTATCACTTACAGCCAGATGATCCGATTCATCAATATCGCTTTCGTACTGCAAGATACGGCTCACATAATCGCGAAGTGCCTCTATAGGAGTTTGTTGTAAGATTTCCAACACGGTCATCACCTCTATGCCATTTGCCTCAAGCATCGCTATGTAATTCTTATGCTCTATAGCCGCCGAATCCACATCAAAATAATACTCAAACAATGCTGCCAACGGATTGATAGCACCATTAAACAATTCCTCACCTGGTGTATGCATCAAGATTTGGGTAGCAGGGTTCCATTCTGCCACAGGAGAAGCACTCGAACAAGAAGATGTATTGCTATGGCATGCTGTTAGCACACACAGCAATACCAACGGAATAAAACGAACTGATTTCATCATATCTATTTTCATGGAGTTTAACGGTGCAAAGTTACTACAAAAAATGCATACTACCAAGAAATTTATAAAAAAACTACTAACATCCCTAATTCCTACACCTACCAAACAAAAAAAACGTACCAAATCGTGCATTTTTCTTGCATATTTTGAATAAAATTAGTACCTTTGCACGCAAAATAATATAAGATAACATATGGAAATCGAAAAAGCACTCAATGGTACAGAGCTTACCTTGAAAATCATTGGTCGTTTGGACACCGTTACCGCTCCCGAGTTGGAGGCGTGTCTCAAAGAGAGTTTGGACGGTGTAGCCAACTTGGTAATGGATTTTGCTGCATTGGATTATATCTCTTCTGCAGGATTGCGCGTGATATTGCAAGCGCAAAAGACCATGAATAAGCAAGGGGATATGCTGATCAAAAATGTCAATGAAACCATCAACGAAGTATTTGAGATGACTGGTTTCGTGGATATTCTGAATATCGAATAATAATGAACCGAAAAATACATATAATCACTCGTTGTTGGGCAATGCTCTTGCTAGCAACGATGTTTTTTGCGTGTAATAAGTATGACAAGCACTACCAGATCTACGAGTTGTGGGTGGGTGGCGTGAAAGTCACTACGCGCAACCAATCCGATATCCTCGGCGATGGCGCAGTGCGCTACGAAGGTGATCGAGAGTCGGGTACTCTTGTTCTAACTAATGCCAATATCACAGAAACCATCGACCCAGATGCAGATGCTGTTGTTGTGTCAAATATTCCAAATCTGACTATTAAACTAGAAGGAGATAACAAAATAGGCTTGGGCAACAACGCTCCTGTGAATGCCATCGCTACTAGAAATCTTAGCGTCACTGGCGAGGGGAGTCTCGCAGTAGGTGCTCGTGCTAGTTGCTTCAAAGCGGACACTTTGCTCATCGAGTCAGGCAAGATAGATACCTATATCAAAACAGCAGATGAGGAGGTGGCAAGTTTCATGGGCGTAGCTTTGTGGACACAAGATAAGATGATTATCAACGGCGGAGATATTGCGATACATTACACCGCCTCCTTTTCGCCTATCTCCTACGGATTGTATAGTGTGAGTGAACTGGAAATCAATGGAGGTAATATCCATATTAATCCCGACGACTCACAGTTGATGGCTGTGGGACTGATCACCTCTGGGCAATTGACCATCAATGGCGGTAAGGTCAGCGTCTATGGTTTGGATGATGCGATCAATGCTAAGTTCACGCATATCGCAGGTGGTGAGGTGCTAGCGCAAGCATTGGACTACTTCGCGGACGGCGTATGCCGATTGGTGACGAAAGCGGAGATAACTGGTGGAGTGTTCACCATAAGCGATATGCAACATAACCCTAAGAGTGTGAAGTTGTTCTCCAATGACTTGCACCTAAACGGGGTGTCGATAGTAGCTGGGGCAAACGAGACAAGCGCTGTTAGGAAAGAGATAGATAACTATGGATATACCGACCCATATATTCGCATTGAAAAGGAGGAGTGATATGAGCAATAAACTGAAAAAAATATCCACTTCGTTTCAACAGTGGTTGCTATTGATAGTAGGCATCGCTTTTATTGTGACCTTGGTCTTCCTAGGGCAATATCAGACCAAATTATTCACCGATAGTGCAAATAATCTGCTAAATATATACATCAAAGATGTGCGTCATGACATCATGGATGTTACGGATAAGAATCTGCTGATACTCACCAGAGCAGTTGCCACAGAAGTGAACAATGCAGACAAAATAACATCAGAACTGCTAACAGGCATGTTGGAGAAATACAATGTGACGGAGATCAACTATTTTTCCTCTACAGGTGTTATTCTAGCTAGTAGCAATGCTGATTTTGTGGGCTATGATATAGGCAGAGGCGGCGTACAAGCTTCCGAGTTCTGGGCGCTATTAGGTGCTATAACCGAGTATGTGCAGCGTTTCCAACCGATAGGATTTGATGCGCAAAAATCCCGCAAATACGCAGGAGTAACTTTGGCTGCTGGTGGATTTATTCAAGTGGGGTATGATGAGGAAGCTTACTACCGAGCAATAGAAGTAGCGATAAATGAGGTGGTGAAGAATCGCCATGTGGGTGAGAGTGGATTTTTGATTGTTACGGATAGCGTATGGCGTATCATTAGCGATCGAGCCAACAACAAAAACCAGCCAGTGACTATCGTCACGGCCATGACCAAGGACTTGACCACGATAGGCAAGGATGAGATGTTTGAAGAGGGAATCTATATAGATGGTACCCTCCAACGCTGTTTCTGTATGCACAATGAGATAGAAGGGTATAAGGTTATAGCCGTCTATCCATATAGCGAGGCTATGGTGTCGCGCAATGTGTCGCTGAAAGTAATGACAGTGATGCAAATCCTTATCTTTGGTCTGTTGTTTGTGATGATCTTCCTATTGGTGCGTCGATTGATAGTGAAGAATCTGCACCAAGTCAATCATGCTCTATCTGCCATTACTGATGGCAATTTGGAAACGGTGGTGAATGTGCGCTCGCACGAGGAGTTTGATGCATTATCCAACGATATCAACGCCACAGTAGATACCCTAAAACGCTATATCAAGGAGGCAGAAGAGCGTATCGATGCCGAGTTGGCTTTTGCCAAAGCTATTCAGCACGCAGCCCTTCCTTCCGTCTTTCCGCCCTATCCAGAACGAAAAGAATTTGAGATATTTGCCTCCATGCATACCGCCAAAGAGGTGGGAGGCGACTTCTACGACTTCTATTTTGTGGACGATGAGAATCTTGCTTTCCTCATGGCAGATGTTTCTGGCAAAGGTATTCCTGCTGCTATGTTTATGATGACAGCCAAGACTTTTATTAAGAGTTTTGCCGAGTCGGGACTGAGTGTAGAACAGGTGTTTACCCATGCCAATGCCAAGCTCTGCGAGGGTAACGATGCGGGTATGTTCGTGACCGCATGGTTGGGAATCTTAAACACGAAGACGGGGCAAGTGCAATTTGCTAATGCTGGTCATAACCCACCATTGGTAAGACATGCAGATGGCACATACGAGTACCTCAAGTCGCGTGCTGGCTTTGTATTGGCTGGTATGGAGGGTGTACGCTATCGCAAGAACGAATTGACACTCGCTCCTGGAGATGCTATCTATCTCTATACCGATGGTGTGACCGAGGCAACCAACCTCAACGAGGAACTCTACGGTGAAGAGCGATTGCAAAAAGTATTGGATATCTACAAAGATGCTACACCAGAAACCATTTGCGCAGAGGTGAAGAAAGATGTGGATAAGTTCGTGGGTGAAGCACCACAATTCGATGATATTACCATGCTCGCTATACGCTATAAAAGTACGGAAATTTAATTAAGATAAAAAAGTAACAAATAATATGATACAAGTTACACACTTACAAAAACAATACTCCAACGGGCTACAAGTGCTGCGCGATGTGAATACAACCATCAAGCGTGGCGAAGTGATTTCTATCATTGGCCCCTCTGGTACTGGTAAGAGTACTTTTCTCAGATGTTTGAATATGCTGGAAACACCTACTGGCGGTCAGATTCTTGTGAATGGCGAAGATATTACCTCGCCTAAAACAGACATCACCAAGATTCGCCAAAAGATGGGTATGGTGTTCCAAAGCTTCAACCTTTTTGAGCATTTATCCATCATCGACAATCTCTGTTTGGCTCCTATCCGATTGTTGGGTAAGAGTAAGGAAGAAGCCAAGAAACGCGGTTTAGAACTCTTGGCGATGGTCGGTTTGGTAGAGAAAGCCGATGCAATGCCGTCACAACTCTCGGGTGGTCAGAAACAGCGTGTGGCTATTGCGCGTTGTCTGGCTATGGACCCTGAGATTATCCTATTTGATGAGCCCACATCTGCCCTTGACCCTACGATGGTAAGTGAGGTATTGGGTGTAATCAAAACATTGGCTCAACAGGGAATGACGATGATCATCGTGACACACGAGATGCGATTTGCACGCGATGTGAGTACGCGCATCTTCTATATGGATCAAGGTATCATCTACGAAGATGGAACACCCGAACAGATATTCGGCAACCCTCTGCAGGAACGTACACGCGTCTTTATCAACCGCATACGCGACTATCGTTATACTATCCATTCGGCACAATACGACCTCTACGAACTGCAAGGCGGTTTGATAGGCTTCTGCCAAAAGTATTTCTTGTCCGAGAAAAAACAATTCAATGTGCAGTTGCTGGTAGAAGAAGTGCTGAAGGTAGTGCCACTAGATAAGGGAGACGTGGAATTAGCATTGCGCTATTCTGAAAAGGGAGAGAAGGTTTCCCTCGAACTCACCATGCCACAAGGTGTAGAACAGGTGTTGGAGAACGACGAGAATATCGATGATTTGGCGATGATGATTATCCAAGGACTCTGTCAGAATATTGAATACCAACATACTGAAGACACTGGACAATTGCGTATCTGCTTGACCCTAAAAGACAAGACCCTAAAAGAGAAGAAGTAATATGGAACTTACACTCGCTTTAAAGAACAATATAGGAGAAATCAATCGCCTGCACTCTTTTATCGAAGAAGTAGGAGAAGCTTTCGCATTACCTATGAAGACGGTGATGAATCTCAATCTGGTCTTAGAAGAGGCTGTCACGAATGTCATAATGTATGCTTATCCCAAGGAGGAGCACGAATACATCCACCTCACAGCCAAAGAGCAGGAAGGTAAATTGATATTTATCCTTACAGACTCTGGCAAAGCCTTTGATCCTACACAGGCACCTGATGCTGACATCACGCTATCTGCCG
The DNA here is from genome assembly GCA_045658785.1 of Paludibacteraceae bacterium. Taxonomy (GTDB): domain Bacteria; phylum Bacteroidota; class Bacteroidia; order Bacteroidales; family Paludibacteraceae; genus Colicola. Next base: position 21,374 of record JAZOVR010000071.1, on the reverse strand, counting down.
ATGATAGACAGATTGGAGGATTGGGAATCTTTCTTATTCGCAAAATTATGAACGAAGTAAAATACGAACGCATTGATGGAAAAAATGTGCTCACTTTAGAAAAGGAACTCTAATTGTAACAATGATGAAAACAAGAAAATACTTACTTACATTAGCATACATATGCCTAATACTGCTGACAGCATGCTCAGCCAAGCATTCTGCCACAGAGCAAGAGAAGAAGATCGATCAACGAGAGTCAATACGCGATTTGAGCACTAGCCGAGTAGGTGTGATCACAGGCGTAGTATATGAAGAAGCTCTGTCTAAAGAGTTCCCTGATATGCATGTCATGTACATCGATGATGAGATCGGCTTGCTGCAAAGCCTACAGACACACCGCTGCGATGCTGCCCTATTTGATGAACACACATTGAAGTTCCACATGCAGAGCATCAGCGGAATCCGTATCTTGAAAGAACCCTATATGACAGCGGATGTAGGTGCAATCTTCCATCCTGAAAGTGAAGCATTGCGCGATGCGTTCAATGTATTCATTCAACAACTCAAGGCAGATGGAACCTATGATCAACTATACGAAAAATGGATCGAACACGGACAAACCTCTCACATGAGCGACATACCATTGCCTACTGTAGGAGAGCCGCTTCGTGTAGCCACCACCTCATGTAGCGCACCGCTTGTGTTTATCAAAGATGGCAAGTTAGCTGGTTTAGAAGTGGAAATAATGACACTGTTTGCTCAGCACATCAATCGCCCTATAGAGTGGTGGGATATGGACTTCTCGGGCGTACTACCTGCTGTTGTCAGCAAACGCTGTGATGCGGCAGTATGCAGCATCAATTATAGCGAAGAGCGTGCCAAGAATGTTATCTTCAGCGACACGTATTTCCTTTGCTCCTCAGTGGTAGCAGTTACTGATGCCGAAGTGGCTGATACGGCAGAAGAAACCAATGAAACTTTCTTTCAATCGCTAAAAAAGACTTTCTACCAAAATCTCATAGAAGAAAATCGGTACCTATTGATTGTTGATGGTCTCAAAATTACCGCATGGATATCGCTATTCTCTATCCTCTTAGGTACGCTACTCGCCATTATCGTTTGTTGGATGAGTATGAGTCCATCTCTCACGCTGCGTTCCATAGCAAAAGTGTATATTAATGTCATGCAAGGTACCCCCGTGTTGGTATTCCTATTGCTGATGTTCTATGTGGTATTAGCACAATCAGGCATGAGTGCAGTGATTGTGTCCATTATCACTTTCTCCATGAACTTTGCTGCATACGCCAGCGAGATTTTCAGGCACTCCATTGAGAATATTCCTCATGCTCAAACAGAGGCAGGTGTGGCATTGGGATTTACCAAAGCACAGACCTTTATATACATAGTACTGCCTCAAGCATTACGACTGATTATGCCTAGTTACAAAGGCGAAGTAATATCCTTGGTTAAGACGACCTCTATTGTAGGATATATCGCTGTGGCAGACCTTACACAGGCAGGAGATATCATTCGCTCACGCACTTTCGACGCATTCTTCCCATTGATTTTGGTAGCCATTGTCTATTTCATTCTGGCATGGCTTTTCTCCAAAGTATTGGATATAATAGGCAACAAAATTCAAGAATACAAACATATCAAATGATATTTTATTAACGACCTATCATGTCAAAAATCACTATTACCCTCCAGTCTATCCTACAAGCATGGCAAAAAAGCAACCTCATGCTGCGTATTTTAATCGGTATCATCATCGGTGCGGTACTCGCTCTTACGATACCAGGTCACAGTATCATTGCTATATTAGGTGACTTGTTTGTAGGTGCGCTCAAGGCTATGGCACCCGTGCTGGTGGCCATATTGGTGATGTCGTCCGTAGCTACTGCACGCAACAGCATAGGCAGCCGCTTCCGCACCATCATCTTGCTCTATATGCTCACTACACTCATGGCAGCGGTAATAGCAGTAGTAGGCAGTTTCCTTTTTCCAGTGAATATCGCATTGGTAAATGTGGAAAGTGCAACAGGCACCGCACCTGGGCAGCTCAGCGATGTCTTCCGAAATTTTCTGAATGGGATCATGAGCAACCCTATCACAGCAATAGCCAATGCCAATTATCTAAGTATCCTCTTCTGGGCTGTAGTCATCGGTTTAGCCCTGAAGGTTGTTGCCAGCGAACAGACGATTAGCAGCCTACACCATTGGGCAGAAGCTGTCTCGAAAGTGGTGGGATGGATTATCCAGTATGCACCATTTGGTATTCTCGGTTTGGTGTATGCCTCTGTATCTACAAGCGGATTAGAGATCTTTACCACATACGGCAAACTCCTCTTGCTATTAGTGGGCTGTATGGTACTTGTGTCGTTAGTGCTCAATCCTATTATTGTGGGATGCATGCTTCGCCGCAACCCTTATCCGCTGGTGTGGCAATGCCTCAAAGAAAGTGCTATAAGTGCCTTTTTTACTCGCTCCTCTGCGGCTAATATCCCTGTGAATATGGCACTATGCAAACGCATGGGAATAGACGAAGATTTCTATTCTGTCAGTATTCCACTCGGCAGTATCATCAATATGGACGGTGCTGCTATCACTATTACCGTGATGACGCTCGCCACTTGCCACACCTTGGGTATTGAGGCATCGTTTGGTAGTGCATTGTTGCTTAGTATTGTTGCCACATTGGGTGCTTGTGGTGCTTCTGGCGTAGCAGGCGGATCGTTATTGCTGATTCCGATGGCATGTTCGCTTTTTGGTATCTCGAATGATATCGCCATGCAGGTGGTAGCGGTGGGCTTCATCATAGGCGTAGTGCAAGATTCTGTGGAGACCGCACTTAACTCTAGCGGCGATGCCCTATTCACTATCGCTGCAGACATGCGCGAACGCATGAAGCGAGACAAACTGAAATAACTGGAAGAAAAACACTCTCACGCGGGAAACATCTCACACCTTCGGCGAAAGTATATCCCGCAAGAGCGAAAACAGGTGTTGCACTTGTGACCAGTCGCGGCGGATTTCTGCGATGTCGCGTTCGAGTAGCTCGCGTTGCATAGCAGATTGGTTTTCAAGCGATTGCTTTTGTTTCTTTAGCGGTTGCGGATTATCCAATACGACTTCGCCGAGGTGCTTCTCTATCGGGCGAACGAACCACAATCTTCTGCCCCACAAAACCCCTGACGCAATCAGCAACATCGCCCCTGAGATGACAAGATACGAAGCCCACATAGGTAGCCACTGTTCGAGCCATGCAGCCAAAGCAATAGCCAAAAATATCAGTCCAATGACTACGATAGCCGTCATGGCGAACAGTGTAATAATAAGCCCCAACAACTGACTTGTTTGCTCAATACTGCGCAGTTGCAGCAATTGGTATTGCGTTTTCAGATATGCCTGAGTATCAGACACTAACTGATTGTAAAAATCTTTCATAGTTGTAAATGGTGAAATTGTAAATAGCGCAGAGGAACAGTTGTCCTCTGCGCGTGGTTTACTTCTTGGCAGCATCTTCTACTGCGGCTTCAATGTCGGCTTTGCATTGGCAGTTACACAGACCGTTCTTGATGCGTTTCATCACTTTGTCCACGAGATGAGAGATCTCATCCATGTTCATGTTTTTGTACTTCTCGCGAGCGATAGCCGCGATCTCTGCGCGCAGTTCCCTGCCGCTCTTTGGAGCAAACATCAACGCTGCTGTTGCTCCCACTACTGCTCCGCCTAAGAGAGCGAGTAGCATCTTGGTTCCAGTTGTCATAGTTGGTTTGGTTTGATGGTTTATAAACAAAGGCAAGAGCTTTTTACTTGCCCTTGCCCTCATATAGCAAATACTGTGCCATTGTATTTGCGATAATGTATCTACAGCGCATCATCAGCGCATCATCAGCGCAATAAGTGAATGCTAGTGGCGTGGTGAGGGGAAAGAATGCTACTTCTGCAGCGCGTTGACCAACATACCACATGCGGCTAGGATGTCTTCGCCGCGACTGCGGCGGATCGTGGTGGTAATGCCATGTCCCGTCAAGTAGTCGCGAAGCCATTCCATCTGGCGTTCATCGCTGTTGGTGAAAGATTTGTCCACCCCAGCATGGAAGCGAATGAGGTTGATACGGCAGTCAAGACCCTTCAGAAGTCTCAGCAATTCGTTGGCATGTTTAGGTGTGTCATTTACACCGCTCCAACAGATATATTCGAAACTTACACGGCGTTGGTGCGACCAATCATATTGCTTCAGAAGGGCAATGACGTCGCTCAGATGATTGATTTTTTCAATTGGCATAACTTCCTGACGCTCAATTGCGAAAGGGTTGTGTAGTGATATGGCTAAATGGCAATCGCACTCCTCAATAAATCGCTTGATTCCCTTGTTGATTCCCACGGAAGATACAGTAATGCGTTTGGGTGACCACGCGCATCCCCATGCATTTGTCATGATCTCCAATGAGCGTAGTACATTGTCTAGATTATCCATGGGTTCACCCTCACCCATATAGACGATATTCGTCAGTTTATCCGAATCGGGGATAGAGAAAATCTGGTTTAAGATGTCGGTTGCTGTAAGATGGCCATGGAAGCCCAAGGTACCTGTCATACAGAATTTGCACCCCATCTTGCAGCCCGCTTGCGTGCTCACGCACAACGTAGCGCGATCATCATCGGGGATATAGACGGATTCGATGTACCTTGCCTCTTGCCTCATTGCCTCATCGGCATTAATGGCGAATAGGTATTTCTTGGTGCCGTCTTTGGATATGGCTTCTGCTATTGGTGCGGTACGTCCAATGGAATAGCGAGCTTTGAGCGCTTCGCGTCCTTTTAACGAGATATTGGTCATCTCATCGAATGAAGTAGCACGGCGAACATATATCCACTCCGCCAATTGCTTACCCGCAAAGCGAGGTAATCCCACTTCTTGCGCAATGCTTTGTAGTTCGGTTAATGTTTTTCCTAAAAGTCGGGTCATATCTTCTTGCATAAAAATAGGGTGGGTTTATCTCCAAGACGGGCGCCGATAAGAGTATGGGTATCGCTATCTTTTATTTTGGATTTTTTGCGCAACTGGTCGGGAGTAATAGGATAATTGCGTGTTAAGATGTTGGCACGGATGTCCCTTAACTGTTTCGGATTGATATCAATGATTTGCCATATACGCCCAGGGAAATTCTCTATAAGTTGCTCTGAGAAATAGAGATGAGTGTGTTGTGCCATCTTTGTAAGTCCATACCGCTGTGCAACTAATTTATAAGCTCCCGCTTTGAGGATGGCAACGTTGGGTTCGTATATATATATATAAGGTGAGATGAGTGGGGAGTAAGGAGGAAGTTGTGCGTGTTTCTCTTCTTCCTGCGTAAAGGTGAAGCTGTAGGTGTTCGAGGGGGTGATATTAACAGCGTGTATCATGGGTGTCGTGTTGTCTGTTTTGGATAATAACAACACTTCTTTTACTTCGTTTTTGATGGCGACTATATGCACATCCCATTGTCCAGATAGTGAGTGTAATGCTTGCGTGATGTCCAGCATTGGACTGAGCTTGATCATCAGCAATTTAGATTTGGCAGATAGGAGGGGGAGAATGTCTATAACGTTGGGTTCGCAATCTTCTAATCGAAATACTTTTCCACCATGTTGATCGCGTCTGGCAGGATCGATGTAGATGACATCAGATGGTGACATCTGGTTAAGGAAACTTAGCGCATCGGTATGGTGAATCTTTAGCTGGGGACGTGTGTGACGGAAGTTGTGTGTGGCAATTCTGCACAGTTCTTCGTTCCGCTCTACGTAATGTGCTTGGTTAGCATGCTCGCTCATAAAATAGATATCCACTCCATATCCTCCTGTGAGATCGGTAATTACTCCAGTCATACTCTGCTCCAAAGGAAAATATTGTGCAATGAGTTGGGCTTTGTAGCGGGCAGCAACTTCGCTTGAACATTGTTCGCATGAAAGTCGCACTGGATACCACCAGTCATCCATTAAAGCAAAAGTGGGCAATTTATCTTGTGTTCGCTGGCGACCATCGATCTGTTGCAACATAAAACGCCATTGCTCATCAGAGAGATGTGCATAGCGTTTGCGTTGTAATGCGAGTTCTTCTACGCTAAGATTATCCATGTTTAGCCCAATAGTCTAATGTCGGTGAGTACCTTTGCATTAGCAGCTTCGTTGAGCTTTCGGATGATGGTATATCGTTGCTCAAAAAGCTGCTGTCGTAGTGCTGCCGAATGTATGTGTACGAAAAGCGTTCCGTTTTTGACTTCTATCTCTCCAGTAAATTGCGCAACTGATTTCCCAAGCACCTGTGTCCAGAGTGTGGGGATTTTGCGTTCGAGGAAAGTAGTCTCTGCGGCTGTTCCGCGAAAGAATTCTGAGAGCAATGTGCCTATAGATTCAGCTTTGTGTGTTGGCATCTTATCGGAGTAGTAGGCGTTGTTGTGTGGTGAGTTCTGTACCGTATGGAATGCCATTGAGCTTGTAGAGGCTCTTTAGTTTGATTGCATATTTCTGTGCGATTTCCCATGCAGTATCTCCAGGCTTGAAATAGTAGTAGGTGTGCTTGCGAACTGCTTTATTTTTCTTAGGATAGACATATACTATGTCTCCAGGTCGGAGATCTCGTATGTCTAGCGCATCGTTGTATTTGCGTAGTGTTCGTTCACTCATGTTAAGGTAATGGGCTAATGAAGCAAAAGTCTCGCCTGGTGATGCGACAACGTAGCGTACACCATTGCGGTAACCTGAGGGATGGTCGTTGTAGAGCTGTAGATCCTCCATGGCAGGATATTGATACTCGTTGTCCTGTATGACATTGTTCTCTTGCGTGTCAGCCCAAGTGGTATCAGCATCACTGACAAATCCAGCGGCTTTTAAGTTTTCGTCGAAGGTGAGTGCTTGCAAGTTGTATGTTTCGATCAAGTTGATGAGTTTCTCTGGGTATTTAGGGTCGGTAGCGTACCCGCATGCTTTTAAGCCATGTGCCCAAGCCTTGTAGTCGCCTATAGGCAAGGCGAATAAGCTCTCATATCGTTTGCGTAAAAGGAAAAGAGAGTGATCCTCGTATGAATCGCTCACTTCAGCATAGCGTCGGAAACATTCGTTGGCTTTGTCATCGTCCTTGTTGATGCTTCTTCCTATCCAATCGGAAGTGCATTTGATACCAAAGTGATTGTTGGCCTGTGTAGCGAGTTCAGAGGTTCCTGCTGCTGACTCCAAAATGCCTTGTGCCATCGTGATGGCGGCAGGCACCTTGTGTTTGCGCTGTTGCTCAATAGCCATATCACGATACTGGTTGATATAGGCCACGTATGTGGGATTTTGACTTTGTCCTTGTGCTAATATCGCAGCAAGAAATAAAGATATTGAGAAAAGGATTTTCTTCATGATTTGTAGAATTAACGCTGCAAAATTACTATAATTTTTTGATATATGCAAAAAAAAACGTACCTTTGCAGCGAATTTGCTAAAATAACATTGTAATGAAGAAGTTTTGTTTTCCTTTGATGTCCATTTTTCTGCTGGCAAGTTGTAGTAGTGACAATGAAATAGTCCGTATGGAAACGATTTCTGTGTATGTTGATTCGTTGGACTGGTACTATAGCAATGAGCCAAATAATAACTATTTTTGTGCTTATGTAGATCAACTACCAGAACTTACAAAGCATGTGTTTGATTATGGTGCAGTGAAAGCATATCTGGTATCTGATCGATTAGACTATTATCGTGCGCGAAAAAATATCCTACCTTACGTCTTTCATAAAGAGTATTTTGCTGTCGATAACTCATGGGAGAGTTTTACGGAAACGATTGATTTTACCTATGGTATAGGGTGGGCAGAATTTTACTTTACGAGAAGTGACTTTTATTATGAATTAGATGAAAGTATCAATCCTCCATCTATGGAGTTTGATATTGTCATTACATATCCCCATAAGGAGTGATTTATCCACAAAACTTAGAGCAGAAGATTGATTTTCAAGTTATTCGAGATGGCTTGAAAGCATGTTGTACATCCACTTTGGGAAAAGAACGGGTGGATTCTATGTTGTGGCAGACACATTATGACGTAGTCTGTGGACTATTGGCCCGTGTGTGTGAGATGATGGGTGTATTGAATGATCCTGCACTAGCTTTTCCTCAAGGAGAAATCTATGACCTTCGTGAGGCCCTTTTGCGTATTCGCATAGAGGGACTCTTTATGGATGAAGCCGAATTATTTTCGTTGCGTAAGATGCTAGACTATGCAGTCCAACTCGAGCGTTTCTTTGCGACTCTTGATGAAGTGAAATATCCTACGTTGACTTCCGATTTTTCACGTAGCATTTCCTCTCTCTCTCCTATTGTCACTTCTATTGATGCAATACTAGATCGCTATGGAAAGATGCGTGATAATGCTTCACCTCAATTAGCTCGTATTCGCAAGGAGATTGCAGCATCACAGGGTTCTGTTAGTCGCGCGTTGAATGCCATTCTTCGTCAAGCACAAGCTGATGGAATACTGGATAAAGATGCTGTTCCTACTATGCGTGAGGGTAGGTTGGTGCTACCTGTTCCTCCTGCTTATAAACGCAAGATTGGAGGTATAGTGCATGATGAATCTGCAACAGGAAAGACAGTTTTTATTGAGCCTCAGCAGGTGGTGGAAGCTAACAATCGTATACGTGAATTAGAGGGAGAAGAACGTCGTGAACGCATGCGTATCTTGTTGGAAATAACTGCTCAATTACGACCAGAGATACCACATATTTTGGAGATTGAGACCTATCTTGGTGAGGTGGATTTTCTTCGTGCAAAGGCACTCTTTGCAATAGATATTAATGCCATCGTTCCAGAAGTGAGTAGGCAACCTTTGATTGATTGGCATGAGGCTTATCATCCAGTGTTGCTTCTTAATTTCCGTCGTCATGCTAAGGCGGTAGTGCCACTTTCTATTCGCCTTACAGATAATAGACTGTTAGTCATAAGTGGTCCTAATGCTGGTGGTAAATCGGTTTGTCTCAAGACTGTGGCGATATTGCAGTATATGATGCAATGTGGTTTACCAGTGCCTATGAATGAAGCTAGTCGAATGGGATTCTTCGAACAATTGCTGATTGATATCGGTGATGAACAGTCTATAGAAGATGACCTCTCTACTTATTCATCTCATTTGCGTAATATGAAGTATTTTGTACGCTTTGCAGATGCGCATACTTTATTATTAATAGATGAGTTTGGTACTGGTACAGAGCCTATGATAGGTGGTGCTATAGCAGAAGCCGTTCTCTCACAACTTAATGAGCAAAAGGCCTATGGTGTAATAACCACCCATTATGGCAATCTTAAGCACTTAGCAGAGCGTACTGAGGGGATTGTTAACGGTGCAATGCTATATGATCGTGGACAACTCAAACCTCTTTTTCAGCTCTCTGTCGGTCAGGCGGGTAGTAGTTTTGCAGTAGAGATAGCTCGCCAGATCGGTTTGCCAGAGAGTATAATCAAGCGTGCTACTGATATTGTAGGAGAGGAATATATTGACTATGATAAGCATTTGCAAGATATAGCTCGTGACAAACGCTATTGGGAGAATAAGCGCCAGAACATCCGCCAGCGTGAAAAACATCTTGAAGAGAGGATTGCCCACTATGAAGAGCAAATGGCTGGTATCAAAGCTAAAAAACGAGCTATACTTGAGGAAGCTAATGCAGAAGCAGCAGATCTTTTGCGCAAAAGTAATGCTACTATAGAGCGTACAATTCGCGAAATCAAGGAGGCAAAAGCTGAGAAGAAAGCTACCCAAGCTGCCCGACAAAAAGTGGAGAACTTAAAGACGAAAGTTAAGGCTAATGGTCTGACAGCCAAGCAATCCAACAGCCAAGCAATCCAACAGCAAAGCGAGCGAGTTGCAAAGCGGTCTAACAATAAAGTACTTCACGATCTTCGTGATCTTAAGATACTTACCAATAATCCTGCGAAACTTATCCAAGAAGCGCCATCGCCAATAGTTAAAACTTTATCAGGACGTACACTTGCTGGTGCTGCTCACCTCCTTTCTAGCAATATAGCAGACGAATTAAGAAAGAAGAAACTGTCTTTTTCTCGCGAATTGGATATTCGCGGTATGCGTGTCGATGAAGCATTGGAAACAGTTATTGCCTATATCGATGATGCTTTGATGGTAAATGCCGAAGTGGTAACTATCCTTCATGGTACAGGTACAGGGACTCTTAAGCAGTTGGTAAGAGATTATCTTGTTGAACGTCAGAAGAGTATGCGTCGCCTAAAATCAGGGGAGTTAACCTTTCATGATGGTGATCCTGATCGTGGAGGGGCGGGAATTACTGTGGTAGAATTATAATTGATATAGTATGAAATATAGACATAAGATTATTGTTCCTTATCAAGATGTAGATGCGACACGCCGTCTGCGTCTTTATTCAATGGAGAACTATCTGCTTAATGTGGCAGGTAAGGTGGCAGATGCAATGGGGATAGGTATTCCTGCATTGTTACCGATGAATTATACATGGATTATCACACATATGAACATGGAAATGCTCTATTTGCCCAAGCATGGTGAGGAGATGGTTGTAGAGACCTGGATAGAGCGTAATGCTCATATGTTGTCAGTACGTGATTTTCGCATTTATAAGCCCCAGGAAGATGGATCTGAGTTACTAATTGGATGTGCAAAATCAGTTTGGGCTGTGCTGAATCTTGAAACGCGTGAGATTGTGAATATTTTTGATCATGATATATTTAATGGATCAGTAGATGGTGATGTGTTAAATATGGCACGTGCACCCCGCTTTAAACCTATCGTGCTAGATGATTTGGAGAGTGACGCGATGGCATTACAAACGGGCGAAATACTACATGAAATACAATATTCTGATGTAGATTATAACCGCCATTGTAACTCTTGTAAATACCTTGAGTGGATGGTAAATGCGATGCAGGCATTTGATAATCAAAAACCTTTCAGACTGGATATCAATTATGTGAAAGAGTTGTATCAAGGAGATATTATGTATACTCGATTTTTGAAGACAGAAAACGCAGTTCAATATCAGCAGGTAGATGAAAATGGGATAACCTGCTGTAATGCGATGATTTCGAAAATAGACAACATAGGTTGTTGAAAACTTTTTCTTTTTGGAAAACTTTTTGTGTTGATAAAAAATGCAAGTTGCTAATTATTAGTGGCTTGTATTTTTATTTTGGGTAACTTTATATTGTTGTTGAAAACTTTTTGTGATGAAAAATTTGCACATATCATAAATATGTTGTACCTTTGCAACCGATTTTGTACTTGTTTTTAGACAAATCTAGACAGGAAAAAATATAACTAATTATATATCATGGAGAAAAAGACTTTTACCCAAAAAGAAGCAGAGTTGGCTTCTGTGGAGTATTTCAAAGGTGACGAGTTAGCAGCACGTGTATGGAGTACAAAGTACGCGCTGAAAGACTCATATGGTAACCTTTATGAAGAAACCCCAGACGATATGCATCATCGTCTTGCAGGGGAAATTGCGCGTATTGAGCAGAAGTATGCTAATCCTATGTCGGAGGCGGAGTTGTTTGAGTTGTTGCGCGACTTTAAGTATATTGTACCAGCAGGTAGTCCTATGACTGGTATTGGCAACGATTTTCAGGTGGCTAGTTTGAGTAACTGCTTTGTGATTGGTCAAGATGGTAGTGCAGATAGTTATGGTGCTATTATCCAAATCGACGAGGAGCAAGTACAATTGATGAAGCGTCGTGGTGGTGTAGGTCATGACTTGAGTCATATCCGTCCTCACGGTAGTCCTGTTAAAAACTCTGCCTTGACCTCTACTGGTTTGGTGCCATTTATGGAGCGTTATAGCAACTCTACTCGTGAGGTAGCGCAAGATGGTCGCCGTGGTGCATTGATGTTGAGTGTAAGTGTGAAGCACCCTGATAGTGAGGCATTCATCGATGCTAAGATGGAGCAGGGGAAGGTGACTGGAGCGAATGTGTCGGTGAAGATGCACGATGATTTTATGCAAGCAGCCATCGAGGGTAAGGTGTACACGCAACAGTATCCTATTGATTCTGATGAGCCTGTATATACCAAGGAAGTAGATGCTGCTAAGTTGTGGAAAAAGGTGATTCACAATGCGTGGAAATCTGCCGAGCCAGGTGTACTATTCTGGGATACTATTACCAAAGAGTCTGTACCAGATTGTTATGCTGATCTCGGTTATAAGACCGTAAGTACTAACCCTTGTGGTGAGATTCCATTATGTCCATATGATAGTTGCCGCTTGTTGGCAGTGAACCTCTATAGCTATGTGAAGAATCCGTTTACAGCAGAGGCAGAGTTTGACTTCGAACTCTTCAAGAAACATGTGGCTGTAGCTCAACGCATGATGGATGATATTATTGACCTTGAGGTAGAGAAGATTGAGAAGATTTTGGCGAAGGTGAATTCAGATCCTGAGTCTGAAGAGATCAAGCGTACAGAGCGCGAACTCTGGGAGAAGATATTGGCGAAGACTACGCAAGGTCGTCGTACAGGTGTGGGTACAACCGCAGAGGGCGATATGTTGGCAGCTTTAGGTCTTCGTTATGGAACTCCAGAAGCTACTGCATTTTCAGTAGAGGTACATAAGACACTGGCTTTGGCTGCATATCGCAGCAGTGTTGTAATGGCTCAAGAACGTGGTGCATTCAAGGTCTATGACGCAAAACGAGAGGAGAATAATCCATATATCCAACGCTTGAAAGAAGCTGATGCTGAGCTCTATGAATTGATGGTAAAACATGGTCGCCGTAATATCGCCTGCTTGACCATTGCTCCTACTGGTACGACCAGTATCATGACTCAAACAACTAGCGGTATTGAGCCTGTATTTCAACCTGTATATCGCCGTCGCCGCAAGGTGAATCCAAATGATAAGAATGTGCATGTGGATCTCGTAGATGAAGTAGGTGATAGCTTTGAGGAATATGTGGTATTCCACCACAAGTTCATCACATGGATGAATGCCAATGGCTATACCTATGATCCTGCTCATCGTTATACGACGGCTGAGATTGACGAACTAGTACAAAAGTCTCCTTATTATAAAGCTACTGCTAACGATGTAGATTGGTTGGAGAAAGTACATATGCAAGGTGCTATTCAAAAGTGGGTGGATCACTCCATCTCTGTGACTATCAACTTACCTAACGATGTGAGCGAGGAGCTGGTAGGTCAGCTCTACGAAGAAGCTTGGCGCTCAGGCTGTAAAGGCTGTACCGTATATCGTGATGGCTCACGTACAGGTGTCTTGGAGGGCATAAAGGAGAAGAAGAAAAAGGAAGAAAGCAAGAAGGAGGAGAAGAACTGTGTTTGTTTCGATAATAAGGTGCGTATCCGTCCTGCGGAGTTGGAGTGTGATGTGGTTCGTTTCCAAAACAATAAGGACAAATGGATTGCCTTTGTAGGTCTCAAAGATGGTATTCCTTACGAAATCTTTACAGGTCTTGCGGACGACGAAGAGGGAATCTTGCTACCTAAGTCTGTGACCAAAGGTAAGATTATCCGTGTAGTACAAGAGGACGGTACCAAACGCTATGACTTCCAATTTGTCAACTCTCGTGGTTTCAAAACGACTATGGAGGGATTGAGCTATAAGTTTGATAAGGAGTTCTGGAATTATGCAAAACTCATCTCTGGTGTCTTGCGTTATGGTATGCCTATTGACCAGGTAATCAAAATGATTAGTTCGCTGCAAATGGATTCAGAGTCCATCAACTCTTGGAAAGTGGGTGTAGAGCGTGCGCTTAAAAAGTATATCCAAGACGGTACAGTAGTTCAAGGTCAATCATGCCCTAACTGTGGTAATGCATTGATTTTTGAAGAAGGATGTATGCACTGCCGTGAGTGTGGCTATAGCCGTTGTGGAGGATAAACATCACGGTGGTATAAACTAAAAAATAGAGTGTGTTCTTTGAGAACACACTCTATTTTATTATTCCACCACCAATCACCAAACCATCCTTGTAGAGTACTAATGATTGACCAGGTGTCACTCCCCAGACAGGAGATGTAAAATGAATTGTAAGTTCGGAGTTGCTCAGTGAATGGTTGATAACCGCATGTACAGCAGGTGATTTGTAGCGAATACGTGCTTCTACCTCTGGCGAATTTCGTAGCCATGCAGTGTCGCGTAGACGAACTTGCTCAACTGTGGCTTCGCAAGTTAATAGGTCTTCGCGTTCGCCGAGTGTAACACGATTATGGATTGCATCAATTTTAGTTACGAATTTTGGGCTTCCCAATGCAATTCCTAATCCTTTGCGTTGCCCGATGGTATAGTAGCAATATCCTTGATGCATCCCAAGTACTTTTCCATCGGCGTCAATATATTCTCCAGGCTGTACTTGTACTCCCTGTTGCTGCAGAAAACTATGATAATCATTGTTGGGAATGAAACAAATGTCTTGACTTTCTGCTTTTTTACTCAATTTTTCAAACCCATGTTCCAAAGCAATTTGTCTCACTTCTGTTTTTGTTAGACCACCTAGTGGAAATATCGTCTTACGAAGATTTTCTTCTGTCAGCATCCATAGAAAATACGTTTGATCCTTTTGAGTATCTACGGCATTCTTGAGATAAAAATGCCCACGATAATTTACAATCTGTGCATAGTGACCAGTAGCGATATAGTCACAACCAAATTGGTTCGCAGCTTCCATCAGTTTACCCCATTTGATGTGCGAATTACACATCACGCAGGGATTAGGTGTACGTCCGCAGGCGTACTCTTGCACGAAATTATCAATCACGTGTTTGCGAAAGGTGTTACGAAAGTCTAGGATATGGTGCTCAAACCCTAATCTTGCAGCCATTTGCTGAGCCTCTGTGATACTATCCTCTGAACAGCATCCTTTCTCCTTGTTTTGACATGTGTTTACATCAAAGGTGCGGAAAGTTGCTCCTACTAATTCATATCCTTGCTCTAGAAGCAAGATGGCTGCTACGGTGGAGTCTATACCACCTGACATGCCTATCAGTACACGTTTTTTTGCCATAACTATAAAATATTGCGACAAAGGTACACAAAATATTGCATATATCCAAATTTTTTACTACCTTTGCAGATTAATTGGAAAAAGTTTAATTATCAAAAATAACCCAACATGAAAAAAATCGTTTTATTAGTCTTGTCTGTTTTTGCACTCGCTGCAACGGCACAAGTAACAACAATCCCATCTATTATTCAGCAAAATTATTCGGGTGAGGTAATTGTCATTTACAATCCTAATGAAGGAAATGGTGGTATGAGTGATGCTACTGAATGTTATGCCCATACGGGTGTGACGTACGATGGTACTTCATGGCAAAAAGCGCCAGGATGGCGTGGTGGAGAGGATAAGTACAAGATGACCAAGAATGCAGATGGAAATTGGGAATTAAAAATTACTCCTTCTATCCATGGGTATTATGGTGTAGATGAGTCTAAAACCATTACTCAATTATGTTTTGTCTTTAATGATGGTCCTAGCGGATCAAAGGAAGGTAAGACATCTGATAATGGAGATATTTTTGTTGATTTACTAGAACCAGGGTTAGCTGTTTCTGTCATAAGTAATCTTCCGGAAATTTCTAAACTCAATGAGCAATTGACACTTCATTGCCTTGCTACAGAACCTGCTGCATTATCGCTTTTGCTTAACGGAGAGCCTGTGGCTACTGCAGAAGGAACAGAATTAAACTATACTACCACTCTGACTGCTGTAGGTGATTATACTTTCACCTTTACTGCCACCAAAGGAGATGAAATGAAGCAAGCTGTGGTACAAACATGTGTTGTTTCGGCTCCTACTCAAGCACCACGTCCAGAGGGAATAGATATGGGTATTTATTATGATGATAACGACCCTACAAAAGTCACTTTATCCACTTTTGCTGCTAGTAAGAAAGTAGATGAAACGGTCAAGAATATCACTGTAAAAGCAAAGTTGCCTGCACACTGGACCAACACTATCACTGCTTATGTCTGGGTGGAAGGTGGTGATAGTAAGGTTGTTATTCCTGAGAGAGAGGGCGAATGGTATGTCGTTACTGAGTATTGTTCGCAACTAAATGTCATCTTCCGTAACGGTACAGATTGGAATGGCAACAAAAACCAAACAGTAGATATTGTGGTAACAGACGATGCTGTATTGGAATTCACACAGTCTGGCGATGCGAAAGCAGAGTATAAAGCTCTTGTAATGAAGCCACAGGAATTGACTCCTGCTCAACACATATTTGTAGTTGGAGATTTCAATGATTGGAAAGTCTCTAATAAATACCAAATGAAGCAAGATGGTAACTATTTTTGGTTGGAAATTAATGGATTGACACCGCAACAAGAGTACGCTATGCAATATGTCGTTGTGCGTGCTGATGGCACTATCAAAAAGATTTCAGACCTTTATTCGGAGAAAGTATTGCACAAGGATGATCAATATGAACCTAAAAAGGTAGATCCTACCTTGATGAGTTATCCACTCCAAGGTGATGGATATGTCACTGTCATTCAAACAGCTAAACCTAAATATCAATGGTCTAATGCTACACTCAATTTCAAACGTCCGAATAAGAATAACCTTGTTATATATGAAACTTGGGTTTATGACCATACTGCAGAACGCACAATTGCGGGTATGATGGATCGCCTATTTTATTATAAGGACATGGGTATCAATGCGATAGAGTTGATGCCTATTCAAGAGTTTGATGGAAATCTTAACTGGGGATACTCTCCCAACCACTATTTTGCGTTGGATAAAGCTTATGGAACGCCAGAGCAATTCAAGACCTTTGTAGATTCGTGTCACGCACTTGGTATTGCAGTCATCTTGGATATGGTATTTAACCATGCAACAGGACTCAATCCGATGAACAAACTTTATCCTTATGGTGATGACCTAAAATATAACCCTTGGTTCAATGTCAAAGCCCCTCATGGAGACAATGTGTACGAGGATTGGAATCACGATTTCGAACCTGCGCACCAGATGTTTATACGTGCTTTGCAATATTGGCTCACTGAATATAAAGTGGATGGTTTCCGCCTTGACTTAAGCCACGGTCTGTGTGGCGCGCAGCCAGGAACATCAGTTAGAAATATCAAAGATTACTACGAGAAGGGGGTCAAGGCTGTTGAACCAGACGCATATATGATCCTTGAACACTGGGGAGATAATTGTGAGAATG
Source organism: Paludibacteraceae bacterium (assembly GCA_045658785.1). Classification (GTDB taxonomy): domain Bacteria; phylum Bacteroidota; class Bacteroidia; order Bacteroidales; family Paludibacteraceae; genus Colicola. The sequence goes on along the minus strand of JAZOVR010000071.1, from coordinate 4,189 downwards.
ATCGCAAAGCACTCATCAGTGCGGGTATGCTTTGCTGGGATAATACCACAGAAGCTTACTATCAGTCTGCAAAAGGGTCCACTAGTTCTTCGTTTGCCAATGCAAACCGTGATGGATACGTAACTTATTGTGAAAGTCATGACGAGGAGCGTGCCTTCTTCCATGCTAAGCAGTTTGGTCTTGCTGATTTGAAGACAAACGAGAAAGCACGTATTGCGCGCGTACCTCTCAACATGGCATTCCTTACTCTGCTCAATGGACCACAAATGTTCTATCATTTTGCTGAGTTTGGCTTTGATTACTCTAAGTGGCAGAATGCAAATGGTAAATGGGGTAAAGATGATGGTGGAAATGCCCCTTACGGCATTGCTAATGTTTCTAACGAGAACTATAAGATGCAAGTTAAAAAGCGTCCCGAGGCATGGCTGGCAGAGAATACTTGGCGTACTAAGACATTCCACAAAGTGGGACAAGCTATTCAGCTCCGTACTCGTCTGATGCCCGAAGTCTTCGAAGGCAATCCTACAAAAGTTGATATTACTGGTGGCAGGGTTGTTCGCACGATCCAATGGGGAGAACATGTTTTTGTAGCTGGTAACTTTAGTGCCACAGAGACTAAGTCGGTAACTATTCCTGCAGGTAAGTGGTATAACTATTACGAGCAGAAAGAACAAACAGAAACTACTATCTCGTTGGCACCAGGAGCATTGGTGATTCTTACTGGTACACCGCAAATTTTGCCAACTATGCGTCCGTCTTATGTCTTTGATACTGCTATTGAGAATATTTATTTGCCTGAAGCACCTGCCGATATTCAACCTCCATACAATGTAACTATCTATACTGTGGGTGGCCAAGCAGTTTCGGTGCAACGCAATGTAGAGCAAGTAGATGTCAATGGTTTGGAAGATGGCTTGTACCTTATTCAATATGAGAAGAATGGTCAAAGAGTTACTAAGAAAGTGATTCGATAGTCTTACTGATGAATACCTCTAAAAACTGCGCCACATTAGTTTGGCGCAGTTTTTTTATTGATACAATTTTTAAGCAGTCAAATACGACCACCTTAAAATTAGGATGAATACATGTTTTGCACGGATTTTGAATAGTATTCTGTATAACGGATATAAATAGGATATACTATGCATACAATAACTAACAAACTATGCTGTAAAATTCAATACATCGGTTGCGATGATGCGACCTTAGACCTCTTTGAGAGTGAGTACCCGCTGCCTAATGGCATGTGTTACAATAGCTATCTACTTCTGGGTGAGCGAGTGGCGGTGATGGATAGCGTGGACAAGCGCAAGACTGCGGAGTGGCTTCAACTAATTGAGCAGTCCCAGCGCACGCCCGATTTTCTGATTATTCACCACACCGAACCCGACCATAGCGGTTCAATAGGGGCGTTCTTGGAGAAATATCCCCATGCCACTATTGTTGCCAGCCGTGCTGCGCTACAGTTTTTGGAGCAGTTTGGCTATCAACCTGCACATACCCTCATGGTGAAGCAGGGCGATTGTTTGGACTTAGGCGGACTGACTTTGCATTTCATTAGCACACCCATGGTGCATTGGCCCGATGTGCTGATGACCTATTTGCTTGAAGATAAGACACTCTTCTCTGCCGATGCGTTTGGCTCGTTTGGTGTGTATTCGTCGTTTGCGGCGCATTGGAAAGACGAGGCACGCAGGTATTATATCAATATCTGCGGGAAGTATGGCGCACAAGTGGCAGCGGCTTTGGCGAAGATTCAAACATTTGATATTCAGCGCATAGCCCCTTTGCATGGCTGTGTCTTGAAAGGCAGCGAGGTCGTAGAAGCATTGCGCTTGTATGATATTTGGAGCCGCTACGAGGTAGAGACGGATGGTGTGTTGGTAGCACATGCTTCTATCTATGGCAATACAGCAGCGGTGGCGCATTGTATCGCAGAGCAACTGCGTAGTAAGGGCATGGAGGTCAGGGAAATAGACCTGTGTCGTTCGGATATGTCGGAGGCAGTGAGCCAAGCTTTTCGGTTTGGCACAATGGTGCTGTGTGCAGCGAGTTATGACGGCGGTGTCTTTCCGCCCATGCATGCGTTTTTGTATAAGTTGGGCATCAAGGGCTACCAGTCGCGTAGGGTAGGAGTAGTAGAAAACGGCACTTGGGCACCCACGGCAGGCAAATCGATATGCAGCATGCTGCAGCAGATGAAGAACATCGAGATTATCTCGCCCATCCTCACCATCCGTAGCACCTGGAAAGAGGACTATCAGCAGGATTTGGAGAAGTTAGTAGAAGGGGTGATTAGGGAGGATTGTCAGTAGCGATGTTTTTCTTTTTTTGAGCCTATTGAGCGGTCTTTTTTATAGAATCGGCTCAAAAACGTGTGTTTTTTGATATTTTTCGGTGCAAAATGAGCCGATAATTCAAATATTTTTTGTAATTTTGCACCGATTTTATAATTATGACTATGGAGACAGCTCGTGAAATACTGCAATTTTTGCACTATAACCCTCTTTCTTCTCGAGAGGAAATTCGCAATGGAATCGCTTTTCAAGAGAGCGATGCGACGCTCAAACGCCTTATTGCATCTAACATAGAGGCTGGAAATATTGTTGTAGAAGGCAAGGCGCGTGCTACTCGCTACCGATTGTCTAATTATGCCCATCTGCTGATGCCGCTATCGTTGGACACCTATTTCGCACAGGATGTAGATGAACGCCAAGTACAGACCAGTTTTAATTTTGATTTAATCAACAATCAACTGCCCCAAGTGGCTTTATTCACAGAGGAGGAGTTGGAGAGATTGAATGCTTTGCAAGAGGAGTTCCGCAATAATATCAGCGAGATGAGCGATAATGAGTATCGCCGTGAGATGGAGCGCTTGGGTATTGACTTGAGTTGGAAATCCTCTCAGATAGAGGGTAATACCTATTCATTGTTAGAGACAGAACGCTTGTTGCGGGAGAGCAAAACTGCAGATGGTAAGACAAAAGAGGAGGCTGTCATGTTGCTCAATCATAAGGATGCTCTAAGGTTTGTGTTGGATAATCCCGATTTTTTACAAACATTGACGATTGGTAGTATCGAAGATATTCACACTTTACTGACCAAAGAGTTGTCCGTTGATAAAGGATTGCGCCATCGCCGTGTAGGTATCACAGGCACTAAATATCGTCCTTTGGATAATGAGTTTCAGATTCGCGAAGCGATGCGTGATACATGTAATCTTATCAATAGTCGCAGCAATGTGTTTGAAAAAGCATTGTTGGCGTTGGTGTTATTGAGTTATATTCAACCATTTATGGATGGAAATAAACGCACAGCTCGTATCGCCAGCAACGCTTTGTTGATTGCTAATGGATGTTGCCCATTGTCCTTCCGCTCGGTAGATTCGATTGATTATAAGAAAGCGATGTTGATTTTCTATGAGCAGAATAATCTGCACGCTTTCAAACAGATTTTTATTGGTCAATATGAATTTGCGGTGCGAGAGTATTTCTGATTCTGTGATTTAAAAGTTGCCTGTAGATTAGGGGACCACCATAGGAGATCTCTGGGACATCTGTGGGCTTTCGGTGGCTTTCGCTTTTAGGTTGCTCTCAAGTTCCCCGTGGGCTACGCGACCACTTCGTGACCACTGTAGCCTATCTATTGCCTAGTAGCATCATAACGGTGGCTTTGTGTTTTCATCTTTCCGTTTTCCTTACGCCTCTATATATTATAGTGGTGCTGAATACTCAGCGTTTTAGTGTTTTTGTACCAAATATTTGCTGTTTTAGAGGATAAAGTGGTATATACAACACGCGGGAAGTGTAGTGTTTACTATGCTTCCCGCGTGAGTGTTTTTTCGAAAAAAGTTTTCGCGTGCCGAAGTTAGGCGAAGAATATCCGCTATTGGTGAGGGTGTCAATAGGAGAGAACTATGCAATTTATTGCTTTAATAACCAGTCTATGACATGAACGTAATATCATAATATTCTTACTCTACTGACGAATTTTTATGAATTTCCTTATTTTCGTCATTACGACTGCATAGGTAGTGCTTTTATTTGGTTTGTGCAAATGTTTTTTGTATTTTTGTCAGAAATCCCCGATTTTTGTGTTTGTCATGATCCTTTTTATGATTCTAAGTTTCCAAGCTATTTGTATGCCAGTACAATATCAAACATTATATAAACCTTGATTCCAAGTCTTT
>JAZOVR010000070.1:0-1113 GCA_045658785.1 Paludibacteraceae bacterium | reverse complement strand
CCAGATCGATGGGGTCGCACGCTTCTGCTTCGTAGAGAGCAAATCCATGCACAGGAAGAGAACCGCCCTGTTCGTCGTCTGTCGTCATTCGACTTCTTGATAGGTATTGACGACTACTCTCGTATGGGAGGGTTTCGATTTAAGGAGACGCCGGATGGAGAGTTCATAAATACCAATAACACTTTGCGTATTCCTCCTTTGACCGATTTGCGAGAATTGATTGCTGCAAGTAAAGAGATAGAACGAAGCGAGGATACAAATATTCTCCCTGAGAAACGCTGGATAGCACAACTTGTGCAGCCTGGTTCCTCGCTTGGTGGTGCAAGACCAAAGGCAAATGTAGTGGATGCAGATCGCAGTATATATGTTGCGAAATTCCCATCATTGAAAGATGACTACGATGCAGGATTATGGGAACATTTCTGTCATCTGCTTGCCAAGAACGTAGGAATCAATGCAGCCGAAACAAAGGTTATTGCCACTAACGATAAGCATCATACACTGCTTTCCCGCCGCTTTGACAGATCGGATGATGATAGAAGAATTCACTTTGCATCCGCAATGACGCTGCTTGGATTGAATGACGGCGACAATGCTACAACAGGCAATGGCTATTTGGATATTGTTGATTTCATTTTGACTGGTTGTACTGATGTGGATGCCAACCTACAAGAGTTGTTCCGCAGGGTGGCATTCAATATCTGTGTAGGCAACAGCGATGACCATTTCCGCAACCACGGTTTTCTGCTCACTGCAAAAGGCTGGACGCTATCGCCTGCATACGATATGAACCCAACGCTGAATGACCATCAAAGTTTGCTAATTAACAGCAAGACTAATAAAGCCGATTTGTCCATTCTGCTCGCTTCTTGCGAGGAGTATATGCTCACACCTGAGGTTGCCAAGGGTATAATCAACGAGGTCATAACGGCTGTCAAGGATTGGAGAGTATTAGCAAATAGATTAGGTATTGCTAAGCGAGAAATGAGTTTGTTTGAGGGAGTGTTTGAAAATAGGACTAATTTTAATAAAATGTAGATATGTACAACGATAATAACAAGAGACGTCAAGCAGAAATTTTAAAAGAATGCATTGAGTTGCAGAAAGATGTAA
>JAZOVR010000069.1:0-17695 GCA_045658785.1 Paludibacteraceae bacterium | reverse complement strand
CAATACGCCAAGAGCATCGTCTGCATTCCAAGCGTAGCTTGCATCGTTGATCTCAATCTCGATAGTCTCTTTTGCCTCAACAACTTCTTTGTCTGCTGTAACTACATAAGTGTTACCATCGCTACCCAAAACAGTTGCTTTCACCTCAATACGAGCAGTAACATCATCAACTTTTACTTTAGCATCTTCCAAAGTAATGTCCTCAACATCTACATACTCATAATCAGGATCGATGAGATAGGTGTTGTTCAAATCAAAATCTTCCAATGTGAAAGTACCTACATAACCATCGTTGTTCTCGCCTTGAGGTGCATACCAGTCAAGCTTCAACATCCACCAGTCATCATTCTCAAGTACAATGTACCAATCGCCGTACTCCTCATAGTACTCAGGACCTACGCTAAAGTACATTGGCATGTTGATGGTTTGACCTTCTGCCATAGCATGTTTAGCAGGAGCAAGTTTAGCGGCTGACTTGGTAGCTTCTGGACGAACAAAATCGTGCGCCATCGCTTGCACTCTGTGTTTCTTCTCTAATTTAGCTTTGTGTGGGGTCTCCACATTAGCTTTCTCAAAACCTGCCTGTGCCTTTTGAGCAGACAAGTTCGCTTGTGGCAAAGCGAACATACTCATCGCTACCACAACTGACATGAAAAGTGTAAAAATCTTTTTCATACAGATTAATAATTTAATGGTTTAACTTTATTTTCGTAATTATTGTTTTTTAAGCCATACCACCCATATCGAGTTGTCTCGACATGGGTGATACCTTATTATTATTTCACGCGCGCGCCCGTGGCGTTGTACAATCCGTCGTGACGAAGAATATACAACTGACCATCAATCATCAACTTCTTGCTTGCGTTCTTATCTCCACCAAGCACATCGCCACAAGGTCCTTGGATATCTTCAATACCTGTAGTTGAGCCTTCCTCAAACCACAAAGTCAATGCATCGTCATCCAACACCCATGGTGCATCCACACTTGCGCCCAGCTTATAGCCATGTGTTCCGAGCCACTCTGCTGTTACTTCGCTCCATGCCAAGGTTGCACCTTCGGTAGTAGTGTCAGTAAGTTGCACAGTTGCGTCCAAAGCAGCCAAGTCAGATACTACATAGTTGTTTTTGAAGTTCTTCTCTGGTGCGAAATAAGCGCGAGGCCATTCAGATTGTGGTTTATCCCAATCTACATTATCCCAATCATACTCATAATCATCGCCACTAGAGAAACCTATCACGCGGTGAGCAATCACATCCTTACCCTCTGGTACGTTGATCTCACTCAGTGCCACCAAGCAGTTCTCTGCCAACATTTCGGTAGAAGAACCTGTAGCATCAGTATCTACATGACCCAAGATACCACCCACTTTACCCACTTTGGTGGTGTCCGCAAGGTTGAGTGTACCACTGACGATATTGTTGTAGATCTTTGAGCGACCGCTGTGTCCTACGATACCACCAATGGTGTTTGAACTATACAAATCAGCATCTACGCGGCAATCATATACTGGTTCGCCACCACTCACTTCGCTAGTGATACCACCTACTACCTTACCCTCTGCTTTACCTGTAAACAAGCAAGCGTGGATTTGGGTATAGGTTTGTGATTTACCTACTATACCACCCACTTGTGCATCTGGAGCAAGGATATCAGCATCGGTCACAGAGCAGGTGTGCACATCCATATTCAACGCAGCATAACCTACGATACCACCTACAATCTCCTTATAGCCTACTGCTTTGATCACTGGGTTAGTTACATGTACATTGTTCAGCAATGCTTGTGATGCCACACCCGCGGTATCTACACCACCTTGCATTGTATTCGCCAGCACACCCGCGGCCATAACTACATGCTTATCTGAAAGAAGCAGGATTGGGTTATCAAAATGGATATTGGTAATCTCTGCAGAGTCTTTCACCTCGTTAAACAGACCACCACCCATCAAACATAGATTGCTCAAGGTGTGTCCTTTACCGTCTAATTTACCCAAGAACGCACGCTTTGGACCCTCAAATGGAATAGACAAGAAGTCGATGTCATTCGCCACCTCGTAGTGCGCAGATGGATTATTGTCAATCAGTTTGAAGTCATTGGAGCATGTTAGCAAATATGGATTTTGCGCAGTACCAGCGCCCTTCAATTCTGCTTTATTCAATGGAAGTGGAGTGTAGTGCATGGTCAATGCGCCGTTCTTTTGATAGACGCACATAATGCTTGGATTAGCACCTTTATCCATTAGATATACCATGTTTAGCTCGCCCATCTCCTCGCTCTTGCCATAATCCAATAGGATCTCGCCTTTGGTATTGCAAACGAGGAATGCAGTCTCTTTGTCACTGGTATTCTTAGGGTTGTAACGCTTTACCAATACCATATACTCGCGTGCATCGTCTGTATGCATCACCCATGGGTTGAGCGCATCAGCAGTGATATTCACTTGCGCTGCCTCGATATAGTTACCCAAGTTGATGTTCTCATAACGGTTGAATGTTCCATCGGCATTGAGCCATGCTATGTCTTGGCTGATTGTACCATCTGCCTCGTTGTTACCTTGCAACAAGGCTACTGCATATTCATAGCTGTCGCCCTTAGGATAACGATCGATTTGTGAAGAGATGGTGCGACCATCCTCCAAATATACAGAAATCTCTGCGCGTGGGGTACATGAAGGTAGATCCACGAAGAAGAACTCACCATCGTACTCCTCCTTCATAAACATCCATTGCTCCTCTTGACCCACCACAGGGCTCATCTTGATACGACCCAAACTGTTCTCTGCAATCGTGTTCAGCAGATTGCCATCTACATCATATTGATAGAAGCTTGAGATCGAACCATCTGACTCCAAATTGTATTTCTCCATCGTGATCACATATGCTGGTTTCGTACCATCGAAGTTCAGCAGAATATCCTTCGCTCCTTCCAATCCACCTAGCATTGGGAAGGTGTAGAGCAACTTTTGATTCTCATCTTGAGTCACAGGAATCTTTGTGGTATGAACCGTCTTAAAGATCTTGTTGATATAGGTGATAACCAAGTTGTTGTCTGGGTTCACCACAGGATCTTGATCCAGCGGGGTATTAGGATCAAAGTATGGCTTCTCATATTGTTGCAATACATAGAACTGGTCGTATCCACTCTGTACCATAAAGATTGGTTGCAAATCAGTCAGTGCGGCCACATTCGCATAAGGCACACGGAAGGTGTGACGAATACCATCCTTATCTCCATATGCTGCTTTGCGACGAATATCGTAGCAGAGTGTGTAGTTCTTGGTCGTAGAAGCACTGTCGCGAGCAAAAATCATCACGTAGTTCTCATTGAACTCGGATGTGTTTTGTGCATAGATCTGACGTCCTTCTACGGTTGCCACAGGCTCGGTCACAGTCTCGCCATCAGCGATTGAGAACACATGATTGAAGAATTTACCCTCGTAGTTCTTGGTCTGCGCATGCATGAAGAGCATGAGCTCGTACTTGGTGTCGCTATTGAAGAACTGCTTGGTCACCAGTGGATTGATTTCCGCTTGGTTGATAGCTATCATCGTTGAGTCCAACTTCAACGAATCAACGATTGTACCCACTAGCGCCTTGCTGTCGTTATAGACAGCCAAAGTAACCATAGTGTAGTAGCCATTCTTCTTTTCAAACGAAGCGGTATAGGTCCATGTCGTACCATCAGGAGCGTTCAAGAAACCATAATTGTCCACAGGTTGTGACTGGCTAGTTTGTGCTATTGCAGCACCTACATTCATCATCAGCATTATCATCATGCTGATACTTGCTAAAATCTTTTTCATCTTTTCTTGTTGTTATTTATTTTCGTACCTAGTAGAAATCACATGCGCGCACATCGTGTGCACATATTGAGCCAACAAAGGTACTACTTTTTTTTCGTATATACAACATTTTAGCCATTTTTTTCGAAATAGTTATAAATATGCATCAATTTAGATTAAATATACAAACGAAACGCCATCTATGTTTGTGGCATAAATGGCGTTTTTATAAAGTTCTATTTCGTGGCGATTAATAACTAAATAATCGTGATTTATTCAGTTTGGTTATCTTGCCATGTTTGGCTTGGATTTGCTTTTGGTTGATGAGTTTAGGATCGCCCATAATCAAGATAGTGATAGGTTTGCCTTGAATGCGCGATTGGTAGAACGAAAGCACATTATCAAATGTCAATCGTTGAATATCACGCACTTGCAACATGGCAGGGTCCACCTTATAACCCATCAGCATATTGGCTGTCAAGCGTTGGCTCTTATTGCGGAAAGTAGGTTTGTTAGACAATACCGATTGACGCAATACGGTGCGGATATTCTCCATCGTTTCAGGATATTGTGGCATAGAATCCAACAAACTCATATAGACATCTATCGCATCAGTTACCTTGTCGGACTGTGTACCTACATAACCCACGAACTTGGTCATCTGGCCTTGTTTTGGCGGACGAGAGAAATACCCATATGCGTTGTATGCCATAGAGCGTTTTTCACGAATCTCGTTCATCACAAGACCCGAGAAACCGCCACCAAAATACTCGTTGAATGCCATATAGTTCACCGCCTCCTTCGCATTGTATGGCTCGCCATCAATGAGGAAATATACCTTGGCTTGTTGCATCTCGGCATCAGGCAAGAAGTAAATCTTATTCTCTGTGATTGGCACCATCGGACGCTCCACTGGCGACATGGTTGGGCGCACATTGTTATTGAGCGAGAGCTTGTTATAAAGGACATTCTTCACATCCAAAGCAGGCAACGCACCTGCGTAGTGAATCTCCAACTCATAGTTTTGCACTTGGTGCAATACGCCTTCCAATTGAGCAGCAGTCATTTGCAACACATCCTCCATCAGCGTTGGGCGCTTGATATAAGGCGAGTTTTCGCCATAGCGTACATAGTCGAAGGCTGCATCCGCCACAATGTCGGTATTGCGTTGCTCCACTTGGCGAGCAGAGTACTCTTGACCCTTGATATTGTTGATGAGCATATCATTCTCCGAATCGAAATTAGGGAACATCATGTGCAGATTGACCATCTCCACAATCTTCTCCAGATTCTCCTCGTTGCCCTCAATATCCACATAGAAATAGTCTTCTGACACCGCATAGCTACACTTACCGCCCAGCTTCGCCAAATTAGCACGGAACTCAGCTGGTTTGATACCTGGCGCACCCTTGATACCTGCCATATTCATCAGCGAAGCAGCGTACTCCAGGAATGGCAACTCGTAGGTTCCCACTCCATATTTGAGACGGAGAGAGAAGATATGGTTCTTGGTGTTTGGCGTGCAATATACGCTCACGCCTTCGTAGAAGAGGTCTTGATCAATGTCGGAGAAGTCGATGAAGGTTGGGGTGAGTTTGCCTGCAGGAATCGACTCCAAGTATTGGCAATAAACCGATTCGCTCTTAGGAGACTCCAGCGATTTGATCTTAGGCTTAGGCAACTTATCTTTCTTAGGTGTACCTTCCTCAATCTCAAAGACTTTCTTAGGCGCACCCAAGTATTGTTTAGCTACGCGCTTGATGTCATCCATCGTGATAGCTGCCACTCGTTCCTTCAGTTGCAACATCTCCTCAATCGACTGTTGGTAAGTAAACGCATTCTGCAAGAGTTGTACCTTCATCTCTGGATATTCCATCGTGCGGTCGAACTCTTGGTAGAAGTTCTGGCGAACTGCCTCCACCAACTCCTCGGAGATATTGCCGCTCACCAGTTGTTGGATCGCTTCATTAACCAATTTTTCGGTTTCTTTGAGTGAAGTATAAGTCTGTGTCTCTGCATCCATGTATGGCACTGCTATCACCAAGAAGCGACCTTGGTCACGGCGTACATCATTGGCTGCGCCTGCGTACATGAGTTTGTTGTCCAAAGTGAGCTCGTCCAACAAACCAATCTGCATGGAGTTGGAGAGAATCTCGCCCAAGAAATCCAGCAGCAACTCATCCTTATCTCCTACTGGTACACCATTGTATGCGATATACAACTCTGGCATATAGCCGAGCTTCGCACTGTAGCGTTCGTCTTGTGCGAATGCGGTAGTAGGATACTTCGTGCGCTCTGGCAATGGACGCGCTTGCAACTTGCCGAAGGTCCTCTCAATCAATGGTTTGGTGGCTTCTATATCGAAGTCGCCCACCAAGATAAGTGCCATATTATTAGGCACATACCATGTGTTGTAGAAATCGATAAGTTTGCGCAGTTTAGGATTCTTCAAGTCCTCTGCATAACCAATGATATCGCGTGCGTAGGCATGTCCCTCGTAGAGTTTGCCGAAGATGAAGTTGCGCGAGTGGGTAGAGTTATCGTCGAGATACATATTGTACTCCTCAAACACGTTCTCCAACTCGGCTTGGAAACTGCGGAACACAGGGTTGGTCAAACGGTCGGCATACAACGTGAGCCAACGCTCCATCTGGTAAGCAGGGAAAGAGTTCATGTAGCAAGTCACATCGTATGCGGTAAAGGCATTCAATCCTTCGCCACCGATACCCTGAATCAGGTTGGAGAACTCGTCAGTAGCCGCATATTTGGCAGCCTCGAGTGATACCTCGTTGATGCGCAATTGCACTGCCTCGCGCGCTTTCGCATCAGTAGTGAGTGCGAGGGTGTCGTACAGGGCAATGATTTGCTCATAGAGCGGTTTTTCTTTCTCCCAATCCAGTGCGCCGATGCGGTCGGTACCCTTGAAGAGCATATGCTCCAGATAGTGTGCCAAACCCGTCGCATCTGCTGGCTCATCTATCGCACCCGCACGGGTAACAGTCCAACCCTGTACATCAGGTTGGTCGTGGTCTTCCCACAAATACACGGTCAAACCATTGTCCAATTGGTATTGAACAAAATCATCATTTTGTGCCCATGCCGCAATGACACAAAAGAAGGTTAGCAACGAAATAAATACGCGTTTCATCGATGTTGTTTTTAATAGTTCTAAACGTTTTGTGCGGCGTGCCGCATTGTATATTATCATTTGGCGAAATTAATCATCGGCATCATATTGTTGCTGCCTTGGATTTGTGGCATCTTGCCGTCCCATTTCTCAATCCAATCTTCGAGTACGATATTGTGGGTCAACGACGCAGAGATAGTGCGGTTGTAGTATGCTTCTGCATCCGCTTTAATCTTCATGGCCTGCGCTTCACCTTCGGCTTTGGCGATGGCAATCTTAGCATTCGCTTCGGCTTGCTTCACCTCGTTCTCGGCTTTCAATGCAGCTTGTACGGCAGCGTTCTTTGCGTCAATCATTTGGCGAAGTGACTCTGGAGGGGTAATTTGCGATGTAAACTCTGTTACAATAAAACCTTCGGCTGTTAGAGTCGAGTCTAGCATGATACGCACCTCACTCTCAAAACTTGCTCGGTTGGCCATCAGCTCGTCAGAGGTGTAATTATTCGCCACTACACGATATGCATCATAGATTACCGTACGCATATACCCTTCCTCAATGTCGATAAGCGAGCGGCGATACTTAAAGAATACATCTACTGCCTTATCGCGATTGAGATAGTACGCCATCGTTGGATCCATCTCAAAGATAGCCGCATCTTTAGTGTTGACATTAAATGGGTGATAATCTACGCGTTGCACGAAGATAGGATAAGTAAACACATCGGTTGTAATCGGGCAGAAGAATACGTAACCTGTTACAGGAGTAGCATCCAAAGTACCTTGCTCGGTCAAGGAGAGTTTATTGAACTTGATACCTACTTCAGAGGAATCTACACGTGTGCAACGCACGAAAATACTGCAACATACCACAAGTACCAAAAAGATTACAATACTCATGACACCTTTAGTCTTAAAGAAATCATTCATAAGTCGGTCATTTTAAAAATTGAATATATAGTTCTTGTCTATCTAATCGTATTTACCGCACAAAGGTAGTATTTTTTTTTGAAATAAAGAAATTTTTGTACTATTTCGCTAAATATTCTTTCAATGCTTGCCATTGCATTGTCGCATCTTGTACGCCGAGGGCGTGGAGTGCTTTCAATTTTTCAGGATCTTTTTCCAGACGGCTAACAGGTCTATCTTCCGAAGGACGAATAACAAATACCTTGCCCTGTCTCTCCAGTTCTTTTATCTGCTGAATACGAGCATTGTATTTCTCATTGCGCTGCTTATGCTTGTTAATATAAATAAGGACGATGTTTGCCATCGTCCTTATTTGTTAATGCATAAATTCCTATTACTTTCTTGGAGCAGGAACGTAGGTAGGATAGAATACTTGCTTCAAGCTATCAGTAAGGTTGCAGCGGTTCTCAATCAAGTCGCATGCACGGAAATAGCACTCACCTGTGATACCAGGAATAGTGCGGTTGAGACGCAATTGACGGCAGATTTCGTTGCCCTCGCGCCATGCGGCTGCACCTTTCTCTTCGCCCAAGTGGAATGGAGCCATACCGATATACACGCGGCAAGTCTCGGTAGCGTGCTCTGCCCACCAATGTGCAAGGATCTCATAGTCAGCCACTTTCTTACCAATCTCCCAGTAGAGTTGAGGTACTACATAGTCGATCCAACCGTTCTCCATCCAAAGGAGGATGTCAGCATACAGTTGGTCGTAGTTTTGCAAACCATTGGTCTCGCTACCGCGTGGGTCGTTGGCAATATTGCGCCAGATACCGAAAGGTGAGATACCAAACTCTACGTTTGGCTTGATACTATTGATAGTGTTGTGAACAGCCTCGATAGCCAAGTTCACGTTGTCACGACGCCAGTCACCGATATTATCAAAGCCACGTGGGTCGTTGGCATATGCTGCTGAATCAGGGAACTCTTCGCCTGCGATAGGATAAGGATAGAAGTAGTCATCCATGTGGATAGCTTGGATATCGTAGCGAGTAACAAGGTCGGCAGCCACTTGGCAAAGGAAGTCGCGTGTCTCTTGGAGATGAGGAGCATAGTACCATTGTTTGCCGTATTTCACGAACCACTCTGGGTGTTTGTTATACATGTGGTTTGGCGCGAGTGAATCGATATCCATCGCAGGGATAGTCACGCGATAAGGGTTGATCCATACGTGTACATCTATGCCGCGCTTGTGTGCTTCAGTGCATACGAACTCCAGTGGGTCATAATTGGCAGCTTCGCCTTGTTTGCCAGTCAACCAGTGGCTCCATGGTTCAAGCTCAGATGGATAGAGCGCATCCGCAGTAGGACGTACTTGGAATACGACAGCATTGAGGTGCATTGCTTGGAAAGAGTCAAGCATGTTGATCATCTCTTGTTTTTGTAGTTCGTTGTCACCGATAGCAGCCTTGCTTGGCCAGTCGATGTTGGCTACAGTACTGATCCATGCAGCACGGAAATAAGGCTCTTGTTTTGCACAAGATGTCATTGCGAACACTGTCATCAAAGACAGGAGAATGAATGTTTTTTTCATGTGATGTAATTATAAATTAGTTATTGATTAAATATTTTCTGCGCAAAGATGGTGAGATAATCCATCCAGTTTTGCCAAGAGTGTCCACCTGCTGATTCGTGGTACTCGTATGGATAGTGCTTCTCATCCAAGTATTGGCGATATATTACATTGTCTTGATAGAGGAAGTCATCCACACCGCAAGCAATCCAGTAGAGTTGGGGTGGATTGGCAAACTGCTGTACGAGTAGTACCTCTGTTTGGTTGTATATAGGCTTGTCGGATCGTGCTAAGTCACTGATTACCAAGGTGCGCTCTGCGCGATGCTCACTCATATAAGGCACATATAGCGCAGAGAAGATACCTACATAATCAAACGATTGGTTAAGCAAGGCTGCCGTATGCATGGTGTGGAAACCACCCATGGAGAGACCCGCGATAGCACGATGTCGCTTGTCGGTATGTGTACGAAAATGCGCTTCGGTCCACGCAATGAGCTGACTGAAGTTCTCTTCAAAAGTACTCTCCATCCAAAGACGTGATTCTGGTGTATAGTATTTTCCCGTTTGTTCGAGATAGCCGTTAGGCATAACAACAATCATCTGCTGGCACAAATTATTGGTAATAAGCGAGTCAAGGATTGCTTTGGCTTTGCCTTTGGTTAGCCATCCTGTCTCATCATCACCGCTGCCATGCAATAAATACAACACAGGATAATCTTTCTCGGAAGTGGCATATCCTTCTGGCAGATAGACCGCTACACCTGCCTCTCCGATGCTGGAAGGATAAGATGTTACGATCACTTGACTTGTTACAATCGCTTGTTGAGCCTTTGGGCAGCATCCTGCACACGCGATTAGCAACACGAGTACGAGGATATTCAGAGATTTGTTTTTCATGATATTTAGTATGTATTATTGGGATTCGCACAAATGCGGTGCAAAGGTAATGTTTTTATTTGACATATGCAAGAAAATAGTACACAAAATACAATAGGGTCTAATCTTGCGTGGCGAAATATAGTTTAATGTAACTCATGGCGAACTATCTTAACATTGTTTGTGTTTTTTATTCATTCGCGCTTAGGTTCTAGGCGAGAAATACTCGGCGGAATATCGCCGAGCACTAGACAGACTATGGGAATGCATCTGTTATCAGATGTTGCGACCAATGGGCGCAGAAATGTTTGGGTAGTCGAGACATGCTAAAAAACGCGAAGCGAACTCAGGAATTTCTCCCCCACGCGAACGGAGTGAGCGGACTTTGAAGAGTCGGAAATCTAGATAAAAAGAAGCACAAATGACCATATAAAATAACACGCGCATGCGTGTGCGCGTGTGGATTATCCGCCAAAATTCGGACGCCGCCTAGCACAGTCTTTGACTCGTCAGAACGGCCTTGCAACAAAGAACTCGCTTGGCTCGTTGGGGTTGCCGGCGTTCTTCCTCTTCCCAAAAATCGGCAGTTTTTTGGGAGCCCTGTTGGAATGGGTACCTCTGCGGCTCATCTCCCATGAAAAAGACTGTGCTTGACCTCTTGCACTCACTCGGTGTAGAAGATGATATGATTATGTTTGATAATTTCGGTGGTTAATCAAATGGACCACCTTGAGTCCTCTTTAATCAACAGATTTTTCGAGGAATATTAGGATAACACACGCAAGTATGTGCGTGTGTTATTTATTCTAGGGTGTTTTTTGTGATTCCCGTGATATCATCCTCGATGTCCAATTTTTCCTTGTAATGGGGGAGAAAATCCTTTGTGAAATTGACCGTTTGGGGTTAATTCTTTTTAGCATTGTAGGATTCGACAGTCTTGTCTTGGATGATGATTGCGGTATCTCCTTGGGTGAGGGACTTGCTTTCTGTTGTGATAGTACGGGTTACATTACACGAGGTAAGTCCCAGAGCCATCGCAATAGATGTTGCAATAGCTAATGCGAGGTACTTGATTGCCTTGACAAGGCGTTGTTTTTGTGTGTCAGTTAGTTTGTTCATAATTTGATGAAATGATGTTAGTACTGAGGCGTTTAATTAAACGAGATGTGTTTTTACGACAATTTGCGACAATTAAATCGACAATTATTGACA
This sequence comes from Paludibacteraceae bacterium, assembly GCA_045658785.1. Taxonomy (GTDB): domain Bacteria; phylum Bacteroidota; class Bacteroidia; order Bacteroidales; family Paludibacteraceae; genus Colicola. The sequence goes on along the minus strand of JAZOVR010000069.1, from coordinate 6,221 downwards.
ATTCTTGGATTATTTTTTATAACAAAAATACGCAGCGCTACGCTTGCTACAACAATATTCAAAAATCAATGATATATTTTGTTTTTCGCTCATAAGAATGCAGTCTGCATTGGTGAGCGAAAAAACAAAACATTATACATTATTACTTGCCTTCGATTTCATCACGCATGAGGTTCCAGACATATTGATAGAATGTCTTGTACTTGGTTTGTCTGATAAAGCCGACTTGATCCATTGCAATGTGGTTTGGATCCATCATACGGTCGCGAGTGGCTGCGCATATTTGGGTGAATAGGTCACGCCATGCTCGTTCTGATGCGGAAACTGGAGTGGTGCGGTCGCCATGTACGGATGTGTACTTGCGGTCGGAACGCTTGCGGTAGTTGTAGCAAGTGCGGTACTTTTTGGAGATTTTGCCCGAAAGGTGATGGATTGGGTCTTCGTAGGTTACAATAGCCATAGTTAAATTTTGAATTAAGAATTAATAATGTTGAGATAGGGATTAGAGTTTGGCGAGTTCTTGTGCCATCATGTAGCCGTGGAGAGACTTGTATTTTGTCTGCTTTTTGAACTCCTCTTTGTATGCTACTCGTTGTTCAGGAGTGAGCGCCTTAACATTGGCAGAGGCTGTAGCCATCTTGGTTTGTTGTGCTTGTTGTGCTGCAGAAGGTTCGCCTGTGTAGGGGTTGCAGATTTGTGAAGTGAAGGTTTCGCCGTACATCTGTTTGAAGATGATGTCAGAGTGTTTGCAGATTTTGCCACGGAATTGGCGGAATGGTGCTTCTAATTTGATTTTAGACATAAGCTTGTAGTTTAAAAAATTAATAAATAAGGTTAGTTAATAGTTTGAAGTGTGCAGGTCCAGCAGTGATTGAAGGTGAGGGACTGGGCGAGGGTTTGGCGAATGATGTCGCATGCCTCGTCGGGAAGGAAAAGTTGTGGGTCAAGAGGAATGACCTTGACTGTGAGGGTGGTGCCCTCGGTGGTGAACTCAGGATTGAGGGTTTCCAGATGAAAGAGGACTGCCTCTTTTGCTTGGAGCATCTCTTCTGCACTTTGGCAAGGAATGGAGATGAGAACGAAATGTTTTTGGTTTTTCTTCATATGCGTATAACTTTAAATTATTAAACATTAGTTTTGCGTCTTGGGTAGATACCCTCTGTGGGACGCGTTTCTATAATAATGCTGCAAAAATCTTCGGCACAGAAGCGGTTTTGTGCCGAAGATTTGTGAATTTAGTGTTTATGACTGCATATAAAGAAAGCGGAAGTTCCTGAAAATCAAGAACTCCCGCCTAAGTGATTTTTTTTGAAAAAATTTGCCTTGTGCCGAAGATTATGCCGAAGGTTGCAATATTTCAATAAGTTTATCTATAGCTGCTTTAGCCTTAATAGGTTCCTTTTGTTTGTTAAAATTGTGGAACGGACGGCTGTTTTTATCTAAAAAATGACTTTCTACTATTTGCCAAACAGATGCATTTTGTGGTATCGAAATGAGTTGCAGATCTACCAATTGACGAATTAGATAGTAAAGATAGGCTTGTTTGCCAATCCATTTGATGCGTGCGGTAGAAGGATTACCTTCAAAAATGGCAGAGAAATCATCTGGGTTGGTATCAGGTGCTATCCACTGAGCTTTGAGTAGATGTTGGTAGAGCGTAACAATGCGAGCAGCATGTTTGGGTGCATGTCGGTATATGAAAGTTGCTTCTGTAACCGTAGCGTTTGTTCGTTTCGTTTTGGCTTTTTGAGAAACGGTGGCTTTTGGAGTAGTTGGTATATCCTCAGCGATGATAACTTTTGGCTTGATAGTAGCTGATTGTTGAGGTTGTGTATAAACTTTATCGGCATGAAGAATTTGTATGTCCACATGCTGTTCGGCAATAAAATTACCTGCTACATAGATGTTGCGGTTGGAGTGTTCCATAGTTGTAATTGTGTTTGGGTTGAATTATTAAGTTTGTATCTTGAAGTGCGGCGAGAATGAGGCAAATAATTGCACTGCTGTTTGACATTTTGTGTTTCAATGTAAGTGTCCGTAACGATATTGGGACGGTTGCGGAGTTCTTGGTTTTCGGCTTGAAGTAGTGCTAGTTGTTTTTTTAGTTCGATATTTTCTGCCTCAGCAGCCATCCTCCCTTTGTGTTCATGTGCAAGAGCTTTTCGCAAGTGCTCTTTGTTGGCGAGTACTTGCGACATTTCCTTTTGATGCCCTGCTATTAGTTCATCTTGCTGCTGGGAAAATTCGAGTAGTGATTCTATGTAATTAAGGTCTTCGGTAGGCACTATTTACACTTCGTTTTCGTCGCTCGTTCGCGTATGCGAGCGTGCAATCATTTTATAACATTCTCCCCCAATGACATCATCGTACTTGTCGCAACGGACAAGATCAAACATGATGGTGTTATTGGTGTAATCAAATTCCATATGGTCATAGAGCTGCTTGGTGTTGATATAGTAGTACGCTCCAGATTTGCGAATAGGGAAAGCATGCTCGCAATTATCTGCTTCAACTACAGCCATATAAAGCACTTTCTTATCTTGTGTATCTGGCGCGAGAACAACGGCTTTGTTTTCGTCTATTTTGAGTTGATTAATAGCATCTGCATTAAAACCAGTTTTGCCCGTTTGCTGAATTGTAGCCTTTGGTTTTAAGCTATAATCTTTAGCGTTAAATATCTCTCCAATCATTTTGTTTTTATTTGTTTTTCGTTTCTTTTTGTTTTCTTTTTAATATTTACGCTGCAAAAGTACGAATATTTTTCAATATATGCAAATATTTTGATGTGAAAAGCTAATTTTTGTTTTTATTTTTCCGAAAAATTCCGTTTTTGTCTATTTTTAGCTGTTTTTGCGGTATAAAAAAATAGCACCTTATGAGGGTGCTAATCATGGGATGATTCAAAAAGAAGCGAATTTTATCTAAAAATGAGAGTAAAGGTTGTTCCCTTTTCGTCGCTGCGAACGAGGCGGATGCTGCCATTGTGGAGGCGCATGATTTGGCGGGAGAGACTCAATCCGATACCAGAGCCTTCGGGTTTGGTGGTGAAGAATGGAATGAATATCTGCTCCTGACTATCAGGGCTGATAGGATGACCATTATTGCAGACATCTATCACGACTGCATCGGCATCATCAATCTTGGCTGTGATGGTGATTTGGGTTGCCTCTGCCTGTAAGGCATTGGTGATGAGATTGACCACCACTTGCGAGATTTGTCCCTCGTCCGCATATAGCAGAATATCATCGGTCAGTTCGGTATATTGTTAGCGTGCTCCTGCGGCATCAATCTGCTGTTTGGTCAGCTGCTCCTCACGCCCCATGAGTTCGCGCAAGTAAAATGGTTTCCTAACTGGCGTTGCTACTCGTGTCAGACTGCGGTAAGTATTCACGAATTTGATTAAGTCCTTAGAAGAGGTTGAAATCGTCTGCAAGCCCATTACCAAATCAGGAGAGGCAGGGTCTTTGGAGAGTGTTTCGCTGAGCGAAGCGATAGGCGTGACGGTATTCATAATCTCGTGTGTGAGTACACGGATTAGGCGAGACCATGCCAACTCCTCGTTTTCGGCAATCTCGTTGCTAATATCGTTGAAGGCAATGATCTTTACTGTTTTGCCATGAATTGCAGCTTCTGTAGCTGTGAGAATGATCGTGCGTTCGCCTCGTTCGGTAAAGAAAGTGGCGCGTTGTTCGCTATTAGATGATACTTGTCGAAATGCCTCCGCGAGTGTCGGATGGATATTATCTAGTTGGCGAAGATTACTGAAGGTCAGCAAACCCAAGAGCGAGAGGGCTGTTTTGTTGTGATAGGTCACTCGGTTGTCTGTGACGGTGATGATACCCGTTTGCACATGGTCGAGCATCTGTCCGAAGTAGCGTTCTTGTTCGCTGATTTCGTGGCGCTCTTTATCGAAAAGGTCACGCAGACGGTTGAGTGTTTTGTTGAAACTTCTATTTCGAATGCCTTGTTCGTTGAATCGGAAGTTGAGTTCCTTGTCTTCAAGCGCATCGAGCATGTAATTGATTTTCTTTTGCAATCGCCTTTTCACCACTACCCCCACAACGACTCCCACCACCATAGCAGTGGCAAGACAAGTGAGTATGAGCGTAGAGAGGGGCATGGGGAATTATGAATTTTGAATTATGAATTATGAGTTGGTACTTGTATTATGCTTGCCAACAAAGCAAATGTCCAATCTACCATATATAATGGTATATTTAACAAATTATCGTCCAACTTTAATTCTTTATCGCTATACCGAATTCGCAATATCGGATGTTTTTCGGCATTATATAAAGTGAGGCTACGAGATGATGTGCTCTTTCCTGATTTTACCTCTATTGGTAATATATGAGTATCATATTGCAGCAGAAAGTCAACTTCTGCTGAAGAATTAGAAGTCCAATATCGCAAATTTACTTCAGATTGTGTTGATAAACTTTGTAGGACATAGTTCTCCGTAAGTGCTCCTTTAAATTCTCTATATCCCATCACATCATCTTTAGCCACTAATGCAGCTACTGGCACTTCCGCCAATTTACGCAATAATCCTATATCTGACAAGTAAATCTTAAATGCACTCAAATCATCATATGCAGCAAGAGGAATATTAGGTGTTTTGTTTAGATATATTTGATAAATCAATCCTGCTTGGCGTAGCCATTGTAGCGCATCTTCGTATTCGCGAGCTCGCGCACCTTGCTTGACAAGTTGATAAACAAACTTACGATTTTCTTTGGATAGTTGTGAGGGGATAGAGCGGTAGATATGCCCAATGCGAGGGATGAGGGTTTTAGAAGCATGCTTCGAAAAATCGAGTTGATAATCTTTGAGAATATTGCTTTGTACTTTCTCTACCTCTTCTGTTCCCATACCACTTGCCATGCGCATAGCCGCTTCTGGCATACCACCGCATACACGGTAATCATCAAAATGGCGTTTAATACGTTCTTCAAGCGTTGTAGCAATCGTATCACCTATTTGGCGATTTGAAAGATGATTGCACATTGCTTCATCTACCATTGAGAGATATTCCTTAAATGTTAATGGATACAGTGTTAGGTGGTCCACTTTTCCTACAGGAAATGAATCGCCAGCAGCCATGCTTACACCCAATAATGACCCTGCTGCTACAATTGCCAACTCTGGTATTTGCTCATAGAAGTATTTTAGAGCGTTGAGTGCAGGTTTGCACTCTTGTATTTCATCGAAAATCAATAATGAGTTTTTGGAATCAATTTTGTTTCCCGTAATTAAGGCTAATTGCTGTATAATAGCGTGAGGATTTTTCTCGGCAAACACATCGTGTAAGTTTAGTTCTTCAAAGTTTATGTATGTGTATTGCTCAAAGCATGTGCGACCGAACTCTTTCATCAGCCATGTCTTGCCTACTTGCCGTGCACCTTCAATCACTAATGGTTTGCGATTTGTACTTGTTTTCCAAATCACTAACTTATCCAACAAATCTCTTTTGAATGCCATATTTCACAAATTAACTGCTATTTCTGTGTAAAAACACACATTTTTCGTACTTATTTTGTGTTAAAACGCTGCAAAGGTAGTGATTTTATTTGGTTTGTGCAAATGTTTTTTGCTATTTTGTCAGAAATCCCCGATTTTTTAGTGTGAAATATGTCAGAAATCCCCGATTTTTGGGTTTTGCAGGATATGTAAATTCTCTGTTGGCTAGGCGACCACCATAGGAGATCTCTGGGACATCTGTGGGATTTCTGTGGCTGTTAGGGTGCTCTCAAGTTGACTGTGGGTTACACGACCACTTCGTGACCACTGTAGCCTATCTAAAACCAATTTATAACTTATATGTGAGTGAAATGTAGCAGGCTGCTTTAATATTCTAGATTGAAATCGGAATATATTTCTTCAAGCATTATATAACCAGCTCGCAACCCAAAGTGCCCAGGGTCTGTAAAATAATTATAATCACGAGTTATATAGTGTCTTGAAAAATCATGTACTCGTTTTTCTCCAAAAATTGTATTCAATTCTTCCAAATCCTTATTGTTAATATATGATGATGTATAACAATAAGCAGGTGTGATAATTATGTGATAATCTGTTGAATTTTGTTCCAACATTTTTTTTATTCTCATTAATTGCTCCTTAAATGGGTCAGTCAATATGATTGGAGACATTGTAACATCATTATCCGTTTTATGTTTAATATTTTCAAAAAATGTCCTGCGGGTCATATCGCTACACTC
>JAZOVR010000068.1:0-11510 GCA_045658785.1 Paludibacteraceae bacterium | reverse complement strand
GATTGGGAAACGCTTTTTGAGGCATTTAATAGACAATTGTCTCATCGGGTTGTTTTATGTTTAGATGAATTTCCTTATTTGGTAAAGAGTTGTTCTTCTCTGCCTTCTATCTTACAAAAGTTATTAAATACGAAGCAACTCAAGTTTGACTTAATCCTATGTGGTTCATCGCAACAATTGATGCAAGGATATGTACTTAATCGGCGCGAGCCATTATATGGTTTAGCACACGAGATTATTCGTTTGCTGCCGATCCCTATTCCTTATATCATGCAAGCCCTATCTTGTGATGCGGTGAAAGCAGTAGAGGAATATGCAATTTGGGGTGGCATTCCACGCTATTGGGAACTACGTGCATTATATAGCGACACAGCAACAGCAATTCGTCAATTGCTACTTGACCCGCAAGGAGTCTTACATGAGGAACCTACACGATTGCTACGTGATGATATGCGTGACACTATACAAGCAACTACCTTGCTATCAGTAATAGGAAACGGAGTTAATAGAGTATCTGAAATAGCAGGACGTGTAGGCAAGGAATCAACAGCATTGTCAGAACCATTAGCAAACTTGCGCGAACTAGGATATGTGTATAGAGAAATCCCCTTTGGTGAAAATATTAAAAACTCCAAAAAGAGTATCTATTCTGTATCAGACTCTTTGTTTAGATTTTATTATCGATTTGTTGCTCCCTACAACTCGTTGCTCGAATTACAGAGATTAGATGTAGTAGAACAAATAATAGAAACGCATTTTTCACAACACGTATCTTTTGTTTGGGAACAATTATGCAGAAATTTCGTTTCTGGGCGCGAATTGGATGGACGATGCTATAATATAGCCTCTCGTTGGTGGGGAAAAATACTGAATGCCAATGGCGAAATAAAACAAGTAGAGTTGGATGTGGTAGCAGAGTCGTTAGATAAAAAACATATATTGATAGGTGAATGCAAATGGACCACGCAAGAAGATGTATCACGATTGCATGCTGAATTACAATCTATTGCACCGTATTTACCTTTTGTCAAAAAGGGACAACATCTGCACATTGTCTATTTTATGAAAAATCCACCAACACATGCAGAGGGGCATTCCGTTTTCCTACCCGCTGATGTATTAATAGCTAAATAAGAGTTATCTTGAAAACATATCTTTTACATATCGTATTATTACTCTTCTGTGGATTGTGGATTACAAATAACCCACTTTGCGCACAGGTATTGCTACCGCAGTACTCCGTGTGGGAGGGATTTGCGTTTAGTAACCAACAAGCAGTAGAATCCCGCGGAACGGAAGAACGATTTGCTCGATTCTTGTTGAGTTTGGAGCAACAGACTCCCACTCAGCAAGCAGAACAAATAGGCAATTTGCTCGCCAAAGCAGAGCAATACAATACTACAGCGCGTTTCCTGTTGTTGGCAGATAAATATCTACATGACCCTAACTCTCCCTATCGCAATGATGAACGCTATTTGCTATTTTTGCAGTATGCTGCCACACATCAGTTAGCGGATTACACCACCAATCCACGCTACCAAAAACATTACACAATGGTGCAGAAGAATCGCGTAGGGCATAAGGCAACAGATTTCCCATACACTACCCAAGCAGGCGAGAAAGGGCGATTGTACCAGCTGCAAAGCAAATATATTCTACTGTTCTTCCACGATCCTGACTGCGATGAGTGCCAATATGTAAAAAAACAACTGGAAAACCAACACGCCTATTTTGCACAGAAAGGCATACAAGTTGTAGCAGTGTATATCGACAATGAGGTAGAAGCCTGGCGAAAGGCACACTATCCCTCTGCATGGCTCAGCGTATATGCCCCAGAGATAGACAAACAAGACCTATACGACATCAAAGCACTACCTACCTTATATCTCTTAAACAGTCAAAAGCGCGTAGTACTTAAAGATGCGCGAGTAGATACAGTTGTTAGTTATAACTTTTGAGGTACGGGTAGAAATGTCCACGGTTAACTTGACAGTATCTATCAACAAGCCTAGAGATGTCCTCTAGATGTCCTCTAGATGTCCTCTAGTGGTCGCGAAATTACTCATACAAATTCTACTGCTTGTTGGAAACAGTTACAAACAAGCTGAACGAGCAAGAGAAAATTCGCCATTTATGCTTGTGATACAAACATAAATGGCGAAACTAATTTTGTATATAGATGAACGATATACTAATAGACCTCTATCATCTCTATTGGCTGTTCGCGACTAATCTCTAAAGGTTCTGCTTGGAAGTTCACACGATCGAAATCAATCTTGCGCAAGTCAATACAACGAATAGCTGCATTATACATTGTTCGATAGAACAAGCGCTGATGTTGCAGATCAGTGGCAATAGTGATTTGCGTAGCACTCGGCATATCGGGTATGAGTTCAGGATCCAAGAATTGAATACCGACTGGTATATCAAAATTATTAAGCAGATGGAAAGCTTGCACTACCGTTTGGTCAGTTGTCCCTAATCGTGGTGCTGTGCTCTGGAAAAACGCCGCACGCACGAAGCGAGAAGGTGGAGTCATATCGCCTGGCAAACCATGCAAACCACTTCCTCCGCCAAAAGCCTTTAGATCCAATGAACCCACTTGACGATTATTGATAGAGCCAGACATGAGGTTCACATAGTTGTTGAGATTGGTAAGATGCCAAGTAAACTCGGGCGAATTGGTCAGCACTCCCAGAGGATTCTCGTGAATCATAACTTGCTGATTGACAATCTCCAATACTACTTGCCTACCCGATGGCTCGGTAATACGCCAATGTACGGTAGAAGCGCGTGGATCCGTTCCTACAATACGGATAGTAGGTAATAAGGCAATCATCTCGTCAATCGTAGCGCAGGTGCTAAGTACCCATGCGACAAACTGCATATCACTCACACAGAGCGATTTATCTGCTTCCTTATATGGCATATACTCGCCATATTCTGGAAAATAGAAGAGTCCTGCTGCCAAACCTACTTCGTTGATACCTTCCATGATAAAGGCATCGTTCTCCACCGCTATACCTACATAGCCATACTCTGCAAGAAAAGATTTGCCATGCCGCGTACCATCCGGTAGCCAAGAACGCTGTTTCTGTCCACGAGGCACGACGACATACATCGCATTGAGCGGCTCAGCTGCCCATTCGATGGTACGCGCGGTGATGATGGAACTGTCGAGGGTTTGCAGGGTGATTCCCGTGCAAGCATGAGCAGGTTGCAAGCCCACAGAAGCGGTCATAAGGATGACCCCAAAAAAGATTTTTTTCATAGTTGTAAAGGTGTTAATAGTTTATAAATTGATATTTTCATGAGTAACTCGGTTGCCTACGGCAAACACTTGAGCTACTGCTTCGCCTTGCAAAACAATGCTTCCGCGTATTACATAGTTGGATTCAGACAACTCGTTAGAGTCCGATTCAATGTGCTTGGTAGTCTTTGTACATTCAAACTTACCATTGACACCATACTCACTCACAAGCAAATCGGTAGATTCCAGCAAAACGGCATCTGCAGGGACCTCGTCCCCTACCCCAAGAAGAATCACATCGCCGACCACGATATCCATGCGAAGAACTTGCACTACTTCTCCATCGCGTACAACTCGCACTAATGTCTTATCACGAATCGTATTTATAAGATTGGCTTGACGCTCCTTGTTGCGTTGTAGCAGTAGGCGAAAAATTGTAATCAACAACACTACTCCAGCGACAGAGGTTAACAACACAACACATGCCACAAATGCTATCCAGAGTTCATATGGGACCTCTCCTGTAAACAAGTCCAGAAGAGGAATAACAAAGAGCATTACCAATACGGCAATCAGCACACCTCGCACAAAGAGGGAAGAGATAAGTTGTTGCGAGTGGTCTGTGGTGTCGTACTCGACAGGTGCATTAGAAAGGCTGTTTGCACCGAAATAGTTGCGGTTTTCTGCTACTTGCAAAGCAGTCAATCCATAGTAGTTGTGTGTCATAATTGTTTTGTTGAAATAAGTTAATTAGGTTTAATGGCACGAGCCGTTGTTAAAAAATCGGCGCAAAGGTACTGCGATGTATAAATATGCACAAAAAACAACAATATTGCTATTTTCAAAGCCCTATAGAGATGCTCAAAAATAGCAATATTGTTGAAATAAAAATGGATTTTATCCTTTCAGTTGTTTCCAGTATGGATAGTCCATGAACGGATATTCTCCTGTAGCATCACGCACACGCACACAGGCGGGATTGATGGCTATATGATACATGCTTTTATCCGCAGAGTCCTTTGGAAAATAGTAGTCAATATCTTGAGAATCAATAGAATGTTCTATCATAGTTCGTATGCGTGCAATATAGCCGCGAATATTAGGAACATTCTCCAAATAGGATCGTTCGGAAGTCATAGGCCCTTCGCGTAGCAATTTGCCTATCGCATGATAGGTTCGTCCGAGGCGCATAATATCCTTCTCGGAGAGGGGATGATGTTGTCCAGCCTTGAGCAATCCCCCATAGTGCGTACAAAAAGACTGATGCAGAATGAAAACATATGTAGCCAAATGAGTAGCACTCATCGGAATCTCCACCCCGCGCATCCATATGCGATGCGTTCGCAGATCAACCAAAATGCTATTGTCTGCTCCATTATTGCCATGACGCGCCAAAAAATCAAAGAGCTGCTTGTAAAACCCATGATAACGAAAAAGTCCTTTGCCACGTTTTGGGCGATGGTATTCGGGTTCGGTGATTAGATTCTCATACTCATCTACCAAACGGCGTACCTCTTGCAACACACAATTTGGTTCATCATCCAGTCGAATAGCGAGCATATTCATCACACAACGCTCTTTCTGAGACGAAGAGACAGAAGGCAATAGAGATGTACCCACATTAACAAGCAAAGTGGGTTCAATATTGTAGAAAAAATCTTGCTGACACGTAGTCGCTAAATAATCGCGGGTGTAATTCTCCGTAGTAAAAGTAGTCAAGCGCTGATACAAAGCCTCGAGCATATCCTCAGACAATCGAGGATTCATGTATCGCAGTATATCAAAGAGATAGTTCATATCCATATCCCTAAATGCTTGGGATAGTCGAGGGATATAAATAAACTCGAAATTCCAGAGTTGTAGCAGATTAGCAATCGTATCATATTGCTCGGCAATCTCCTCATTGATAGCGGGCATATAATCACTCTCTAGATAAATCACATACTTATCCGTAAGCGGATAGCCCTTCATATCTCGCGAGAAAATCGTATATTTTTCGCTATCATCACTGATAACAAGCGATAATGTAAGTAGCAATAAAGCCTCGTGCGACACGCATGTATTATCCGAATAGGCTGCGTCGGAGAGGGTTGCGAGTAGTTTTTTCTGCTCATCGCAAGACATATGCTTGACAATAGCCAGCGAATCAGCCAGAGTGATTTGTTGGGCTTCGTGTAGTTCATCTGGCGAGATATCGAACGTGCGAACAATCTTGTTGTACGCTGCAATCTCTTGTCGACATATCACATCATCCGCCTTGATAAGGTCGGAGATAAGGCGAGCGATCGCTATTTTCTGACGATGACGCATAGTGGGTGGTACGAGATATACGTTTTACTTCTCTGCATTGTACTCTTCCAATGCTTTGCGCAGGACGAGCATAGCTTTGGCTAAATCCTCCTTGTTGAGGATATACGCCATACGCACCTGTTTCTTGCCCTGCTCTGGATTGGTATAGAATCCACTACCAGGTGCCATCATTATCGTTTGTCCTTCGTATTGAAAATCGGTCAAGCACCATTGGCAAAACTTATCCGTGTCATCTACAGGCAGTTGTACCATCACATAAAACGCGCCCATCGGCGTAGGAGCAAATACTCCAGGTATCTGATTCAATTGGTCAATCAAGAAGTTGCGACGAGCCAAATACTCATCATAGACCTCCTCCATATACTCTTGCGGTGTTGAAAGCGATGCCTCGGCTATGATCTGCCCAATCAATGGAGGCGAAAGACGCGCCTGACAGAACTTCATCACCGCATTGTGTACCTCTTTGTTCTTGGTAATCAGCGCACCAATACGAATACCGCACTCCGAATAGCGTTTGCTCACAGAATCAATCAGTACCACATTCTGCTCAATATCCTCCAAGTGAAAAGCAGATATATATGGTCGCTTGGTGTAAATAAACTCACGATACACCTCATCAGAGAAGAGGTAGAGATTGTACTTCTTCACGAGGTCGCGAATTTGCATCATCTCTTTCTTAGAATAGAGATACCCCGTAGGGTTGTTAGGATTGCAGATTAGGATAGCTCGTGTTTTGTCGGTTATCTGCTTCTCAAACTCCTCTACAGATGGCAATCTGAAGCCATCCTCAATATCCGTTTTCACAGATTTCACCACAGCTCCACAGGAGATTGCAAATGCCATATAGTTGGCATAGCTTGGGTCAGTCACAATGATCTCATCACCTGGGTTGAGACATGCCATATATGCAAACATGATAGCTTCGGATCCCCCCGTAGTAATGATTATCTCATCAGGCGAGAGGTCAATGCCATATTCGGCATAGTAGCCAACCATCTTTGTGCGAAGTGATTTGATGCCCTGTGATGGGCTATATTCCAGGATGTCATCTTGGAATGTTCGCATGGCATCCATAGCACAAACAGGAGTTTTAATGTCGGGTTGACCAATATTTAGGTGATAGATATGCAGACCATTACGCTTAGCGGCATCTGCATATTTAGCCAGTTTTCGAATAGGCGATTCTGGCATATTCTGCGCCCGAGTGGAGATTTTCATAGGTATGTGAATTTAGTTATTACATTATGCCGAATGATGTCCATCACTTTACCAATTCCTCGGCCCGAGCGAGTGCTCCATTGATATGGTTGCGCACATTGTCTCGTCCGATAAGATCGACCAATCCCGCTTTATCTAATGCCTTAAACACACGTTCATTGACACCAGATAACACCAAGGTCATTCCACAACGTTGAGAGCGATGATAGAGTTGTTCGAGATTATGAATACCCGTGGAATCAATGAAAGAAACTTTACGCATTCGTAAGATACGTACTTTCTGTCCATCCGTTCCAATACGCTGGCTAATCTCATCAAACTTATTAGCAATACCAAAGAAATAGGGTCCATCAATCTCATATACCTCGGTGAATGGAGGTATGTGAAGTTTCTCTAAATCGTTGCCATGCAAGCGGATATCGGTTTGCAAAGTAGGGTCAATCTCGTCGGAGAAAGTACGAATAACTGTGGACTCATTGGTACGCTTGAGAAAGAGAATAACCGCCAAAAGCAAACCTATCTCTATCGCTATAGTAAGGTCAAATATCACAGTAAGAATAAAAGTAACGAGCATCACTATAAAATCGGATTTAGGAGCTTTAGATAAAGATATAACAGATTGTATACCAGCCATATTATAACTCACTACAATCAGCACTCCCGCTAAGCATGCCATAGGGATCATCCCTACTAATGGTCCGAAACAGAGCAAGACAAGCAACAACATAGCAGCATGTACAATACCAGCTACAGGGGTACGTCCACCATTGTTGATATTCGCCATTGTGCGTGCAATAGCTCCAGTAGCAGGAATACCTCCGAAGAAAGGTGTTACCACGTTTGCTACACCTTGAGCAATCAGTTCGGTATTAGAGTTGTGTTTATCACCAATCACACCATCCGCCACCATGGCAGAGAGCAATGACTCAATAGCCCCCAACATAGCAATGGTGAAAGCAGACGGGAAGAGATCTTGAACCAGTTTTATAAGCGTTTGACCATCTGCTAAATCAATCGCAGGTAATTGTGGAGCTGGCATACCATTAGGCAAAGTATAGAGATCACCAATAGTCGTGATAGAGGTAATACCACCATATTTACGCAGTAACCACACTACCAATGTCATAAGCACAATAGCCACCAAAGAGCCAGGGATTTTTTTATTGATTTTGCTGGAGAAAACAATAATGAGTAGTGATAGAATACCTACAGCAAAGGCCCACCAATTAATGTCCTCTATATGCTGGAAATAGCAAATCCATTTGTGAATAAAATCAGCAGGTGCATCCTTGATACCCATGCCAAAAAGATCATTCATTTGGGTAGAAAATATAGTGACTGCTATACCTGCTGTGAAACCAATGATGACTGGATATGGGACAAACTTGATTACATTACCCAGTTTGAACAATCCCATGAGAATAAGCAAGATACCCGCCATAATAGTAGCAATGAGCAGTCCAGTGAGTCCATGTTGCTGTATAATGCCATATACAATAACAATGAAAGCACCTGTAGGTCCCCCGATTTGCACCCTACTACCACCCAGAGCTGAAATGATGAAGCCAGCAATGATAGCAGTAACAAGACCTTCAGTGGGTCCAACGCCAGAAGAAATACCAAAAGCGATAGCCAGCGGTATAGCAACAATAGCTACTATCCAACCCGCTAGCGCATCTTCAAGGAAACGTTCCTTAGTATAAGAACGAAGAGTAGTAAATAACTTGGGACAAAAGACGTCTTTTAATGAGAAAAAATTTTTCATATACCTAAAAAAATAGACTATTCGTGATGATATGGTTCGCCACGCAAAATGGTCAAAGCCCGATAGAGTTGCTCAACGAAAAAGAGACGCACCATTTGATGTGAAAAAGTCATCTTACTCAACGAGATTTTACCATTAGCACGTTGATATACTGCTTCGGAGAAGCCATAAGGACCACCCACGGCAAATACGACATCCCTACCCGATGACATACGCTTCTGTATATAATCTGCAAATTCAATAGAGCGGAACTCTTTACCATGCTCATCCAAGAGGATTAAATCCGTACCTGAAGTAAGGGAACGTAATATGAGTTCTCCTTCTGCAATCTTCTGTTGATCAGGAGTCAGCGCCTTGGTATTCTTCAATTCAGGGATGATGTGCAGGGCAAAAGGCAAATAATGCGACAGACGCTTTTGATACTCCTGTATCAAAGTTTCAATATGCATATCCGTAGTTTTACCTACAACTAATAGCGTAATTTTCATAACCTTGAACTATGAATTATATACCACGTTGCTGTTTGATATACTCATAAGCCTCATTGATTCCACGAAATTTCTCCGTAGCTTGTAGACGTATCTCTTCACCAGCATTCGCAACTTTGTCGGGATGGTACTTCATCGCCATACGTCGGTAAGCTTTCTTGACCTCCTCATCGGTTGCAGAAGGCTGAATCTCAAGTGCAATGTATGCCCAATTGGTATCTTGGTGTCGTTGATACAGCGCCAGCATCGATTGATAGTCAGCATATTGTACAGCCATATTGAGTACAATCTGTTGGATAACATCGAGTTCGTGTTGATCTAAATTGCCATCAGCATTAGCCACCTGCAGGAGCAGATTGACCAACTCCAATCGTGTAGAATAATTGGTATGCTGTCCTATTTGCTGCGCAATAGATACTGGGTCAATATCCTTCTGGAGAAGTTGCTTGAGCAGCAAAAGGGCCTGTTTGGCACCTTGTTCGCCAAATGTACGTACCAGAAATGGTTTGATGAAATTAATCTCAGATTTGAGTACTTGTCCATCTGCCTTAATTACACAAGCAATTAGCACAATGATAGATACTCGTATATCCCCCTGCGTAGCACGTTGAGTTCCTCGTGAGGAGTTGTAAGGGTGAGCATTAGGTTGAGAGGGGATAGTGTTCGTTTCAAATGCTGAAGCAATAAGTACCCCAAGAAGTGCACCAATCGGTCCACCAAGTGCAAAGCCTAACCCACCTAATATCCATTTTCCTATAGACATGTATTCTTGTTTAGTGTTTAGAGTTTAGTGTTTAGAGATACGATAGAGCATGTTGTAAGTCTTCGGGCGTATCAATGCCAATAGAGGCATGGTGGGTGAGTGCAACGCGTATGGTAAGCCCATTCTCCAACCAGCGGAGTTGTTCCAGGGACTCTACTTTCTCCAGTGGTGCGGGAGGTATCTGTGTGATCTTCTGTAGGATATCTGCTCGGTAGGCATACATTCC
Source organism: Paludibacteraceae bacterium (assembly GCA_045658785.1). Taxonomy (GTDB): domain Bacteria; phylum Bacteroidota; class Bacteroidia; order Bacteroidales; family Paludibacteraceae; genus Colicola. The sequence continues at coordinate 1,490 of JAZOVR010000068.1, read as the reverse complement.
GATATGTCGGAAATGCTGCCCTTGTTTGAGCCAATTCTCTTGCTCAACTCCACGCAAGTAGGGAATAACGCTTCGCGAGAAATACATAGCACGCCCTATCACTGCATCATTAGATTCGTTTTGTTCACGTGCAATAGCAACTTTAACATAATTAGGGTTTGCTAAGTCCTGCCAAGTATCATGTGGTGTAAATGGATGAACAAGAGTGGCTATTTCTGTCGGAAAGCAGTCCATTAATGCCTGAATTTGAACAGGTTGGATAAATGGTTCGTCACCCTGAATATTAATCACGACGGTGTCGTGGTGATTCAAGAGTTCAGAGTGGTTCTGGAGTTCAGCAGAGTAGATCTGATAGGCTTCATACACGCGGTCGGTGCCGCAAGTATGGTCAGGCGAAGTCATAACCACCTTACCACCAAACGATTTCACACAATCGTAGATACGTTGATCATCCGTCGCCACAATCACCACTTCAAGTACTTGTGTGGCTTGTTCATATACACGCTGAATCATGGGTTTACCTCCCATATCAGCCAAAGGTTTGCCAGGAAAACGTGTACTAGCGTACCGTGCGGGGATGATACCTATAAATTTCATATTTGTACTATGCTGGATTAAGCTTCCTCTTCGTCATCTATATACTGATAAGGAGACTCTGATTTTTTAGAGATCTTGGTACGAATATAATCGAAACCATATCTTTTTTTCTTGTTTTTCTGTCCATATCCGTAACCATGACCATAACCATAGCCATACCCGTAACCATAGCCGTAACCATAACCATAGCTTGAACCATAACCATATCCGTAACCATATTTGCTAGACTTATGCGTAGGTAGATCAGATAATATTAGGTTGATTTTATCTCTATGATGCAATGCCAGAGTTTCCAAAGTCTGTTTTGCGAAACGCTTATCTGTTGCCATGCAACGTAACACATACAATGTAATATCAGTCTGCTCTATCAATGCCATTGCATCAGGTACAATGCCAACAGGTGATGAGTCAACAATCAGGTAAGTATAACGTTGACGCAGAATATCGAACATTTCGGATAGTTTCTCACTACGGATTAGCTCTCCAGGATTAGGTGGTACAGTACCTGCAGGAATGACATCAAAACCTAATTGATCATTATGCAAAATAATATCCTCTAATGTACAATCACCTATCAAATAATTAGTTACACCCATTTTCGCTTCCATACCAAGCTTATCATGCACGTTTGGCTTACGAATATCCAGATCCACCAGTACAGTTGGGTGTCCTGTCATAGAATAGAGTGAAGCTAAGTTGGTGCTAATAAATGTCTTACCATCACCAGATTCTGTAGAGGTAATAGCTATTGAGATGTTTGTTTTGCGAAGTACTTTAAACTCAATTCGCATACGAATATTTCGCAGCATCTCCGCATAACTAGATCGTGGTTTATCTTGTGCGTAGATAGGATTTTGTGATTTGACATGTCTCAACGAACCTAGTAAATCAAA
>JAZOVR010000067.1:0-7714 GCA_045658785.1 Paludibacteraceae bacterium | reverse complement strand
TATATTATTATGTTAGACAATGTATTATTTGAATACCAAGATCAGCTCTTGCGTAATACACCTATCACGATGACTCGCTACCTCTATCATCAGATAGCGTGGGACAGTAGAATGATAGGTATTGTAGGTTCACGAGGAATTGGTAAATCTACACTACTATTGCAATATATCAAACTTCATCAGGATAGTGCCAAACACCTATATGTGTCAGCTGATACGGCATGGTTTGCTCAACACACATTGATCGATCTGGCGCGCGAAACCGTGAAAGAGGGTATCACATATTTAATGATTGATGAGATACACAAATATCCGAATTGGTCTAAAGAACTCAAGCAGATTTATGACATGCACCCAGAGTTGCATATCATCTTTACTGGTTCTTCGATCTTAGATATTAAGCAAGGCGAAGCTGATCTTAGTCGCCGTGCTCTGATGTACCATATGCAAGGCCTCTCTTTTCGCGAGTATATGTATCTCTTTCGCGGTATACAATTGCCTGTTATCACATTGGAGCAAATTCTCGCTAATCAATTGCCGTTGGATGTTCTACCTCATCCATTGCCTTATTTCCGCGAGTATCTACGTGGTGGATATTATCCGTTTGCATTAGAACAGGGCTTCGCTATGCGTGTAGAACAAGTGGTGGCTCAATCAATTGAAGTGGATATTCTGCAGTACGCTGACATGAAGGCATCTACGGCCCGCCGTTTGCGTCACTTGTTAACCATTGTATCTGGTTTGGCACCATATAAACCCAATATTGATTCACTTTCGCAAGAGGTAGGAGTGAGCAAAAATAATCTACCTGATTATCTATTATATATGGAAAAAGTGGGATTGATAGGCCTCTTGCGCGACGACACAATGGGTTTACGCGGTTTAGGCAAGATCGAGAAATTATACATCGACAATGCCACTTTGATGACTATTCTTGCAGCTGGAACCCCTGATGTTGGTAATCTAAGAGAAACATTCTTCTATAATCAAGTCCGTGTATTACATCCAGTCAAAGCTTCTCGTGATTCTGATTTTGTGATTGGTGATTATACGTTTGAAGTGGGTGGGAAGAACAAAGGTAAACGACAAATCGAACATATTCCTAATGGTATTGTAGTGCGTGATGATATTGAGATTGGTCATGCCAATATCGTCCCTCTGTGGGCATTTGGATTGATGTATTGATTGGGGTAAAGGCGGAGCAGCGGAGCTGGTTTAGGCGATTGGCGATGGGAGCAGCGGAGCTGCCAGTTTAGTGAACGTGGTTGGAAGCCTCCCCTAAATTTTCTCTACGTCACAACGACGCTCCCCGCTGTTGTTTCCTTTCGAACTGCCAAGTCAAGGCAGTTCTCCACCTAATGGAAGGACTTGAGATACGATAACAAAATAACCCACCGTTTTATCCGAACGGTGGGTTTGTTGTACCTTTTAATGTTGGAAAAATGCAAAAATCTGCAAAAAAAATGTTGGAAAAGTGTAATTTTGTAATTTTATATACTTGATTAGTAATGAGTTAGCGCATACCAAAATTTACGATGACAAAATAAGGCAAAATGAGGAAAAAATACAAAATTTCCTCATTTTGCTTTCTGTAGGCCAGGGAGATCTTTATCTTCTAGCTATTTCTTCTGCGAGGGTATTGAGCGTATTACATTCTGTGCGGGTGATGCGGCGAGAGAAGCCGCATTCACCTTCTTGCTGCGAGAGGAGTAATAAATGCCCTGCTGAGCAGGCATCAAACAGCACACCAGATGGTTTGTAGCACTCTGTCAGTACATCAGTCGTTAACTGAATTACCGGATGCCCCTCAGACAACGCTACCGCCCGCACCTGCTGCTCGTACTCGCTGATAACGCCTACCAGCGCTTTTCCCTGGCGAGCGGCGAGAATGCAGCCGTTCATATACGCTCGCCGCTCGGCCTCCGAGAAACAACGGCGGACATGCACTGCGTGCATTGGCCGCTGGAGTATGCCTAACTCCCCCTTGGCATCAAAGACATGAGCACCAACCCGCACACCTCTGTGTAGGCGGAAGAACCGCCCACTATGCCTGCGCATCCATAATCGGCGCGGGTTGTCCTGCACATAGTCGATCATGCGCTGCAACTGCCCCGGTCCACGCAGTGGACGATCGTGGTAGCCCTTCTCCCATAGAGAGGAGAGGGTGGGTAGAGGTTTTGTCGGCATGTACACCGACGCTTTAACACCACCGAGAATCTGTCTGGTAGGCAGCATATACGCTGCCTCTATCATCCTATGATAGGTTTGAGTACACCCGGTCATGAAACCGCAGAGCACCTGCCCGAGACTGATGTCCATATCTTCCTTGATGAATATGATGCCGTGGAAGTGGTCGGGCATCAGTTGACTAGTGATAATCTGGATCTCTCGGCGGCACTCTCGACCTGTGCGGAGCGACTTCTGTGCTGCCCGCTCTTTGTGAAAAGAGGGGATATCATACCAGCAGCGCAGAACGGCTCTACCCAAGTTCGTGGGGCAGATATGTGCCTGTGCGGCAGTATCACCGCATAGCTCGCCCAGCAATGGGCGGCGATGCTCTGTACAGAGCGTGATGAGGTAGATACCGCGTGCACTATAGTTCCTGCCTGGGCATCTATGATGAGTGAGAGGTATTTGACGGTTGTCTGACATGTTTTCTACTATTTTTCCCTATTCCGCTGCAAAATTACTACACCAAACTGCTAAAACTTGTCAGTATGCAAGAAAAAATACCAAAAACTTGCAGGTTTGGTATATTTTCAGTACCTTCGAGGACACCTCCCACTGATGTGGGTCCCACCTCGAAAGTACGTTCGCACGATGCTGGACATACTCCAGCGTCGCTCGGAGGATATGTGCTTTTTTCGGCACGCCCCTTCCCTTAAAGGGTGGGTTCCCTCCGAAAAAAGTAGAGGTTGTTGCAGTACAATGAGGGCACCTGGCTTCGCACAGGGTGCATTTTTGTAGTACTTCGGACGCCGCCTTGGCTTTGCCAATTCCCCCGAAAGTACGTTCGCACGATGCAGCCCATACTCCAGCGTCGCTCGCACTTTTTTTGAAAAATACGGCTTCGCCTTCTAAATATATTCCTCTACATACTCTTATGTAAGCGAGCTTCCAACGAGCAGTAGATGAACATATTCAATAGATAAATCTATGATTTTTCAAAAAAATGCTCGCTTTACTTGCGTATGTGCATTTTTTGTAGTACCTTTGCACCCGATTGGGTATAAAATGTATTGTTTGTTGTAAAAATATACCCTTTGAGGTATAATAACGCTTGGAATGATGATGTTTATACCCGATAAGATATAAAATATGGCAAAAAATAATTTATCACAGTGTATCAAGGATTTGCGCAAGCAATATCACTTAACGCAAGAAGACTTAGCCGAAAAGGCTGGAGTAGGATTGCGCTTTGTACGAGATCTAGAGCAAGGAAAATCTACTGTGCGCATGGACAAAGTCAACCAAATCTTGCAACTATTTGGTATGGAATTGTATCCAGTAAAACGAACCATCCATGAAGAAAGCTAAAATATATTACAAACATCTTTTGGCTGGGAACCTTGTGGAAGATGAGCATGGTTTCACGTTTACGTATGATACAAACTATTTACAATGTCCTGAGTCCCGTCCAATCAGTCTGACCTTACCACTATGTGCGGAGCCGTACAAGAGTGATATGTTGTTCCCTTTTTTTGATGGTCTTATACCAGAGGGATGGTTACTGAATATCGCACAAGAACACTGGAAGATTGATCCGCGAGATCGTATGGCATTGCTAGTGGCTTGCTGCAAGGATTGTATAGGAGCTGTAAGTGTTATCGAAGCATGAGATGTCTATTTTGTTATAAGGAATTGCAGGAGGGCGAACTGCACTACCATGCTGCATGTGCAAAGCGTTTTTTTGGCAAGCAAGAGATACCTTCCTTGCCCTATTCGCAAGCAGATCTCCGAGAACTAGCAAAACAGGTGGTGCGCTCACAGTCTACTGTTACAGGAGTGCAGGCTAAGCTCTCTATGGATATCATGCAGACGGCGCAAACCGCACGTTTGACTATAGTAGAAACGGGAGGCAGGTATATTCTCAAGCCACAAACGCAGCAATATCCATTTTTGCCAGAAAATGAGGACCTAACGATGCATTTGGCTGAATTGGTGAAGATGGATGTGGTGCCACATACTTTGTTTCACTTTGATAATGGTGAATATTGCTATCTCACCAAGCGTATTGATCGCGGCAAGAAGGGAATAAAAATCCCTATGGAGGATATGTGCCAACTGACGGAGCACCTGACGGAGCGGAAATACAAATCTTCATACGAACAAATAGCCAAAGTCATACGAAAATATTCTGCTGCGCCTGGTTTGGATTTGACGAAATTTTGGACAATCGTGATATTTTCTTGGGTGGTGGGCAATAGTGATATGCATCTGAAGAACTCTTCTCTATATGCCCCTAACGAAACGGATTATATCCTAACACCTGCATATGATTTGTTGAATACATTGTTGGTCATCCCTGAAGATGCGGAAGAGCTAGCATTAACACTCAATGGAAAAAAAAGCCGATTGACTCGCCATGATTTTGAGCAGGCGATGCTTGGTAGTGGATTGAATGAGCAGGTGATTAGTAATATCTTCAATCGCTTCAAACGTATTATTCCACAATGGGAGTCATGTATCCGTTCTTCATTCCTGCCTCAACATCTTCAAGATACATATTGGTCGCTTATCCAGCAACGAATAGCACAACTTTGAGCCGGGGCAGCGAAGCAGCCAGTGTAGAGTGTAGGGTGTAGAGTGTAGAGGCGGGGAGCTGCTGGTGTAGGCGATAAGGCGAGGGATTAAGGCGGGTGACCGCCTTTTTTGTGGCAGAGCTGCCCCAGATAAACAAAAAAATGCAGAAAAAATCACTTTTCTGCATTTTTTCTGCATTTTTCTCGCCATACTGACAAGTTTTAGCAGTTTGCTGCAGTACCTTTGCAGCGTTTTACAAAAATAGGGGCGCTGTCCTAGTGGCGCTGTCTAGATCATCTAGTCCATCTAGACCATCTAGATTACCTAGACAAGCGCCCCAAAGAATAATAACTAGCTAAAAAAACAAACTAGCAATGGACAACAAGACTACTACAAAGGTTCTACGAGCGACTAACAACTGGCGACAACTACACTTCTACCACAAAGCAGACACCCTTTATCAACTCACCGTCATCTTCTGTCAACGCTTCTTACCTCGCTATGGCGACCGCACCGTGGACCAAATGGTCCAAGCGGCGCGTAGCGGCAAGCAGAACATCGTAGAGGGCTGCGAGGATGGCATGACCTCCACCGAGATGGAGATCAAGCTTATCAATGTCTCGCGCTCCAGCCTTCAGGAGCTCCGCGAGGATTATGAGGACTATCTACATACCCGCCAGCTGACTCTATGGGATGCCCATCATCCTCGATACGATCGGATGCTGGCGTTCTGTCGCGAGCATAACACCTTCGATCACTACGCTACGCTTGCTCAGCGTTTATCCGACGAAGCTCTCGCCAATATGGCGATTACGATTTGTCGCTTCGCGGATAAAATGAGTACCAACTATCTACAGATGTTGGAGAAGCGCTTCGTGACCGAAGGTGGCATCAAAGAGCGCATGCACGCTGCTCGTACGGGCTACCGCCAGCAACAAGAACAGCGCATGCAGAGCATGCAGCGCGAGATCGAGCAGCTGCGTCATGCGCTCCTTGAGAAGGAGGCGGAGATCCACCGCCTCTGCGAGATACTAGGGCTAGCCAAACGCTAGCCTGGGGTAGGGCGCTATCCCCAAGGGCGCTGGCTAAATCATCTAGACAATCTAGATCATCTAGAGTCCTTAGAAATAACGCCCTCCCCACCACCGCAATAGCCCATAGCCTATAGCCAATAGCCCAATCGCCCATAGGGCGATGGTGCACCACCTGTAGAACTTCGGCACATACCGCTCGGGCGGGTGCTCAATGACCTTCTCCCGCCACTCCGTCACGACGATGGTGTCGGTTCTCACCGCCTTTTGCCTCTCGCCTCTCGCCTCTAACCTATCCCGGTACACCTCTTTGGTGATATACACCGTGTCCAAAACAGTACGCTCACGGAATACTACGCTGTCGCGGAGCACAACGCTATCGCGCAATACGACGGTGTCTTGGGTGTGGATGGTGGCACTAGCCGTACTAGTAGCGCTAGTGACGATAGTGGGGTCATAGGTTTTGCAACTGACGCTCATAAGGCACATCATACAGAGGATGCTTATCTGGCTCTGAGACCTCAATATAGATTTCTTCATGGGGATTCTGTGTTTGATAGTTCAATAAATAGTCGCGCAGCTCCTTGAGCGCTTTGCGCGAGGATAATAATCTCGCCTCATCGCCTGATCGCCCCATCGCCTTATAACCTATATCGGCAGAACCGACGAGTATGCATCCCCGCGAGTCGGCTATGGTGTTGCCCGCGTGAATGCGTATGCCTGTGCGACGTATGCCGTTGTGCGGCTGTCGGGCGTAGCCTAGCACGCCATCTAGCAGGGGTAGTAGTTCATGAAAAGTCGGTGAATAGGTCAGTCGTAGGCGGTAGCAACCAGCTGGGATGGCGTATTGCCATGGTTCCAGGGTGGCTAGGGTCAACTGCCCATTGTCCACGCTGAGCCGCCCTGTAATGGCGGAGCCTTTCGGCTTGTTTCTAATCAATCGTATATACATGTTTTCTAGTTTTTTTTTCATCTCCTGCTCGCCTTTGGCTCACGAAATCTAAATAAATCTATTGCTACGCTTATCCCACGCTTTTCCATGGTTCTCCGAAATGAATTACCACCGCTCCTTCGTCGAAACGGGCTTGCAACAAAAGAACTCGCTCTGCTCGTTGAGGTTGCCGCCGTTTCTCCTCTCCCCACTCGCTCACGAAGCTCGTGGGGGTCCCGATTGGGACTCGTGCGCTGAATCTGATAAATGTAGCGGTACACATTCATAGACTGTCAGAGTCGTTGTAGTTAAGATTCAGCGGTCACGTTTTGGATGTTCCCAAAACGGGGAGCGGTGGCAATAGATTGCGGAGCACCTCGATGTATGGGGGGATGTATGCGTAAAATAAGATTTATAAGATTTCTTGGCGCTTGCGCCATAGGAGGTATATTCTCACTCTTTGTAGCGATACTTATAGTCAATGCCTATTAGCGAGCCGCTAAATGTCAGTATCTCGCCAAATGCTATCAACAGCGAGTGATGGATCTCGCCCAGTGGCGGACAGCAGAAGCCCGCCAGCAGCATCGTGCACCCGAAGGTGCAGAGGGCAATTGCCGCTGTCAATTGAAAATTTTTCATATTCATTCGATAAAGTTTTGTCGGCGTTGCCGAGGTTGTGTCGCTTCGCGAGGTTGTGTCTTGCTGTTGCAAGAGGTTGTGCGCCTTCGGCGGGTTGTGTGCGCTCCGCGCAGGTTACCGCTACGTAGCAGCCATCACCTCCCGCAGGGACATCCCCCACGCGCAGCGTGCATCACCTCGCTCGTAGAGCGACATTACCTCGCCCACGGCGACACCTTACTGCGCTTCATATGCCTCCCACTCTTGTCGGAAGATATAGTGGTACAGTGAGTTGTACTGGTCTTTGACCTTAGCATAGGCAGCCTGGTCAGCAGCTACCTTGGTTGGGTCTTCTTTGCGTGCCAAAGTGGCGGTATGAACAGCAGCGAAC
>JAZOVR010000066.1:0-9648 GCA_045658785.1 Paludibacteraceae bacterium | reverse complement strand
ACAATTGACCAATCAGCATTTAAAGCATGTAAAACATTACAAACCATAACCTTGCCTAATTCCTTAGAAACCATTAACCCATATGCATTTTTAGATTGTTCAAAATTACATACAATAGATATGGGAACAGGACTAATCTCTATAAAAGAAAAGGTATTTAGTTCTTGTAGCCAACTAACTGATGTAACTGTTCGGGCAACAGCTCCACCTACCATTGAATCTTCTACATTCCCTGCAAATAGTTCTATGATTGTAAAAGTTCCTTGCAAAAGCCTTGACACTTACAAAGAAGAACTTTACTGGCAAGACTTAAATTTAGAAGGGTTTGGAGGAAACTGTTCTGGTTCAGTTACAAACTACACCGTTTCCGCTTCTTCTGCCAATACTTCAATGGGAACCGTTTCGGGTGGCGGAGAGTATAAGGAAGGAACTACAGCCACAGTAACAGCAACGCCAAAAAGTGGTTACAAGTTTACAAAATGGAGTGATGGAACAACGAAGAATCCATACACATTTACAGTAACTAAAAATGTGACTTTGACCGCTTACTTTGAAAAAGAAAGTTCTTCTAGTACTAACGAGATCACTTGTGAAGAAGCGGCAGCGATAGCAGCCTCTTTGTCGCACAACACCCCAACTGCCGAAACATATACCGTCATCGGATATGTAACTGAAACGGATGGAGTTGTCTCACGAAATCAGCAGATATTTTGGATGGCAGACACTCCAAATGGTGGCAAGGTCTTCCAATGCTATTGGGGTAACGTGACAGAAGCAGTTTCCGTAGGCGATAAAGTTTCTTTGACAGGTCAAATTATGCGATATAATTCTACTTATGAAATCAAAAATGGTGCAGTAGTTATTTTAACTAAAGCAGATGATGTACAAACATACACCGTTAGTGCTTCTTCTGCCAACACTTCAATGGGTACTGTTTCGGGTGGTGGAGAGTATGAGGAAGGCACTACCGCCACAGTAACAGCAACGCCAAAAAGTGGTTACAAGTTTAAAAAATGGAGTGATGGAACAACGAAGAATCCATATACATTTACGGTAACTAAAGATGTGACTTTGACCGCTTACTTTGAAAAAGAAAGTTCTGAACCATACGAAATCACTTGTGAAGAAGCGGCAGCGATAGCAGCCTCTTTGCCACACAACACCCCAACCACTGAAACATATACCGTCATCGGATATGTAACTGAAACGGACGGTGTCATTTCACGAAATCAACAAAGATTTTGGATGGCAGACACGCCTAATGGTGGCAATGTATTCCAAAGTTATTGGGGTAATGTGACTGAAGTTATGAATATAGGGGATAAAGTTGCTATTACAGGTCAGATTATGCGATATAATTCTACTTATCAAATCAAGAATGGTGATGTGGTTAGACTATCAAGTGAAGAAGTCATTAGTTGTGAAGAAGCTGTAGAATTTGTAAACACTTATTTGCAGAACAATGAATCAAGTGCTAGTATATATAATGTTGTAGGCTATGTAACAGAAACTGATGGCGTTATCTCAAGAGGACAGCAACGCTTTTGGATGGATGACATTCAAGGGGGTAGCAAAGTATTCCAATGCTACTGGGGTAATGTGTCTGAGACTATCAAAGTAGGCGATTATGTTTCCATAAGAGGACATCTTATGCGTTACAACTCTACTGCTCAAATCAAAAATGGAGATGTGACGGTATTATCATATGGAACTGGTGTTGATGATGTTGTTATACACAAGACTTTCGATAAGATTCTCCTCAATGGTCAGTTGCTAATCCTCCGCGACGGAAAGACCTACACGATTATGGGACAGGAGTTGTAGTTGATAAAACAAACATTCGGCACAACTTTCGGCACACGAGAACTTTTTTCAAAAAAAATACACCCACGCGGGAAGCCTAGTAAATACTAAACCTCCCGCGTGTTGTATATATCATTTTACCCCCCGCTTTCTAAAATCTTCGGCACAAAACCCCTTCCGTGCCGAAGATTTTTACAGCATTATTATAGAGACACGTTTATAGAAAGCCACAGAAAGCCCACCGAAGTCCTAGAGATGTGCTACAGTGGTCACCTAATTTACAAGTCGCTTTTCCTATACCAAAGGTATACTAAGGGTATACAAAAGATAGGTAAGGCGCAGAGGAAACACATTTTTTCATAAAAATATTTGTCTATATCACAAAAAGTATTACTTTGCAGCGAAATGCCCTACACATAGGGCAAATACAAATTAAAAATGCCCTGCATGTAGGGCGATATGCCAAAATAAAAGCCCTATTATAAGGGCAAAATACAACAAACTCTTGCATAATTCGTGATTTTTCACTACCTTTGCGCCCAAATTGCAACATTGAAGCATACTGAACAATACAACAATATGAAAGCCTTAGTAAAACGTTATGCAGAGCCAGGGCTCTGGATGGAAGAAGTTCCAATGCCTAAAATAGGCGTGAATGATGTACTCATCAAAGTTACCAAAGCCGCTATTTGCGGTACGGACTTACACATGTATAAATGGGACGAATGGTCACAAAGCCATTGCACCCCACCCTATATCATGGGTCACGAGTTCGTGGGCGTAGCCGTAGAGGTTGGTCCTGGTGTTCGTGGAGTAAAAGTAGGTGATCGTGTAACTGCAGAAGGTCATATCGTTTGTGGTACATGCCGCAACTGTCGTCGTGGCATGGGTCATGTGTGCGAGAACACTATCTCAGTCGGCATCATGGGCAAGGACGGAGCCTTCGCTGAGTATGTGTCTATCCCAGAGAGCAATATCGTGCATGTACGCCCTGAGATTCCAGATGACTTCGCGGCTATCATGGATCCATTTGGCAATGCTACCCATACAGCTTTGGCATTCCCTCTCTTGGGCGAGGATGTGCTCATTACTGGTGCGGGGTTGATTGGTACCATGGCTGCCGGTATCTGCCGCTACGCGGGAGCGAAGAATATTGTCGTAACCGACCTCAATGAGCAACGCCTTGAGATAGCGAAGAAGATGGGTGCTACCATCACCGTCAATGGTTCTAAGGGCGAAACGGTAGAGGGTGCTATGAAGCAATTGGGTATCCGCGGCTTTGATATTGGTTTAGAGATGTCGGGAGCTCCTGCAGCCTTCAATGATATGATTGCGCACATGTATAAAGGCGCTAATATCGCGCAGTTGGGTATCTTGCCAAGCGATACGAAGGTTAATTGGTCAGATATTATCTTCAACGCATTGACTATCAAGGGTATCACCGGTCGCCGCATGTGGGAAACTTGGTACCAGATGGAGCAGATGCTCTTGGGGGGATTGGATCTAAGTCCAGTGATTACACACCGCTTCCACTTCGACGACTTCCAAAAAGGTTTCGATGTGATGCTTAGCGGTCAATGCGGCAAGGTATTGTTGGAGTGGTAATTAACAACAATCATCATTAAAATATAAAATAAGAGTGGGATTTCTTAGAAATCCCACTCTTATTTTATTATACACTTGTTTCCTTTGCAATAATTATGCATCTATAGAGGTCTTTTGCCAAAGGATAGCATTGCCCTCGAGTGTCCAATCCTTGAGTATTGATGATGGAGCAAAGCCCATCTGCTCATATATATGCGAACAAGAAGTATTATGCACGCTAATGATAGCATAGACCATACGCAAATGCAGAAAACCAAAAGCATATTCCAACAGCATTTTGACAGCCTCTTTCCCTACTCCTCTACCTCTCGCTGCTGGAGCAATATACATACCAATAGCCGCTTTGCGATTACGAGCATCAAAATCAAAGAGGTCAATACAACCTATTATATTAGGCGATGAGGTTTCTGCACAACTCTCAATGATGAGGCGCAATTGTCCATCGCGATAGATATCGCCAGTTGTGTTCTCAATGTATTGGTGCAAATCATGACGAGACAGCGGATTATGCGTATCCGAATCCGCCCACATCGTGGCATCATTCTCCCATTGATACAAGAACGGAAGATCAGAGGGTTCGATTTTGCGCAGTTTCATTTGGTACTATATCTCCTTGCGCTAACGCGCAGTAATCTAAATCAATCTTATTTTCAACGACTATGATTTTATTACAACCGCTCCTTCGCACGCTCGTCGCTGAATCAAATAATAAACTATTCTTTTATAGTTATCCAAAGAGTCCAAAAAGGCCTTTTTTGCGTTGAGGTTCTTCGGTTGGCATGTTGGTTGGAGCGGGTTTGAAGTGATTACCCGAATGAATCATCTGGTAAATCACCCCCCAATCAGGTATTCCACCGAGGTTTCGATCATCTATAAAAAGGTCCGCTTCTAGTTTACGGGCGCGAACAATATCTGCGGTCTCCTCTGGAAAATTGGAATTGACAGCATAGAATTCCAAGCCGCGTACTGCGCAGTAGTCAATTGCCTCCTGGAGAAGCTCCCCCTCGCGGCATGTCCACAGGATGAGCTGATGGTGATCCTCTTGCTGAAGTTTTTTGAGTGTCTCAATGGCAAATGGAATAGGTTTGCCAATAGCAGGATATGCATGGGTAACGATTGTTCCGTCGAAGTCAATAGCGATAGTCATATTCGTGTTCGGCAATCTCACGCATTGATCGACGACCTCGTCGTCGTTAGGGCGCTCGATGCCTCCACTCTATCCTCAAAGCCACGAGCTTCTCGGATGTTTTCGAGGGAGACTCCTCCTTGCCGTCGGAGGGTTTAAATGATTATAAGTTTAATAGTTTTCTTGATTAGGGTCTTTGGGTTGGAGTTCCGATTGGAGTTTGCCTTCAGATGGTTTGGTGAAATACCAACCAATAGCCGATACGGCTGTAATCCACAACATGGACTGGTATGCACCCATAAGGTAGAAAGCTGCAATTCCAAAGATCATAGTATTGCTAACCAGCAAGATACGCCAAGTAGCAGCACGTTTATAGCCAGCTAATTTGACGGTCTCGTCGGTGAGTTCAGCGAGTTTGGTACATTGGCGTTTGCAGAGATACAAGCCAGTAGGGATAGTGAGCAATGCGTCGAAGATAATCACGTATTGCAGCACTTGTCCGAGTAGAGACATAGGGGCAATGGGCTGTACTAAGTCTTTAATTATCAGGAAGTATGCCAATGTTCCTGAGATAAGGGTTAGAATCAGCACACCGTAGTAGTACAGATTGAGAGATTTGATGATGTTCTTTTCCATATGGTTCTAAAGTTTGAATTCTATTCGGTTGACGATGGAGCGTCCAAGGGTAATCTCATCGGTATATTCTATCTCATTTCCTATTGCTACACCACGGGCGATTTGGGAGATTTTGAGGCTATTAGGCGATGAGGCGATAAGGCTATCAGGCGATGAAGCATTGTCACCTCTGGTGAGGTTTTGCAAGCGGCGGTAGATATAGAAGTTGGTAGTATCGCCTTCCATGGTGGTAGGAAGGGCAAGAATCACTTCGCGAATATCGTCTTTCTCTATGCGTGCCACAAGCGAGTCTATCTCTATATCCGAAGGTCCTACTCCGTCCATAGGCGAGATGATTCCACCCAAGACATGGTATAGACCATTGTATTGACCTGTGTTCTCAATCGACATGACATCTTGCACATTCTCCACCACGCAGACCGTATGTTTGTCACGCGAGTGCGACTGGCAAATAGGACAGACTTCTTGGTCGGAGATGGTATGGCATACACGGCAATATTTCACCTCTTGTTTAAGGCGAGTAATAGCACCCGTAAACACTTCCACATCCTTCTCAGGTTGGCGCAGCAAATGCAACACCAAGCGCAACGCCGTTTTGCGTCCAATACCTGGCAATGAAGCCACTTGGTCCACTGCGTCACTCAATAATATGGAAGGATAGTTGTTCATTGTTCGTTCTACTCACGTTTCATGTTGGCGATGCCAACGTCACATGCGGCTATTCCGCGTTTCATGCTTCACGTTGCAATGTTTTATTCTTTCTTCTTTGCCCATCGGGCTGGAAGCATACGATATGGATATTTCTCGCGCATGTTATCGGCATTGGGGCAATCGAAACGATGTATTCGAATACCTTTCATAATACTGATAAAGGCAAAGATAGGATCACCGGGCTGAGGATTACAACAAGTAGCCAAGTTGTACTCTACACTCTTGACATTGATATCCACTTCCAGCGCAAGAGCCTCCTGTTGCTCTTTAGGTACATATGGTGTAGTTTCACGCAAGTCATGGCGTGGTTCATCCATCACTTGAAATACCTCTTTGATACGCAACAAGTCCTCTTTGCCAAGAGCGATTGATTGGTAGAGGTCAGTAGTGATTTTGTAGCCGAGTTTAAGAGCAAGGCGCGAAATATCCCCCTCGGTGTAATCTAGTTTCCAATTCTTAAAACGACGTTCCAGTAGTTCCCGTCCCTCCGCTGCATTGCGGTACTCCACTTCCTTGAGAGCTTGGCGGATCTTATTCTTCGCTTTGCTGGTAACTACGGCGTTGAGCCAATCAGCAGTAGGTTTTTGGTTAGGAGAAGTCATAATCTCCACCTGATCACCATTCTGAAGTTTCTGACGGATACTCACATTTTGATTGCGAATACGTCCGCCTACGCATTTACACCCTACATCGCTATGAATAGAGAACGCAAAATCCAAAACGGTTGCCCCTGCCGAAAGACGTTTAAGGTCACCAGTAGGAGTAAAGACATAGACACTTTGTTTGTCCGTATTGAGCGCATTGCCATCTACGCCTTTGTATGCCCAGTGTGCTGCTACACCCTTTTCTGCAACTTCGTCCATACGGCGAGTACGAATTTGCACTTCTACCCATTTTTCTTCAGGCCCTAACACGGTGGTATGCAAACTCTCGTAGCCATTCTCCTTAGGCACACTAAGCCAATCGCGAAGGCGTTTGGGATTGGGCTTGTACATATCCGTGATGATGGAATATACCTGCCAACAGTCCAGTTTCTCACGATCAATGGGAGAGTCTAAAATAATACGTATAGCAAACAGGTCGTAAATACGATCGACATCGCAGCGCTGTGCCTGCATCTTGTTGTAGATACTATGGATAGATTTGGGGCGCCCCTTGATGGTGAAGACAAAACCGTTATCTTTGAGTTTTTTTTCTAACGGAGTAATAAAAGATGCAATGTATGCATCACGCTGCGCTTTCTTCTCGTTGAGCGCGTGGGCGATGTACTTATAGTTCTTGTAGTCGGTAAACTTAAGCGCCAAATCCTCCATCTCGGTCTTGATAGCATATAGTCCCAGACGGTGAGCCAAAGGGGCATGCAGTTCTTTGGTTTCGCGTGCCACATGGCGACGACGATCGGAATCGCCCTCTTTGTCAAGCGTTCGGAGAAGCTCCAAGCGCTCTGTAAGGATATCATAAAGTACTTTATTGCTATCTTCGGCTGCCATCGCTATTTAAAAATCACTATTTTCGGCTGCAAAGTTACAAAAAAATTTGCATATATGAAAAAGAATTAGTAATTTTGCAGCGATTTTGTGGAAAAATGTGTATTTTCCAGAAAAGAACCTATAGGATATAAAATTAAACAATCATGAATACAAAAGTAATTATCCGTATTTTGCTGGGTGTAGCCGTTGCTTTTATGGCATACATCTGCGTAAACAGCGTTGTAACTCCAATCAAATTTGAAGAGGCTCGTTTGCAACGCGAAACTAAAGTCATTAACAATCTTGTAAGTCTGCGTACTGCGGAAGCTCAATTCCGCTTGGACAAGGGTTATTTCACTGCAGACCTTGATTCGCTGATTAATTATCTTAAAACCACTCCTAAGAAAGAGGTGTACAAAGTAGGTTCTTTGACTGAGAAGCAATTGGAGGATGGTATGACCGAGAACAAGGCTGCTAAAATCTTGGAGCGTGCACGTCTGAAAGCTCAACGCAAAGAGAAATTCCAAGGTCCTGATAGTTTGGATCTCTTGTACAACTATATTTGGGAGAAAGATCGCGAGGTAAAAGAAACTGGTTTGCAAGGATTCCGTCGTGATACCATTTTGACCAACATGATTCAATCACTCTACAAAGGTCAATATACAGAGGAGACAATCGGCGAAATCGTATATATTCCTTATACAAATAATATGAAGTTTGAGGTTGAGACCAACAATGGTTATACCACTTCACAGGGTATCAAGGTACCTATCTTTGAGATTCGCGCACATTTCAACACCTATCTCCACGACCTCAATGCTCAAGAGCGTGCGAACATTATTGACAAAGAAGAGAAATTGGATCACTACCCAGGTTTGAAGGTAGGTTCAGTAGATGCACCTAACAACAACGCGGGTAACTGGGAGTAATTAGGTTATAGGCTATAGGCTATAGTTTATGGGCTATAGGCAAGAAATATAATGAGAATCATTTCAGGAACATTTAGGGGGCGTCGGTTGATGCCCCCTAAAAATATCACAGCACGTCCAACTACGGACTTCGCAAAGGAGAGTTTGTTTAACCTTCTGACCAATCGCATGGAGTTCGAAGGAGTGGATATGCTGGATTTATTTGCAGGAACAGGTGGTATCGGGCTGGAGTTTGTCTCACGCGGCGCACGAGAAGTGACCGCCGTGGAGATGGCACACACACAACAGAATTTCATCATCTCATGTTGCAAACAGCTGGGAGTGAGAAATTTACACTTGATTCGTGGCGATGTGTTTAAGTTTGTCAAGGCGTGCCATGTACAGTATGACTTTATCTATGCCGACCCCCCATACGATTTGGAGCAACTGCCTACTCTACCCGACTTGATTTTTGAACAAGGAATACTGAAAGAGGGAGGGTATTTCGTATTGGAACATTCAAAACACAATGAGTTTAGTTCTCATCCACATTTTGTAGAGATGCGCAGTTATGGGAGTGTACACTTTAGTTTTTTTCAATAAAAATTAACAAGAATTTGCATAGTTAAAAAAAAAGTAGTATCTTTGCGGTCGTATTCATCAAGGATCGTCCTCTTGTAGAGGAAAATACAATAGAAAATTTAATATAAACCACTAAAAACAAAACTGTTATGAAAAAATTACTCCTTATTGCTATTATCGCAGTTGCAGGTGTAGCTGCTGCAGTAGCGCAACCACGCGCAATTGGTGCTAACATTGGTTACGGTATTGACGTATCTTACCAACACGCTCTTGGTGAGGCTAACATGATTGATTTGTCTGTTAACATTCCTATGTTCGCTGGTATCGGTGCTACCGCTACTTACGATTGGATCAACCCATTCGGTACTGCTATTCCTTGGAACGAGAAAGGTACATGGAACTGGTCACTCGGTGTAGGTGCTGGTGTAGGTATCTATGGCTTCAATGATCCAGCATTCTACGTAGGAGCAGTAGGTCACGTAGGTGTTGAATACAACTTCTGGTTCCCATTGCAACTCTCTGTAGATTATCGTCCTAACATTGGTATCGTAGCTGGCAACAAAACTGTTGGTTTCAACACAGCAGGTTTCTACGGAGTTAGCCTTGGTGTTCGCTACTTGTTCTAATTTAAGTTAGAAATAACAGAATAATAATGAGAGTGTGTCAATCCTGTTGGCACACTCTCTTTGTATATTCTCCTCAAAGGCAAACGGCTGTAGATGCGCTGATGATGCGCTGATGATACACTGTAATTGTTAATCAAATTGTAGAAGTCGGAGGCCAAGCGGTCTTAGGAAGACAATGACTA
>JAZOVR010000065.1:0-65826 GCA_045658785.1 Paludibacteraceae bacterium | reverse complement strand
TTACTCCTTTCTCCAGACCATTTTATTCACAATACCCGTGTATGATTGGATAATCTTTACTACTTTGGTGCTTACATTCTCATCGGTATAAACAGGCACAGGAGTACCATAATCTCCATTTTGTACCAACTCTACAGCCGTATCAACAGCTTGCAATAGGCTCTTCTCATCAATACCCGCTATGATAAAACCAGCTTTGTCTAGCGACTCTGGACGCTCTGTACTTGTGCGAATACAAATAGCAGGGAATGGGTGACCAACACTCGTAAAGAAACTACTCTCTTCAGGTAGTGTGCCAGAATCAGATACCACAGCAAAGGCATTCATTTGCAGACAGTTGTAATCATGGAATCCTAAAGGCTCGTGTTGAATCACACGTTCGTCCAATTCAAACCCACTAGCTTCCAAGCGCTTGCGTGAGCGAGGGTGGCAGCTATACAAAATAGGCATGTCGTATTTCTCTGCCATCTTGTTAATTGCATTGAAGAGCGAATTGAAATTCTTCTCCGTATCAATATTCTCCTCTCTATGAGCAGAAAGCAAAATGTATTTTCCTTTCTCCAATCCCAATCGTTGATGAATGTCGCTTGCTTCAATCTCAGCCAGATTCTCATGCAATACTTCTGCCATAGGCGAACCTGTTACGTATGTACGTTCTTTTGGCAATCCGCAGTCTGCCAAATAGCGACGTGCGTGCTCTGAATAAGCCAAATTGACATCCGAGATAATGTCTACAATACGACGATTGGTCTCCTCTGGCAGACATTCGTCTTTGCAGCGGTTACCCGCTTCCATGTGGAAAATAGGGATATGCAATCGTTTGGCGCCAATCACACTCAAGCATGAGTTGGTATCTCCCAAAACCAATACGGCATCTGGCTGGATGGCCACCATCAATTTATAAGAGGCGGCAATAATATTTCCCATCGTCGAACCCAAATCATCGCCCACTGCATCCATATACACCTCTGGCTCTGCCAACTTGAGGTCGTGGAAAAAGATACCATTGAGGGTATAATCATAATTTTGCCCCGTATGAGCCAAAACCGTGTCGAAGTATTTACGACATTTATTGATAACGGCTGCCTATCGAATAATCTCTGGACGTGTGCCCACGATAATCAATAATTTTAATTTGCCGTTGTTAGCAAACGCAACATTGCTATAATCTGTTCTTAATTCCATAATTTTCTAGTTTTATACGGGTAAAAAGAATGTATCAGGTTTATTTGGGTTAAAAATCTCGTTGCAATACATCACAGTCACCAAATCTTGTGTGTCCGATAGATTGATGATGTTATGGGTGTAGCCAGGTAGCATATGGATACATTGGATATTCTCTCCGCTCACCTCAAATTCAATCACTTCCTCCGAGTCAATGCGGCGCTGCTGAATCAATCCATGTCCACTCACCACGATAAAGAACTCCCACTTGGTATTGTGCCAATGCTGTCCTTTGGTGATACCTGGTTTAGAAATGTTGATACTCACCTGACCGCAATTCAGCGTATGCACCAACTCCGTAAACGAACCGCGTTGATCAATATTCATCTTTAGTGGGAATGCCACTTTCTCTTTTGGCAAGTAACTCAAATAGGTAGAGTATAATTTCTTTGCCAATGAGTTCTCGGGAATCTCAGGAATAGTCAATGTTTTGGGTTGCTCAGCAAAAGCATATATCCAATCTACAATCTCGCCCAATGTGGTCTTGTGTGTGATAGGACAGTAGCAGTAGCGACCAGCCTCTGTAGGAATTGTCTCCACTCCTTCAAACTCACAGCGATGTTCATAGCCATGTACAGCGTGGATCATTTCATCAACCACATCATCAATATAGAGCAATTCCATCTCTACATTACGATCATTCACTTGTATGGGCAGATCATTGGCGATATTGTGGCAGAAAGTAGCTATTGCCGAATTGTAATTGGGTCTGCACCATTTGCCAAAGAGATTAGGGAAGCGATATACCAACACCTTTGCGCCTGTTTCTTGAGCATATTCAAACATCAATTCTTCGCCCGCCTTTTTACTTTTTCCGTATTCGCTATTGCCAAAGCGTCCTGCCAAAGTGGCTTGAATAGAACTTGAAATCATCACTGGACAAGTGTTCTTATATTTCTTCAGCATGTCCAGCAAGGTAGAGGCAAAACCAAAGTTGCCCTGCATAAACTCTTTTTGGTTCTGTGGACGATTAACTCCTGCCAAATTGAATACAAAATCGCATGATTGGCAATAACTATCCAATTGCTCCAAAGTAGAATCTATATCGTATTCAAAGACCTCGGAAATAGTCAAATCTCCGTAACTTTTGTTCTTGCCTTCGCGTATGTTATTTAATTGCGCACAAAGATTCTTTCCTACAAATCCTTTTGCGCCAGTCACTAATATCTTCATAATTATTTTGCGATGTTAGCAATACCGTTCAATTCGTTTTGAATATATTCCAACGCAGCAATCTTGGCTTTGGTTTCCTCTACTGTCAATCGAGTGGTATTATCCGAATTGAATTCAGTCAAGGTCACTCGTTTCTCGTCGCCTTCTGTAAAGAATTTGTCGTAGTTCAATGTGCGATTATCAGCAGGAACGCGGTAGAAATTACCCAAATCTATAGCTTTTGCACACTCTTCGTTGGTCAACAAAGTCTCGTACATCTTTTCACCATGACGAATACCAATCACTTTGATATCCTCTTTCTTTCCGCCAAACAACTCGCATACAGCTTCTGCTTGTGTTTGAATGGTGCATGCAGGTGCTTTTTGTACCAGAATATCTCCATTCTCTCCGTGCTCAAATGCAAATAATACTAAATCTACAGCCTCTTCTAATGACATAATAAAGCGGGTCATCTTTGGCTCGGTCAACGTAATGGGATTCCCATGGCGAATTTGGTCGATCCACAATGGAATTACACTACCGCGTGAACACATCACGTTGCCGTAACGTGTACAGCAAATCTTCGTATTGCGAGAATAGCGGCTCTTTGCTACCGCAATCTTTTCTTCCATTGCTTTACTAGTTCCCATTGCATTGATGGGGTAAGCAGCTTTGTCGGTGGACAAACAGATTACGCTCTCTACACCTGCTTCAATCGCTGCCGTCAATACATTATCTGTACCGATAATATTCGTTTTTACAGCTTCCATTGGGAAGAACTCGCACGAAGGCACTTGTTTCAAAGCTGCTGCGTGGAAGATATAATCCGTTCCTGGCATTGCCGCACGACAGCTTTCCAAGGAACGCACATCACCAATGTAAAATTTAATCTTATGGGCTACATCTGGATATTTTGCTTGATATTCATGACGCATATCATCTTGCTTTTTCTCATCACGAGAAAAAATACGAATTTCTGCAATATCTGTGCGCAAAAAACGGTTCAATACTGCATTTCCAAACGAACCGGTACCTCCGGTAATCATCAATGTTTTTCCGTTAAAAATTGACATATCAATTATAGTTTTATTAATTCGCTATATTTATTTTTTTTATACACACTTTCAGCGACTCCGTCCAATAGGGGACTTTCACCCCAAAAGTCTCTTTGATTCTAGTCTTATCCAATACCGAATACGATGGACGTTTTACAGGAGAAGGGAATTCATCGCTATGACATGGCTGAATGTCGCATTCTGTATGTCCTGCGTACTCTGCAATCATCTTCGTAAAGTCGAACCAACTACAAACCCCCTCATTACTAAAGTGATACACACCATCGTTGCCCTCGTACTTGCGCTCGCTAACAATCTCATAAATTGCCGCCGCCAAGTCGTATGCATAGGTTGGTGTACCCACTTGGTCAAAGACCACCTTCAGTTGTGGCTTGCTTGCTGTTAAAGCCAACATCGTCTTCACAAAGTTCTTACCAAACTCGCTATACAGCCATGCTGTGCGAATAATCACATGCTTACAACCCGATGCCAAAATATTTTTCTCACCCTGCAATTTGGTCTTGCCATACACTCCTGTTGGCGTACCTTTCTGATCTTCCTTGCATGGGGTGTTGTATGGATCGCCGCCAAACACATAATCTGTGGACACATGCACCAATAATCCATCTACTTCTTTCATTGCAACGGCCAAATTCTCAACAGCTTTCGCATTTAGCATTTCACAAAATGTTTCATCCGTCTCAGCCTTATCCACATTCGTATAAGCGGCACAATTGATGATGCACCTTACATCATTCTCTTGCACCATCTTGCGCACTGCCTCCATTGACGTAATATCCAGCAGAGTAGTTTCAACGCCCTCCACCTCCACCACGTCGGTATATAAATAGGTGTCGCGACTATTCTTAGCCACTATCCTAATCTCGTTTCCGAGCTGCCCATTTGCACCTGTTACCAAAATATTCATACTAAATAATTGGTGGTAATTTAAGATTGATTCTCTATATTTTTACTGTTCTAGAGCGCTCGAGGATGTTGATTCGAGCGCAACGTTGTTGGTGTTGTCTTCTTTTTTAATACTCCCCGTATACAAAAGGTGTATCAAACTCTGCTAACTTTGGATGTTTTGTATCCTTCTCGCTCAACAATGCCTCTTCCATTGCCAATCCCCAATCAATGCCCAACGTCTCATCTAAAATAGAAATACCACCATCCGCCTCAGGATGATAGAAATTATCGCACTTGTATTGGAACACGGCACTCTCGCTTAATACGGCAAATCCATGTGCAAACCCTTGAGGGATAAAGAATTGACGATGGTTCTCTTCAGTGAGCAATACTGCCACATGCTGTCCATAAGTTGGACTCCCTTTGCGAATATCTACCACTACATCAAGCACTTTTCCTCTTACACAACGCACCAATTTACTCTGCGCGTATGGTGGGCGCTGAAAGTGCAAACCACGCATCACACCATATTTCGACATGCTCTCATTGTCTTGCACAAAGTGTATATCGCCTATTTTCTCCTTGAACTCTCTCTCCGAAAAGCTCTCAAAGAAATACCCACGAGTATCACCAAATACCTTTGGCTCAATGATGTACACTCCTTCTATTGTAGTCTTTATAACTTCCATTCAATCAATCTAGTTGCAAAAATTCATTCTGCTTCATATCCTCAATCACCTTCAGCAGATACTGTCCATATTGGTTCTTCAACATTGGCTGTGCCAACTCACGCATACGCTCTTCGTTTATCCAACCTTGACGATATGCAATACCCTCTAGACATGCCACTTTCAATCCCTGACGCTTCTCCAATACCTCAATGTATGTACTTGCTTCTGACAACGAATCATGTGTACCTGTATCCAACCATGCAAAACCTCTGCCCAAGGTCTGAACTTTCAGTTCGCCATCTTTCAGAAACTCTTGATTTATAGTCGTAATCTCATATTCGCCGCGAGCAGATGGCTTGATGTTTGCTGCCACATCCACCACTTTATTAGGATAGAAATACAATCCCACTACTGCATAATTGCTCTTTGGATTTTGTGGCTTCTCCTCAATGCTCAAGCAGTTGCCTTCTTTGTCAAACTCTGCCACACCATAGCGCTCAGGATCGCTCACCCAGTAGCCAAACACAGTTGCTTTCTTGTCTTCTTCAGCCGCACGAACGGCCTCTTTCAACATGCCCGTAAAGCCCGAACCATGGAAGATGTTATCACCCAACACCAAGCATGCGCTATCATCTCCAATAAACTCCTTACCAATAGTGAACGCCTGCGCCAAACCGTCTGGCGAAGGTTGTTCTGCATAACTGAAGTTTACACCATAATCACTACCGTCACCCAACAATCGCTTGAATCCAGGCAAATCGTATGGCGTTGAGATAATTAAAATATCGCGAATACCAGCCAACATCAGCACGCTGATTGGATAATAAACCATGGGCTTATCATAAATCGGCATTAATTGTTTGCTAATGCCTTTGGTAATGGGGTACAATCGTGTGCCCGAGCCTCCTGCTAATACAATTCCTTTCATATTGTGATTATGTTTTTGTCGTTGTTGCCTTTTGTTTTCTTACTGTTTACCCCTTGTCTGCCACCAGTCTCCATCGTGACCTCATCGTGACCTCATCGTGACTTCATCGTGACTTCACCGTAACTTTACCGTCATTTCATCGAGGCATCTACCTACTTTCCTAATCTCTCCTGAAGATGTCTCGTGTATAAACTTTTTCCTTCACATCTTCCAAGCACGCATCGTATCTATTGGCGATAATTGCTTGCGATTGCTCCTTAAACTTCGCCAAGTCATTCACTACCAACGAACCAAAGAATGTCGTTCCGTCAGCCAATGTTGGCTCGTAGATAATCACTTGCGCACCTTTCGCCTTCACACGTTTCATAATTCCTTGAATACTCGACTGCCTAAAGTTATCCGAATTCGATTTCATGGTCAATCGGTACACTCCAATCACACATGCATGTTCCTCTTGCGCATTGTACTGACCATTGTTGTAGTAGTCGTAATATCCCGCTTTCGCCAATACACGATCTGCAATAAAGTCTTTTCTCGTGCGGTTGCTCTCCACAATCGCCTCAATCAAGTTCTCTGGCACATCCTGATAGTTCGCCAATAGTTGCTTTGTGTCTTTTGGCAAGCAATATCCACCATAGCCAAACGATGGGTTATTGTAGTGTGTGCCAATACGTGGGTCAAGACACACCCCCTCAATGATCGACTGTGTATCCAATCCCTTCATTTCGGCGTATGTATCCAATTCATTGAAATAACTCACTCGCAAAGCCAAGTACGTATTAGCAAACAGTTTCACTGCCTCTGCTTCCGTAAAGCCCATGAACAAGGTATCTACATCCTCCTTGATTGCACCCTCTTGTAGCAACGCTGCAAACTGCTTTGCCGACTCCACCAATCGCTCATTCTTCAAATCCGTACCCACAATGATGCGAGATGGGTACAAGTTGTCATACAATGCCTTACTCTCACGCAAGAACTCTGGAGAGAACAATATGTTCTCCGTACCAAACTTCTTACGCACACTTTCTGTGTAACCTACAGGAATAGTGGACTTTATCACCATGATAGCCTCTGGATTAACCCTCAATACCAATTCGATCACCGACTCCACAGCCGACGTGTCGAAATAGTTTTTCTGACTATCATAATTCGTAGGAGCAGCAATGACCACATATTCTGCTTCTTGATACGCCATCTCTGCATCCAAAGTTGCCGTTAAATCCAGCTTCTTCTCCGCAAAGTACTTCTCAATATACTCATCTTGAATAGGTGATTGGCGACGATTAATCATCTCCACTTTTTCGGGTACGATGTCCACTGCCAACACCTTGTGATGTTGTGCCAGCAATGTCGCAATCGACAATCCTACATATCCCGTTCCTGCTACTGCTATTGTCATAGTTCTTTCTTGAGCGCTCGAGGATGTTGATTCGAGCGCGAGTTGTCGCTATTGTCGTTCTATATAATTATAGTCTTCCATCTACCACGCTGCGATCTACAAAGTCTTTCACATCAAAGATCACCGCACCTTGGTCTTTGTATTTCTTAAAGTCGAATGTCTTAAACTGATTGTGGCTCACACACGCGATGACTGCTTGATACTCTTTGTCTGGATCTATCGCTGCAATCAAGTCTTTGCCATACTCATGTTTCACAACCTCTGCACTTGCCCATGGGTCGTATAAATCCACGTTGCAACCAAAATCTTCCAATTCATCCACTATATCCACCACCTTTGTGTTGCGGCAATCTGGGCAGTTCTCCTTAAAGGTTACACCCAATACCAAAACATTTGAATTGTTAATCTTGTGATCCTTCTGAATCATTAATTTCAGTACCTTGTCTGCGATAAACTTCGCAATCGAGTTGTTCACAGCACGACCAGACAAAATCACTTGTGGGTCATAACCCAATGACTTTGCCTTGTGCGCCAGGTAATATGGATCTACAGAAATACAGTGTCCACCCACCAAACCAGGACGATACTTCAAGAAGTTCCACTTGCTGCCTGCGGCCTCAATCACATCGTTGGTGTCAATACCCACACGGTCGCAAATCAACGCCAACTCGTTCATAAACGAGATATTCACATCTCGTTGGCTGTTCTCTACCGCCTTCGCAGCCTCTGCCACCTTCATGTTTGGCGCTTTGTGAGTACCATTCTCCAAGATACTATTGTACAACGCATCCACCAGGTCCGCAATCTCAGGAGTAGAACCAGAAGTGATTTTCTTAATCTTAGTCAAAGTATTTACCTTATCTCCTGGATTAATGCGCTCAGGTGAATAACCGCAGTAGAAGTCCTCATTGAACTTCAGTCCGCTAGACTTCTCCAACACAGGCACACAATCTTCTTCTGTACAACCAGGATATACAGTGGACTCATAAATTACCAAGTCGCCTTTGTTCAAAGTCTTGCCTATCGTCTCACTCGCCTTCAATAGCGGGGTCAAGTCTGGATTGTTAAAGCGGTCAATTGGGGTAGGGACAGTCACAATATAGGTGTTCACTTGCTTCAAGTCTTCCATATTGCTGGTGAAAGTCAAACCAATCTTCTTGGTGCTCTCGTACGCATCACGAGCTTGCTTCATACCGACAAGATCAGCCTCCAATGTGTGATCTTCGCCACGATTCAACTCATCCACACGAGCTTGATAGATATCAAAGCCGATCACACGGTATTTCTTGCCATACTCAATAGCCAGTGGTAAACCCACATAACCCAATCCAATAACTGCAATTACTCTCTCTCTCAAGTTCATAGTATTTGTTTTAATGTTCAGTCAATGTTTGAATAACTAAAATTGAAAACCTAGACATAAATAGTCTGCCTAAAATAAGCCCGCAAAGGTACGATTTTTTTTGAATATACGCAACCCTTTGGGTGTTTTTTTTTGTTTTTAGTATGATTTCATCCTGCATTAGTGGGCTATTTTGTATCTTTACCGAATAATTTTATACCCTTCTCTTGCATGAATCGTAAATATTTTATAATTTTGTGCGCTAATTTGGCTGATTGCGTATTTAGCAAATAGTGATTAGTCGTTTAACCCCAAAACAAACTACAAAGCGTATTAACATATGCGAATCATTATTGCAGGCGCTGGAGCAGTAGGACGCCACTTGGCTAAGCTCCTTTCGCGCGAAGATATGGATATTAGTCTCATTGATGATCGTCAAGACCGTCTCGGCGACTTAGATGCCAACTACGACCTGCTCACCAAGGTGGGTAGCCCGATGTCCATACACGACCTCAATAGTATTGGAGTCAAAGATGTGGATCTCTTCATTGCAGTCATGCCATCGGAGTCTGACAATATCACCGCATGTCTGCTGGCCAACCAGTTGGGAGCAAAGAAAACATTGGCACGTATTGACAACTACGAGTACCTCGTTCCCGAAAACAAACGCATCTTCGAGCAGATGGGATTAAACCACCTGATTTATCCCGAACTACTTGCAGCACAGGAGATTACTGCTTCTCTCAAAACCAACTGGATGCGCTACCATCTTACTCTGTGTAATGGAGCATTAGAACTCTGTGTGGTGAAAGTGCGTGAAGGGGCAGAGGTGATAGGTAAACAATTCCTATCTGGATACTTCAACCATGGTTTCTATCGCATCGTGGCGATCAAACGTGGACAAGAGACCATCATTCCGACAGGGCAGGATGAAATCAAAGCTGACGATATGGTCTATGCTGTTTGTACGCGAGAGAATATGAAGCACCTTCGTGAGCAACTCGGCAAACAGAAAAAAGAAATCAAAAATATTGTCTTTTTTGGAGGCTCAAAGATTGCACAAAAGACAGTACAAAACCTCCCAGACGATCTTAGTATCAAGATATTAGAAGCAGATCGCGAACTCTGTTATCACCTTAGCGAAAAGGTCAATAATGCGCTCATTATCAATGCCGATGGTAGCGATATGGCAACCCTCAAAGATGAAGGAATAGAAGATGCCGATGCTTTTGTAGCAGTGACTGACAGCAGCGAAGCCAACATCTTTGCCTGTATGGCAGCCAAGCGTTTTGGCGTGAAGAAAACCATTGCCGAAGTAGAGAATATCGACTATATCTCTATGGCAGAAGGTCTGGAAATTGGCACCGTACTCAACAAAAAGACGATCGCTGCGTCCTATATCTACCAGATGTTGCTTGATGCTAGCGTGCTTAACGTCCGTAATCTTACCAGCGCTGATGCTGAGATTGTAGAGTTTATGGCAGAAGAGGGAAACCGCATTACCAAATGCAAGATTCGTGATATGCGCTTACCTGCCGATGCCAACATCGGTGCTATTGTGCGTGCTGGCGAAGGTATATTGGTGAATGGCGATACACACATCTTGCCTAACGACCAAGTTGTGGTCTTCTGCAAGAGCCAAGTAATCCGCCAACTCGAGAAATTCTTCAAATAAAAATTCTTAATTCATAATTAATCAATGACCCGCACCTTCAATACTCGTATGGTCTTCCGCACAATGGGCGCTTTGTTGCTCATCGAATCGGTGTTTATGGCATTGGCATTGGGTGTCAGTCTATGGTACGGCGAGGCAGATAGTGGGGTCTTTCTGCTTTCGACGATCATCACCTTGCTTGCAGGTATCATGGGTCTGCTCATTGGCCGCGGTGCAGAATCGCGCATGGGCGAAAGAGAGGGGTACGTCATTGTGGCGATGGTGTGGGTAGTGTTTTCCGCCTTCGGCTTGCTACCTTATTACCTCAGTGGACAAGCACCCACACTCACAGATGCATGGTTTGAGAGCATGTCGGGTTTTACCACCACGGGTGCGACCATCATTCCTGACCTAGAGGTGATTACTCACGGACTGCTCTTCTGGCGATCGTTGACGCAGTGGATTGGTGGTATGGGAATCATCGTGCTATCTATTGCCATATTACCTATCTTCGGTCTCAATGGAATGCAGCTGTACGCTGCAGAGGTATCGGGCTTGACCTACGAGAAGGTGTCGCCTCGCATCGCCGATACGGCAAAGATGATGTGGAGTATCTATGTCTTGCTTACGGCTACCGAAGTAGCAGCATTGTGGCTCTGTGGCATGGATATTTTTGATGCGGTGTGCCACTCGTTCTCTACGATTGCTACGGGAGGCTTCTCTACGCACAATAATAGTCTAGAGTTTTACGACTCGGCGGCTATTCATTATACGGTGACCTTCTTCATGTTTATCTCGGGTATCAACTTCGTACTGCTTATCTACTTGCTGCGTGGCAAGGCGCGCAACTTCTTCCAAGACGAGGAATTGCGTTGGTATAGCGTGGCGGTGTTGGTGTTTGCGGTGATGCTCACACTGGGCTTGTATATCGCTCGTCCAGGATGGACAGGCTTGCATATGGAACGCGCCTTCCGCGATAGTATCTTCACTGTGATTAGTGCCATGACATCCACGGGATATACCATCTCCGACTATATGTACTGGCCAGTCGTGGCATGGGTCGTAATCTTCTTCCTTATGCTTACGGGTGCATGCGCGGGTAGCACGGCAGGTGGTATCAAATGGGTACGACTATCTATCATTTTGAAGAACGGCGTGGCAGAGTTCCAACGCCGTATTCACCCCAACGCCATTATCCCTGTCAAACTCAACGAGAAGAATGTGCCACAGCAGACCATCAATAATATCATGGCGTTTTTGATTTTCTATATTTTTATCATCGTGATTACGGTAGTGATTTTCTGCGCCAGTGGTGTGAACTTCGATGAGTCAATAGGTGCTGCGGTATCAGCCATTGGTAACGTGGGTATCAGTATCGGTCAGTTTGGTCCTTCGGGCACCTATGCCGAGTTCCCTACGGTAGCCAAATGGGTGATGAGTTTCGTGATGTTGATTGGCCGTCTGGAGATCTTCACCGTGTTGCTCCTCTTCACCAAAGCATTGTGGAGAAAGTAATGGTCATAATTCGTTCATCATAATTCTTAGTTTGTGGGACCAAGGCATATTGCATATATCATCTGGACTGTGATTGCGCTACTAGGCGTAGTTTGTTTGTTGGTGCCTGATGACGGTTGGCATATCGGCCAATGGAACTTGCGTTTCCCCACACTGGCAGAAGCGTTGGACATAGAAAAGACAACTTCTCATTTACCTATAGACTCCACTTGGCTCGCGGAAGCAGCTACAGTGAGTGCGACACCATCCGATAGCATTGTATCTACTGACACACTTGTGAAGAAAGATACTATTGCAAAGAAACCTCAACCTGTGATTCCAACGGTAAATGTGGCAAGCACAGACACACGCGCATACCTCGCAGCATTCTATGCTGCATTGGATAGCGCAAGCAGTATGCCTGTGCGCGTGGTACATTATGGCGATTCGCAAACGGAGGAAGACCGTATCACGAATGTCTTGCGCGAACGTTGGCAAAAGCAATATGGTGGTGGAGGTCCGGGACTCCTGCCTTTGCATCAAACGGTGCCCACGCGTACAATCCGTCAATGGATATCAATCAATGGAGTAGTGCAGACTGCACAAGGAGGTCCTAAACGCTATATCGTCTATGGTCCTAAGTCTATGCGTCTGACCGATAGCGATGAGTATGGTGTGATGGGACAAGTGGCTGTGATGGATAGCACATTGGTGGCGGGTAGCGAAAATATCGTGATGACTATCGAACCGCTAGACAAGAAACGCAAACCGCACAACTATTTCAATCGTATACGCGTGCTGACAGATAGCGTGGATGGGTATATATTGGCGAAAGATAGTGTGTATTATTTAGGCGAAAGACAAATGCAAATATTGCCTGATAGTTGTGAACGCTGCGAGATACATTTGCAGGGTAGGGGCAAAGTGTATGGTGTGAGTCTGGAGACACCAACGGGTGTGATTGTAGATAATATCCCTATGCGTGGTTGTTCGGGAAATATCTTCACCAAGATCGATAGTACCCAACTCAGCGACTTCTACAGCGAGACCAATACACGACTGATTATCTTGCAGTTTGGTGGTAATATGATTCCACAAACGGAAAACCCTTCTACGATTAACGGATATGTGAGAGGTACACTACGCCAACAAGTGCGTTACTTGCGTGCTTGTGCGCCTCAAGCAGCTATCTTATTTATCGGTCCGAGCGATATGTCCACCCGTATTGATGGCGAGATGCTAACATATCCGTTGGTGCCATACATGGACCGCTTGCTCAAGAAGATGGCAGAAGAAGAGCAGATTGCCTATTGGAGCATGTACGATGCGATGGGCGGAGAAGATAGCATGGTCAGGTGGGTGGAGAATGGTCTAGCTGGTAGCGACTATGTACACTTCACTCGCTCAGGAGCCAACAAAGTGGGAAGGATCCTTCACGAATGGTTGATGAGTTATCAGCCCGATTCTTTAAACACTAAACTCTAAACCCTAAACTAGAAAAATGGATTTCTTTTCTCACATATTCGGTTTTAATAGCGAGAGTCCGCTGCTGTTTACTCAGTTCTATTTCTGGGCATTCTTTGCTATAATCTATGCGGTATTCGCATTGATTATGGAAGTGGGGGTGAAAGGCGAAAGGTTAAAGGTTAAAGGTAGGCAAAGATTGCATCTACGCAATATTTTCCTTATGGCGGTGAGCTGGTTCTTCTACTACAAGACCAGTGGACTATTCCTGTTGATACTAATCTTTGTAACAATCAGTGATTGGCTGATAGCCAACCGTATCTACGCTTGCCAATCCTCGCCTATATCCCATAGCCCCAACGGGGCGTCCAATAGCCCACAGAGTGGGCGTCCAATAGCCGCAAAAATGTGGTTGGCGTTGAGTGTGGTGATTGACTTAGGGTTGCTCTGTTATTTCAAATATGCTTATTTCTTCACGAATGTGGTGAACAACCTACTCGGAACCGAATTTGCAGTGTTTGATGTGTTTGCTTATATCGGCAACGGATTCAGCGAGAGTGGGCGTTTCATGGTAGATAAGATCATCCTTCCTGTTGGTATATCGTTTTACCTCTTTCAAGTGATGTCCTACACGGTGGATGTTTATCGTGGATTGGTTAAGCCTGTGAAGAATATCTTGGATTTTGGCTTCTATGTAAGTTTCTTCCCTGGCTTGGTGGCAGGTCCTATCGTGCGTGCCAATGAGTTTATTCCACAGCTATACAAGCCTTTCTGCCTAAGTCGTCGACTCTTTGGATTGGCAGTTTTTTGGATACTCAACGGACTCATCAAGAAGATCGTGCTGAGCGACTACCTTGCGGTGAATATCATTGATCGCGTGTTTGAGAACCCGTTGCTTTTCAGCGGCTTTGAGAACTTGTTTGCTTTGTTTGCCTACTCACTGCAAGTGTATGCCGATTTCTCTGGTTACACGGATATAGCCATTGGTATAGCGATGCTCTTGGGCTTCTATCTCCCCCTGAACTTCGATTCGCCTTATAAATCCAAGAACCCGCAGGAGTTTTGGCGCCGTTGGCATATGTCGCTCAGCCGTTGGCTGAAGAGTTACCTCTATATCCCGTTGGGTGGTAACCGCAAGATATTGGGTAAAGAAGTGAAGAATAAGATTACAGCAGGTAACTTCAACTCGTTTATTACCATGTTGTTGGGTGGCTTGTGGCATGGAGCAAGCTGGAATTTCGTCATTTGGGGTGCGTTGAATGGTGCGGGCATGATTGTGTATAAGGTGTGGGCAAAAATGAATTGGAATATCAAAATGCTACTGATGACCCTGCTCATGGGTGGCCTATGGATAGCCTATGCCTTACTCAGTGCACCTATATGGAACCTGTTCTTTGTATGGGGAATAGCATTATGGATGGGTACCTTCGTTCGTTATATCTATTGGTGGATAGAGCGTATGGGGCATTTCGCTATTTCGGGTACACCACGCGCCAAGTTTATCGGGTGGATAAGCAGAGGATGGGCGGTGGCACAGACCTTTGTGTTTATCACGTTCACGCGTTTGTTCTTCCGCTCGGGCAGCAACCTTGATCCTGAGACGGCGAATCAAGAGGCATGGGAGACGGCTACGAATATGGTCAATCAGATCGGTGGAGCATGGAACAGCAGTATCATCCCTGCTTTTCTGTGGGAGTATCGCAGTGTAGTGATATTGTTTGTGTTAGGTATGGTGATACACTGGCTGCCAAACCGATGGAAACGTTGGTATCGAGTACGTTTTGCGCTCTTGCCCATCTGGGCTATCATATTGATTGCAGCCTTGGCGGTAGTGCTTGTGTATCAGTTTGTTACCGCAGATATGCAAGCGTTTATCTATTTCCAATTCTAACCCTTAAAACTTTTAAAACCTTTAGAACTCTTCAGTATGATAATAGGCATCACAGGAGGCATAGGCAGTGGTAAGAGTGTGATTGCACAGCAATTACGCCAGATGGGCTATTCGGTTTATGATACCGATAGCGAGGCGAAGCGTCTGATTGTGGAGGATGCTCATGTGCGCAAGCAGATTACTGCCCTCTTCGGCGAAGAAGTGTACAAGGATGGAGTCTATCAAACGTCACTCGTAGCCCAACGCGTGTTTGCCGACAAGGGCTTACTTGCCCAACTCAACGCCATCGTTCACCCCGCAGTCCGCGCGGATATACTCCGTTGGGCACAAACCTACACCCGTCTAAAGGACGCTAATCCTCGCGAAGCGACACAACCTGCGCACAGTGCACATAACCTGCCAAAGGCGACTACCCCATGCTTCATCGAATGTGCCATCCTCTACCAAGCTGGCTTTGACTCCCTTTGCGACAAGGTGGTGGCAGTAACGGCGCCCGAGGAGATTCGCCTTGAGCGTGTCATCGCACGTGACCATTCGGATATAAACAAGGTACGCGCACGCATGCGCGCACAAGAAGCGGAAAAAGATGTACAACGTGCAGATATCGTAGTAAATAATGACGGTACAATACCTATCTTGACTCTCTGTGAGGATATTATCCAACAACTGACAGAATAGACATTTGATTTTTCATTACTCTCTCATCGCTATATATGTTACTGAGCATACATAGCGATTTTTTATTTTTTTTACCTAAAATTGGCACCTCGTCAAATTAGTTGAACCCCATGTACATTTATTTAAGATTCAGCGGACGAGCTTAGCGAGTGCTAGCGGTTGCAATACAATCAGAGTCGTTGCAGTAAGATTTATTAAGATTTCGTGAGCGCAGTGAGCAGGAGTTTCTATTTCTTTCAACCGTTGAATCCCATGTGCATTTACTTAAGATTCAGCGGACGAACGTAGTGAGTGCTAGCGGTTGCAATACAATCAGAGTCGTTGCAGTAAGATTTATTAAGATTTCGTGAGCGCAGCGAGCAGGAGCTTCTATCTCTTTCAACTAAATTGTCGAAGAACCCTGAAATGCCCTTGTAAATCTTTAGTGATTCTTTAGTGATTCTTAGGTGATTTATAGGTTATTCTTAGGTGATTTAGCGCCCTTTACCGTGTTATCACTGGCCCATATCCAGTAGTCGGAACGCCGTCCCATAGCCCCCATGGGCGTCCATTATCCAGATAATAGCGATTTTTTCGCTATTTTCTTGCATATCTGCAAATTTTTCACTACCTTTGCAACCGTAATTAGCCCACGCCTTGGGATTATGTCTTTTGGGTGGGGTGGTTGCAGACATAATAAAGGCGTCAAAACGGGTTCCCCGATAAAACTCGTTTTTATGGGGTGTCCAACGCGCTTTGTGCTTGGCTTAACGGAATCTCGCAAATTCTAACATTATTCCAACACATTGCAGCATTTTGATGTCCTCGGGATATGTATATCCTTGCGGTACACACTATAAATACGTGTGTACATGTGCGTACATATCGGCGTGGGCTTCGGTGTTGCTTGTTCGGAATAATAGGCAATGCGAGAGCCTCGTTAAGCGGAACAGCAACAGTGCAGTCCCGCTTTTTATTGTGCCTAATTGTGAGTAACATGACTAAAAATCAAACACTATACAACAATGAGGAAGACTTCACTATTTCTGCTTATGGTATTTCTTTCGCAAGTGACACTCCTTGCACAAGAAGTTCCAGAATGGGTGCAGAAAAAGCCAGAACCCGCTAACGACACCTATCTTTATGTGGTTGAACGCGGTGTGGGTGCTACAGAAATGGAAGCACGCAATCGAGCTATGGGATTGGTGTATCGCAGCACAATTGAGCGATTGGCTTTGCCAATCAATGTGGCAAGTATCAACAATGCAATAAGCAGTGGCAGCACCTATGGAGAGAATGCTAAAATGATGAATGTACCTGTAAATAAAGTGTGCGAGTATATTCAACCAGAATCAAAGCAATATGCTGTATATGTGTTGTGCCAAGTGGCACGATATGGAAATATAAGAGTTCAGTTTACGGAATTTACTCATTGTAATCAATTCTTTAGCAATCAAGTGTCCTTACCCGCCTGGTGCAATGATGAATGGCGCGCCAATAATTACCCTCGCGAATTATATTTGCAGGGCTTTATTGTGGGTGAGCAACAAGCAGGCGAAAGTATAGAGCAAGTGCACCAACGGGCAAAAGAGAAAGCACAAGCAGAAGCAATAGGAGGTATCATGCCCATAAGCGAGTGCCAAAATTTGTCAATTGAGAGTTGGCATAACCCGAAAACAAACGAGGTATTTGCTTTTGCATGGGTCAAGAAAACAGATTTGGTTCGCACGCTGAACAAGCAGATTATTAGCCATATCACTCGTGCGGAAATGGCAGTAGAAGAAGCGGAAGGGCTATTGGCAGAAGGCGAAAAGGGTACAGCTCATAAAGCGTTAGAAAAAGCAACCAGATATTTGCAACAAGTAGAGGAAATACAACAAAGAGTACAGCGTGTAGATGCCAATGCGGAAATGGAAGATATGGCTTTCGCGGAAAGTAACGCACTCAAGCAACGAGCCAGTACATT
Source organism: Paludibacteraceae bacterium (assembly GCA_045658785.1). GTDB lineage: Bacteria > Bacteroidota > Bacteroidia > Bacteroidales > Paludibacteraceae > Colicola. The sequence continues at coordinate 48,020 of JAZOVR010000065.1, read as the reverse complement.
GTCTCAACAACTGAAGAATGGTGTGACAGTGTATGTTGGTGGAGATGTGAGTATTTTCGACAAGTCATATCCTACTTTTGTTCAGCAGATTAAGCAGGAGATTTCTCCTATTGGTTGCATTTTTACAATGAATGAAACGGAGGCAGATTGGATAATCCGTTTACATGGAACGACACGCGAATATAATACGTTGCAGACGGGGGCATATACTGCGTATTTCGTTATGGCGGAAGTCATGTTGCAGATAGTGAAGGGCCATACGCAGAGTGTGATATACGAGGGTAGTTTTAGCCAAAAGGGGTCTCATACCATCAGTCGTGAAGAGGCGGGCTATGCAGCGTATGCAGAAGTATATCAGCAAGTTGCTGCCAAAATAAAAGAAATTATTAACAACTAAAATACAAACAATTACAACAATGAAAACAAAAACTATTTTATTCTTATTCCTATTGATTTCAGGAATGATGTCTGCCCAAGTAAAGCGTGTAGCAATCTTGGAGACGGTGGATAAAGAGAACAAGGTTTCGTATGCAAGCAAATTGGTCTTACGTACAAGTTTAAGTAAAGCAATAGCTAATACACCTGGTTGTGAGGTGTATGATCGTACCGATGTAGATGCCATTATGAGTGAACATACGTTTCAACGCACGGGTTTAGTAAGTAATGATCAAATTAAGCGCTTGGGAGAAATGACAGGTGCAGACTATATTTTAGTGGCGGAAGCTGTGAAAATAAATGCTAAGAATATGTTTGTTACAGCTAAGTTGTTAGATGTAGAAACAGCTCGTACTATTGTGACTGAGATGTTGGAAATCAATGCTGAACACATGCAACAAGGGTGTACTGCGTTGGCAAAAAAGATGTTCTCCAGCAACAAAGAGTTGGACTTTGGAGTAAAAACACCCATAGGTGTTCAATTAGTACGTAATTCAAAAGCAGATCAAAAACTATATGGGGTAGGAGTGTATACGTATGGTGAAACCCAAATGGATCAGAAAGCTATGGAGGCCTTTCTACGCAATAATAATCAAGAGGTGTATAAGCGTTACATGCGAGGAAATAACTGTATCAAAGCAGGTTGGGTTATGTTTGGTATTGGACTTGTAGCCACTGCTGCTGGTGGGGCAAGCATGATTCTGCAGGAAATGTATCATGAGCAATGTGAGGCGTTTGAACTTGAATTGGGTGTTAATAACTATCATGATTCATGGTCAAATGATTTTACTCCTGCTGATGATAGAGAACAGTATTTATTTGATGCTTGGAAATATTATTATGATCGATTCTCATATTTAGGGGACATGGGGATAGCTTTAATGTGTAGTGGTGCTGGATTAACTGGCGTATCAATACCGCTTTTGAGTGTTGGATATGGTGTGAAGAATAAGATCCATAATAAATACAATGAACAAACAAAAGAACAATCCAAATTGACATTGAATCTTCAAAGTACTCCAAACGGAGTCGGAATTGCGTTAAACTTTTAATTTTGTAGAATATGAAAGCAGTTAAATATCATCTATCGCTAGCTTTGATAGCAAGTATTTTTGTAGGTTGTGATTTATTTTTTCCTTATACTTTAGAAGATGCACCAGAAGTTTTTCTAGAAGTCCCTAAAGGAGCTTTTTCTGTAGCGGGAAATAAATATGTGTATTTTTCTTCTGGCAATTTACAATATAATAACATTGGGGATATATGGCGTTTTGCTCCAAATCAATATGACTATATTGGTTCAGGAAATGAATCTAACCATCCTTCTTATAATGGTTGGATAGATTTATTTGCATGGGGAACAGGAGAGAATCCGACGGCGTCCTATTCTTCAGACCATTTTATAGATTGGGGTGTAAACAAGATTGGTAATGACGATGAAGGTATTTGGCGCACCTTAACAGAAAGGGAGTGGGGATATATATTATATCGGCGAAAAAATGCTTCTTTATTGCAGGGATTAGCTCGTGTTGTAGATGTGAATGGATTGATATTATTACCCGATGATTGGGAATCTCCTTCTGGTATTACTTTTAACTCTGGTGTAGGAGGTGGTTTTTCTCAAAATGTATATAATGCTTCCAAATGGCAAATGATGGAGGAGGCAGGTGCAATATTCCTGCCTGCGGCGGGTCTCGACGTATCATACATATCAGGAATAGGAGAAATTGGCTGCTATTGGTCGAGTTCGTCCTACTATGAAAACTGGTACGACTACTTCTATTTGGACTTCACTTCGAGTAATGTGGGTATGAGCCATGGCAACTCTTATGGCTATAGTGTCCGTTTAGTTCGCTAATAGTCCTTTATGATAAAGCCAATCGCGGGGCGAAATATGAAGACATAAGAAACTCCTACCTCAAGGCGAGGTAGGAGTTCTTTTATTTTGGGGAGTTTAGAAGGTAGAGTGATACTAGTTGTTCTAGTTATTTTAGTCGTGTTAGGGGGAATTGGGGAAGGGAGTGAAACACGAAGATATGGCACCGAGTGAGAAGGCTATCTACAGAGTATCATCAGCGCATCTACAGCGGAATTACTGAGCAAAATGGGGGCAAACTTGAGTGATGAATATCGTATGAGATAGATGAATCTATCTTTTTTTGCACATATTGCTCGTTTAACTTGCGTATGTGCATTTTTTGTAGTAACTTTGTGCCGAAATATAAATGCTACTATCATGACAATCCGTGATTACATCCATGAAAATCGCGCTCGCTTTATGGAAGAGTGGGCAAGTTTGATTCGTATCCCTAGCATCAGTTGCCAACCAGCGCACAAAGAGGATATGCTTCGTTGCGCAGAACGGTGGAAGGAACTTTTGTTGCAGGCAGGTGCACAGCATGCAGAGGTGATGCCGTCGCAAGGCAATCCTTTTGTTTATGCTGAGTACAGTCCAATATCCAATAGCCACGATGTGGCGTCCAATACCCAATATCCAGTACCTACGGTGCTTGTCTATTCTCACTACGACGTGATGCCTGTGGAGCCTTTGGAACTTTGGAACTCCGATCCATGGGAACCTACTATTCGCGAGGGACGACTCTATGCACGCGGAGCCGATGATGACAAGGGACAAGCCATGATACAAGTCAAGGCATTTGAATACCTTGTGCGTGAGGGGCTGATGAATTGCCGTGTGAAATTTATTTTCGAGGGCGAAGAGGAGATTGGTAGCCCTAGCCTTGAGGCGTTTCTTGAGGAACACCGCGAACTGCTCGCTTGTGATATTATTCTGGTCAGTGATACTTCCATGATAGGCAAAGATACGCCTTCTATCACTACTGGTTTGCGTGGATTGGCATACTGGCAAATGGAGGTGACTGGTCCTAACCGTGACCTGCATAGTGGACATTTTGGTGGCGCGGTGAAGAACCCAATCAATGCGCTCACCGAGATGCTATCGAAGGTAGTAGATGAGAAGGGACGTATCACCATCCCAGGTTTCTACGACGATGTATTGCCAATACCACAAGCAGAACGGGATATGATAGCTCAGATACCATTCTCTGAGCAAACCTACCGCGAAGCAATAGACGTGGATGCCACTTTCGGCGAGGAAGGATATTCTACTTTGGAGCGCAACTCATGCCGTCCATCGTTTGATATCTGCGGTATATGGGGCGGTCATACGGGAGAAGGTAGCAAGACCGTCTTGCCAAGCAAGGCATATGCGAAGGTGAGTTGCCGTTTGGTAGCAAATCAAGACCACGAGAAAGTGAGTCAAGCTTTTGTGGAGTATATGAAGAGCATTGCGCCCGCAGGCGTGCGTGTGGAAATCACACCTATGCACGGTGGACAGGGATATGTCTGCCCAATTGATATACCTGCGTACAAGGCTGCGGAACATGGCTTCACGGTGGCGTTTGGCAAGAAACCATTGGCGGCTCGTCGTGGAGGTAGTATCCCGATTATCAGCAGTTTTGAGCAGATTCTAGGGGTGAAGACCATCTTGATGGGCTTTGGACTTGAGAAGAACGCTATCCACTCGCCCAACGAGTCTATGGACCTTGAGGTATGGGAAAACGGCATCGTGGCAGTCACTGAGTTCTACCAAACCCTGCCTTTCAACTTTAAACTTTAAACCATCAACAATATATGAACGTTGTCATTATTGGTCGAGGGAATGTAGCTACTAATTTGGACTACGCGTTTCGTAAGAAAGGCGTTGTATGTCAGATGGTTAGTAGCCGCGAAGGATTAGATCGGTTGCCTCTGGCGAACGTATATATCTATGCGGTCAAAGATGAGGCGCTAGCTGCGGTGGTCGCGCAAGTAAAGGGTAAGGAGAGGGCAATGCACCTGCATACATCAGGAACAATGCCAATCAGTGTTTTTGGCGATGATAAGCCACATGCGGGTATCTTTTACCCATTTCAGACCTTCAGCAATGCACGCGTGATAGAGGACTTCTCTACGGTACCCGTCTTCTTTGAGGCACGGGGGATTGACGATATCAGTGCGGTGTATTCGTTGGCATTAACCATCACTAGCCATGTCTATGAGGCTACCCAGCACGACCGTGAGCGTTTGCATGTAGCGGGGGTATATGCTTGCAATTTTACCAACCTGATGTACACCATGGCAGCAGAACTGCTACGCAATACGCATATCCCATTTTCTGCCCTCTTGCCATTGATCGATGAAACTGCTGCTAAGATACATACCTTAGCGCCTCGCGATGCGCAAACAGGCCCCGCTCGTCGTGGCGATGAGAATGTGATGAATCATCATTTATCCCTGCTCAATGATGACCAAAAAGCTGTGTATCGGCTGTTGTCTGAAGAGATAACCAAGCGAAATAAATAAGTGGATAGAACAATAGTCAAAGGGCTGATGATAGGCTGATGATAGGCTGAGGATAGACGGATGTTATTCCATTGTTTGAAGTCTATCTTCCATCTGCAACCACTCGTCTCGTAGTCGCGCTGCCGTATCGAAATCGAGATTCTTAGCCGCTTCCAACATGGCTCGGCGTTGCTGTTCAGAAGCACGTTCGAGTTGTTTCTTGTCGTATTGCTGCCAAGCTGCAGATTTCCATGCATCTTGAATCTTCTGCTCCAGTTGCTCTTTCTCCTCTTGCTCCTTGCGCATAAGCGCGATGAGTGGGCTGGACTCGATGGCTTTGTTGAGCGCAGTAGGCGTGATACCGTTTGCTTGGTTATATGCGATTTGTTTTTCGCGACGGCGAAGTGTCTCATTGATAGTGAGTTGCATGGATGGAGTGATCTTATCACCATACATAATCACTTTGCCATTCACGTGGCGTGCTGCACGTCCTGCTGTTTGTGTCAGTGAGCGATGATCTCGCAAGAACCCCTCTTTGTCCGCATCAAGTATGGCTACTAAGCTAACCTCTGGCAGGTCTAATCCCTCGCGCAGGAGATTCACACCGACGAGTACATCGTAGAGTCCTTTGCGGAGGTCTTCCATGATTTGTATGCGCTCCAGAGTATCGATGTCTGAGTGGATATAGGCTGAGCGAACACCATATTTACGCAGATATTCGTCCATCTCCTCTGCCATGCGTTTGGTGAGGGTGGTAACGAGCACACGTTCCTCTTTCTGTACGCGAAGGCGAATCTCTTCCATCAGATCATCCACTTGGTGTTCCGAAGGGCGTACCTCTATTTCGGGATCCAACAACCCCGTGGGACGGATAAGTTGATCTACGAAAATACCATTCGAACGCTTCAACTCGTAATCCGCTGGAGTAGCTGATACATAGATGGTTTGTCCAGTCTTGGTTTCAAACTCTTCGAAGGTCAATGGACGATTGTCTCGTGCCGCAGGCAATCGAAATCCGTATTGGATAAGGTTGTTCTTGCGCGCACGGTCGCCTCCATACATGGCATGAATCTGAGGAACTGTCACGTGACTCTCATCAATGACAAGCAGCATATCTTTTGGAAAATAATCCAATAGACAGTAGGGAGGAGTGCCTTCTGCGCGACCATCAAAGTAGCGGCTATAGTTCTCAATACCAGAACAATAGCCCAGTTCTTGGATCATCTCCATGTCATACTTCACTCGCTCCTCAATGCGTTTTGCATAGAGGGGTTCGCCGATGTCATGGAAATATTGAATCTGATTGGCAAGATCAAGCTTAATTTGCGAAATAGCTTCCGCTTGCTTGTCAGGATTGGTGCAGAAGATAGTGGCTGGGTAGATGTTGTAGGTGTCAAACTCTTCGAGTATTTCTCCAGTTGCTAGGTCAAGCGTCATGATGGCATCAATCTCGTTACCAAAAAACTCTACGCGCAAGATGTAGTCTGCATATGCGAGTGCAATATCTACGGTGTCACCTTTGACACGGAAACGCCCACGATTGAGTTCATTGTCATTACGAACATATTGCGACTCGACGAGTTGGTTGAGCAATGTGTTCATGTTGCGTATCTCTCCCTGCGATACGGAGATGCAAGATTGGCTGAAGTCCTGTGGGTTGCCTATGCCATATAGACAGCTTACCGACGATACTACAATAACATCTTTTCTTCCGCTGAGCAGCGCCGATATGGCACTCAGTCGCAGACGATCAATCTCCTCGTTGATGGATAAGTCTTTCTCGATATATGTGTCGGTAGTGGGTATGTACGCTTCGGGTTGGTAATAATCGTAGTAGGAAACGAAATATTCCACCGCATTGTCTGGGAAGAACTGCCTCATCTCGCTATAGAGTTGGGCAGCGAGTGTCTTGTTGTGGCTAAGGATGAGGGTAGGGCGGTTCAGTTCTGCGATCACATTGGCAACGGTGAAGGTCTTTCCCGATCCTGTGACACCCAGCAGTGTTTGTGCTATTGCACCTGTACGAATGCCATCCACCAATTGGCGGATGGCATCGGGTTGATCGCCCGTGGGGCGGTATTGGGAGTGCAGTTTAAACATTATCTGGTAAGCAGAATCTTGCCCGAAGCAATCTTACGTTTGTCGTTCTCAAAGAAGACATAGAAGTAGAACTGATTGCTTTGTGGTAATGTGAAGGTAGCTAATGGTGTATATACATCAACCAACTCGTCCACACCGTCGGCATTGGTAATCATGACGATATCATTTTGACTAGATTCTGGGATCTTGGTCATATAGAGCAAACTACCTTGTGCGTCATATACAGCCACAGATACGTTTTTGCGGATAGTAGCGAAGACTACATCGTGGGTACCGGTTATATGTTTCATCAATACATCGTGTGCGTATGGTGTATTTGCACTTTGGATAGTTGTTTCGATGAAGTTGATAGTGTAGGTAGCAGTACTGCCATCCTCTGCGGTTACGAAGATATGGTATGCCTCTCCTACGGTATAGAAACCATATGCTACTTCTGCCGTGCTATCTTCTGCAATAGCTTCTACCAATGGTTGAGCTGCATCCACGTAGTAAGTATATTCCAGCACTTCGGGATCGAAATCGCGAATCATCACACCATCAACATGCAGTGCTTTGAGACGTGTATTACTGCTTTGCTCTATAATCTGTTCGATAGTATATACGCAAGAGTGGATTCCGTCTTGAGCATTCACTTGGATGATAAAGTTTACACCATTTGTATTGATATGCGCAGTGGCCTTTGGATCATTGGTTATCGCGTTGATATCATCTATAGTAATCAGTGCTGTAGAGTCTGTACCAATAGGATATATCAATTGATAATCCATGGTGTCAGGGTGGAAGCCTTGAATCATATGACCATTGATTAGCAAGTCTTTCAAGCTGCAATCATCGTTGAGTGCAGTGCTGATATAGACATCATATTGAACAGGATTGACATCAACATCGGGTGCATTGACAATGAAACTATATCGTGTTATCTCTTGTCCACTAGCATTTGTTGAGAAGGTGGTGTCAATATCAACCGTTTGTCCTTCTACTCCTACTTTATAGCTGAGGGTAGGCAGTGTAGTGGTTCCATAAGGAAGGATGATGTTGTACTCCAAAGAATCAGCGCGGAAACCATCAATCAAAACGCCATCTTGGTAAATGCCCTCTAGGTAAACATAAGGCGATTGTTGGTAGATAAAGACGAGCGTGTAATTTTCAATCGTAGTTTTGTCAGCCGCTGTGACTTTGATTGTAGTAGTGTCACCATGAGCTATTTCTATGGTTTGTTCAGGTTCTGCACCAGTAGCCAATACCGATGGCTTGCCTTCGCCATAAGGAACTCTTACACGATACATATGAGTAGCTGGATCAAAATTACTCATTGGCTCACCATTGAGATATATCATCATTAGCTCTGTATTGTTAGAAAGGATCTTGCTGAAGAGGAAATATAAGGTGTAATGGTTGCTATGACCATCTTGTGCCTGTACCTGTAGTACTACCTTCCATCCTATTTGCACACCATTTACCACATACTCTGTAGTATTGGATGTCACCGTTTGGTATGTATCACCTTCTGTCCAGATTACATTAGGTGCTACAGAGTCACCTGCTGCTAGTTGGATGGTGTATTCCAATGTTTGTGCATCAAAACCATCCAATGAGTCTGCGCCTATATAGATCATTTGCAGGGTGTCAATATCAGACTGCATGATTTCGTAGGTTACAGTATAGGTGTTCTTCATACCAGATCCCGCAACTACATCTATTTGAGTAATCTGTTTGAGCGATGATTCGTGTTGCTTGTGTGCGGTGATGGTTTGCCATTCATCAGCTTCTTGCCAAGAGAGAGTAGGCAGATACTCTGTACCCACTGGCAGGGTATAAGCATAGTAGAATGAGTCTGGCTTGAAACCTTCGATCATTTCTCCATCGGCGTAAATAGCTAATAAGGTGTCGGCATTTGAGTATGTGTGTGTGAATGCCAACATGTATTGTAGCCTTGTACCGTCTTCCGCAGTCACATAGATGGTGTGCTGCATAGGACCCGTGATAGAATCCTTGATGGTTTGTGTACTCTCCTGAGGAATAGGGTATATTTCAGGTATGGTAGTCTGACCGATAGGCAAATTGATAAAGTAATTGTATCGATCAGGCGCAAAGCCATTCAATGAATCTGTATTCAGATAAATCATCTGCAATTGGGCATTGCTGGACTGTGGCACAAAGAAGCGCAAGGTGTATGTGTTCTTTGATACTTTGTCTGGAGCCGTCACATGGATTTCTACCTTCTGATCATTTACTACGATATCTACACTCTGACCTTCAGAATTGAGCAATACACTCACCTCTGGCAAATAGAGTGATCCTGATGGCAGGTTGATATTGTAGCGTTGTTGCATTGGAGAGAACTCTAGATCAGAATTGATATTGGTCTCAAATTGGTTGAAGGTGTGACCATCCAACAAAATGTTGGCGAGAGTAACATCCGAAGAGGCACCTTCCTTGTATATCTCCACGATGTAGTCAGATGTGCTGATACCATCTTGTGCAATCACATGCAGGGTATGAGCATAATCATCATAACTTTGAACTACTGTTTGGAAGTTATCATTTGATGACCATGTTAGGACAGTCTCTTCTTCGCTAGTCTTAACCGAATAGTAATGACGATGACTCTCGAAATGCTCGATAGGTTCACCATTGACTGCTATTCCTGTGAGAGAGACGCAGTGACTTGGTTCTGCCTCGAAATACAACTGATAAACAGCTTGTGCAGCCCCATCCTCTGAAGTAACAACGATATTTGTAGTCTCGCCCAGTGCCCCATGCTCAATATATGCTTGTTGACGAGGGGCACCTAATTGGTACTCAATGGTAGGAATACTTGGTTCGACTGCTTTGAACGCACTTGTAGGAAGAACCACCTTATATTCCAATACATCAGCACGGAAATTAGTCAGAGGCTTACCATCCAAAGAAATGGACTGCAAGTATGGTGTGGCACTCAAATTAGGTATAACAGACAGATGATATGGATTACCTATGGTGCCATCTTCGGCAATGACAGTATAGATATATGTGGTGGTATCGCCTGCTATGTTATAACTAACCTCCAATTGGCTTGACTCCTCATTGGCTACAGCATGGATATGTACAGGGGAGTCAGTAGCATATACATAATCATATATTTGTGGATTAAATGCTTGATAGAAAGTGCTATCTATGTAGATGGCTTTCAAATAGGTGTTGGAGGATAATGTGTTCGGATAGGTAATACGGTATGTGTGTTGCTCATCACCGTAAACTTGCCATTCCATATACGTAGATGTCTGTACGAATACCACAGAGTCGGTTGGGTTAGCTCGTTTGAAGGTAATTAACTCAGGTTGGTCAAGTGTATATTCGTAGATATCGCTACTGAAACCTTGGAGTGATACACCATTGACTTCGATGTCAGACAACTGACCCGTAGTGATGGTATTGGTTTTCTCAAGTAGGATAGTATAGGTACCGGTTGCGCCATTTTCTGCGGTCACGTGGAGTACACCATTGTTCAAATCTACTGTTTGTCCATCCATTTTCTTAACGAAGGTGATAGCTGGTAGCTTGTCACCAGTCACGGTATATTCTTTTTGTGCTGGGTCAAAGGCGATAGAAGCACCTTCTATAGTAATGTTAGCCAACTCTACATCGTCCGAAAGTTCGGTAATGAAACGAATCGTGTAGGTGGTCGCTTCACCCATCTCTGGAGTCACAACAATGGTCATTGTAGAATCTGCATAGGATGTCATGATGGTTTGCAAGCCACTAGCTGCAATAGGTTGTACACTAGGCAGATACTTAGTAGAAGATGCCAGACGAACGGTATATTCTGTTTTACTCTCTGCGAAAGCAGGAATGGTCTTGCCATCTAACAGCAAATCACCGAGCAGATTCTTTTTATCCAAAGGACGCTTTACTTGCAAGGTATATTCAGTGCTAGTTCCGTCCTCAGCGTAGTTGGTGATAGTCGCATTGCGGATAGCAAATCCCTCGCCTTTAATCTCCTCACTCCAAACCACTTTTTGTGCTTGATCGGCTACCTCACCTGTGAAAGAGAGGGTAGGTATGAGAGTGTTTTCAGAACTTGGCAGAGTATATGAGAATGCATTGCCATCCAGGGTAGCTGTACTATCGTTGACCTTCAAGCCCGTTAAGACACTATTGTAGGAGAAACGTAAGTAGTCCACATACATCTCTGCGAGTGTGTTGATAGAAGTATTGGTTGTACCTGCAATGCTATTAAATGAGCATAATGTGATGTTGAGCAAAGTAGGATCACCTGCAGTTTGGTTGGCCTCGCTGAGATCAAACATAACCTCTTTGTAATCCGAACGCGTCTCTGAGTCTTTCCACTCAAGTGTCTTAACACCATGGGTTCCTGTCAGACTGTATTGGATGAGACTGTGGTTCTTGACTTTTTGATTGTAGTAGCGGATAGCTACTTGGTCGGGGGTGTTATGGAAACTAATACCACCTGAAATCCCGAACGAAGAGCTACCAGCAACACCCCATTTTGCAGTTACATTACCCAAGGTAATAAAGCCAGGAATATTACCTCCACCAGGTGTGCTATAAGGGGTCTTGAGGAATACTGCATCATTGCCCGATTTGCTAACCATACCATCTGGGTTAAAGCTTCCGAATCCATTATGCGTTCCCAATACGTCTGCAACTGTGTTCCAACCTGTAGGCTTGTTTGCCTTGGTATATGTGAGACAGTTGGTCCACTCTGTAAACTCAGTGTTAGGTACTTGATCGTTTTCGTAGTAGTACCATACATTATATATGTTGGTTCTACCATTGCAGGTTACTTGTGCTTGCCAATGTTTAGTGGTTTGCAGCATGATATTGACTTGTGCTCCAGGAGCTGCGGTATATACAATAACAGGTGCACTAGCCACATTCACGATATAGGAGAATTGATTAGCATCAAATCCTTCAATAGTAGTGCCATTTACCTTAATATCAGTCAATACCGCTGGGTCTTGAGTAGCCACTTGAGGAGTAAGTGTATATACCATATCTGCCTCCTCTGGGCGGTTCGACTTAACGGTGATAATCGTAGGTGCATATATACCACCAGGCTGTACCCATACTGTTTGTTCTGCAAAGCGCTTGGTGTAATTCACAGTCATCGTACTCGTACCATAAGGCAATGCAACGATCTGATTGCTATTGCTTACATCTAGTACTGCACCAGTCTCAGCGATGCTCAACGCCGCCAATTGGTTTGATTGCGAAGCATAGGTAGGAGCAAAGTGCAATTTGTAAGAGGTCGTTTCGCCATTTTCTGCTCTCACAATAATCTCAGATGTTTGTCCCAATGGGCGTGAGATATATTGGATGTTTTGCTCTGGCTCCATCGCTTGGTAGAGTACGATAGGCACTTGTGTCTCGCCATATGGCAAGGCAATATGATAATCGGTGACACTGGCTTTGTAGTCAATGCGCACGGTCTCATGATCCAATTCGATAAACTCCAATGCCGTGTTGCTAGATTTGATGACTGGGAAGTGGATGGTGTAATCTTGTTTTGTTATTCCATCTGCAGCCAAGACACTGATGATGGTAGTGCCATCAATCTGGCTATGGTACGTGCTAATCGTTTGATCAGGGTGTGAACCGATTGGTTGTACGCATGGCACAACCTTAGTTCTCCAAGCTAGTGTGTCTGTGTAGTGGAGCACTTGCGCATCAAATCCATCTAGGCTTGTACCATTAATCAAGATGTCTTGTAGCCATGCGTTGGATGATTTCTGACGATCATAGATGATGCGATAGATATTGGTTTTTCCACTAGGCGCGATGACTATGATTTCTTGCTCTTTGTCGCTTACACTATGCAGTGCAACATCTTGATCTGGTTTGCTTTCCACCAGAATGTTTGGCAACTCGTATCCCTCTGGGAGTGATACGGTGTATTCGTAGGTAGAAGGTTGGAAATCAATAGCAGTTTCCATACCTTGCAACGCTAGATTGATCAAGTTGGCATCATCGCTGAGTTGTTTCTCTAGACGCAATGTGTATCGTGCGGTATCACCACTCTGAGCAGCCACTAATAGCGAATAGGTGCTTGCATTCAGCATACCTGCATATACCACTTGCTCTGCATATTGCTTCTCATAGCCGATGTTTGGTGTGGTTGTCTCTGCTGGTACACTGAGGGTATATTGGTATGTTGTAGGTGTAAATCCAGCTATACCAATACCATCCATGCTAATACTGCGTAGTGTGCAATCGCTGTTGGCCTGTGGCTGCAATATGATTTCGTATTGTGCCTTGTGCGTACCTGCTACGACATGTAGAGTCACGACATTCTTTTGACGGAACTCAGTCACTACTTGTGTGCTATCCTTGTCGTAAGTGACAATAGGGTGGTTGGTCTGGCAAGCTACGCTATATGCGAACAGGTCTGGGATAAAGCCTTCAATGGCTTGACCATCTACGTAAATGTTCTTTAGCAATGCATAGTTGTTGGAGGTGTTGACAAAATGAATTGTGTATGTATTTGGCTCACCCATCTCTGGCGTTACTACTATCTTTGCCGTGCCTGTAGCATATGGTGTTGTGATCGTGACTTGTTGACCTTCTTCTTTCTCTACGGTAATGCGTGGACAAGTGGGTTTCTGTAGCGAAACGGTATAATCGAAGGTGTTCTTATCAAATCCAACCAGACTATCACCATCCAGATAAATCATCTTGAGGAAAGCACTATTGGAACGTTGAATGATAAATTCAATACTATAGGTTTGTATCCTTCCACTCTCTGCCGTCACTTTGATGGTTTGGGTATTGTTGCTTCGTACATTCAATACTTTTTGGCTTTCATCGCCTTTGTCGTAGGTAACGGTTGGAATTGTCAATACACCCATTGGTAAAGTGTCAACATAGTTGAATACTTTGGCATCAAAACCTTCCAGTGGCTCTCCATCTAAGTATATCATTTTCAGATCCGCGTTGTCGGAAGTGGCTACAGAGAAATGCAAAACATATGTCTGAGCCGCACCCGATTGAGGGCGTACTGTGATTTTATAATCGCCGTTGACGCCGCCATCACGTGTCGTTACACTCTGGTACTCATCTGCTTTGTCATAGGTGATTACTGGTAGCTGAGTCGTTCCTTGAGGTAGTGGACAGTTGTATTCCAATACATTTGGCGCAAAGCCTTCTAGTGGCTGACCATCCAGATAGATCATTTTCAAGGTAGCATTCGTAGCCTTCGCCACGCTAAATACGATTTGGTAAATCGTGCTGCTACCATTCTCTGCGGTGACTGCTATACGAGTAGTACCGTTGATGCCACCTGGTGTTACAACCACTTTTTGATACTCGTCACCTCTGTCGTAGGTAATGGCTGGCAATGCTGTCGTACCGATTGGCAGAGTATAGGTGTACGATGTTTTGTTTGGCTCAAAGCCCTCTAGAGCTTGACCGCCTATGTAAATCATATTCAAGGTGCAAACTTCCGATTTTGCAGTTTCTACCACGATCTTATATTCCGTTTGATCAATGCCATTGCCTGCTACTACGGTCACTATGGTTGTACCATTTACGCCTCCCTCCTTGATACTTACGGTTTGAGTACTTTCGCCTTTCTCATAGCTTACTTTTGGCAATTCTGTTGTACCAATAGGCAAGTTGATGTAGTAGGTCTTTTGCTCTGGATCGAAGTTTGGAATCAAGTTCTCACCCATCTGCAAATTTTTCAGCAAGGAGTAGGATGATGCCTCTAATTTGTAGGTCAACTTGTAGGTCTTAGGTGTTGGGTTGCCCGCTGTAGATACGCTGATGATATGCTGACTACCGTCCAACGATGCTACTGATGTAGGGGCTGTATGTTGGATTGTTTGTTCTCCTTCTGGGTAGGCTGATACTGCCTCCACGGTTGGAATACTATTTGTTGACGTTGGGAGTGATACGCGGTAGAGCGTTTGACTTGGAGTGAAACCTGCTACCGATACTCCATTCACTTTGATGTCTTTCAGAGTGTTGTCGGAGAGCAGAGCTACGTCAAAGCGTACACTGTAGGTGTTGCTCGTTTCCTTGTCGGCTGCGGTCACTTTGATAATCGCTTCGCCTGTCAAACTATTCGCTTGTGTAATCTCAACTGTCTGCTCATCCTCCTGCTTCTCTACCGTCACTACAGGCAATGCTGTTGTGCCATATGGCAATAGATGCTGGTAGTTATATACCCCCGCTTGGTAGTTGTTGATCGTAACCCCATTCACGTATATCGCGGCTAATTTCGCATTGCTGCTAGCCTCGCGAACAAACTTAATTTTATAACTTGTGCTGCTCTTACCATCTTCAGATTGTACGGTCAGCAACGCTGGCTCACCATCTATCACACCTGGAGTGATACTTATCTCATTTCCCAACAGTTCACGACCAGAAAAGGGGACTGTCTCTCCAGCTGCATTGGTGATCGAACCAGCACCGCGAACGGCTTTGATCTCTGGAATGATAACTGCATCACGACCTAAAGAGAAATATTGCTCCTCAGAGGAATTAGGATCAAAACCTTTCCACTCCTTGCCGCCGATATACAACTTTTGAATCTTTGATGAGTAAATCAATTCTACATCATCCACATACAACGAGTTACCCTCATACAAACCACTATTGGCGCGGTAGTTAGGGTAGTTACTTGCCGAGAAAATGATATTCATCATAGTGGGAATATCATTGTTGAAGTAGTAGATTGGCACGCGGATATTCGTCCATTGACCATACTCTTTCTTCTCGCGCCACATACCTTCTGCTATCTGATTAGCTTTCTGGTCGGTGCCGCACTCATTTCCATCCAATGCCAAACGAATATCACTTTCCTCATTTGTCTGACCAATGGAGGTACAGTTACCATTCTTGGCTTTGTATTTGCTTCCCTTAGATGTTCCTGACCATGCGTAATAGAGGAGGTAAAAGTCCTCTTTATCCACGTTGGCACCAGTGCGCTTGATCCATACCGACATCGAGTCTGGACGGTATTTGAAGTTGATACCACCCGAAGTACCAGCGGTAGCAGTCTTTGTATCAAGACCCTCAAGGTGACTCCATGGTTTGCCCAATGAGAAATAGCCTGGAGACACTTCGGTAATACCCAAAGCACCCACTTTGGTGTCTTGCACCATCAGGGAGTAACTGCCCGTGTGACCCGATTCTTGATGGGTTAAGTTAAATTTGATTCCCACTTGCTCAATGTTACTCACATTCCAACTCGCAGGCTGAATCTTACCGTCAAATTTCGCACCACTCCAGTCTTCAAATCCTGGATTGGGTACTTGTTGACCATAGCATATAGCTCCAATCAACAGAATAAACGTACTTACAAATAAGCGTCTAAAGTAAATTTTTGTCATATTGTTTATATATTTTATATTACGTTTTGATGTTCGATTATTAAGATTTCCATAAGTAAACAACTGCCTAGAAACCCAAAAACGGCTGCAAAATTAATATAAACAAATGGAATATGCAAATTTCTCGTGCGCGCGCATGCGTTTTATTAAATATGTGCACCTTTTTCCAAAAATTATGTAAATATGTACACCTTTTCCACAAAATTATGCCTAACTTGGCTAATTTTCCTCCACACCTATTCCAAATTATCCCCTACTTACCTCCAACCTATTCCTTATCAATCCCCTGTCAATCCCCTGTCTTTGCCTTGTATCTAATTAGATATTAGTTTGTGATTACTTAGTTATTAATTAGTTATTGCGCTGTCTTTATCGAATTTATACCATAAAAATAACCAAGTTTTTTGTTTTTAATCGAAAAAAATTGTACCTTTGTGCGGATTTTCAAAATGGAGAGAAAATATGCAAGTCAGCTCAAACATCCTCACGCCTCAAATACGAGTAGTTATCTTCGATTTGGACGGTACACTATATGCCAAATCTCGTATGGTATGGCGTATGTTGTGCGCGGCACCAAAAGAATGGAAACGAATGCTCGCGGAGAGAAAAACACGCAAGCAATTGAGAGGAAAGTGGCTACAAAACCAAGAGAGGTTCTATCAAACATATTTCCAAACTATGGCGACCTACTGCCATGCTACCCCTGAAGAGTTGCGCTCGTGGTATTTCGAACGATATATGCCATTGATGGTCAATGTCATACGAGAGTACTACAAACCTGTATGCTGGCTCTTCCCTTTTATCGAAGAGTGCAAAAAAAAGGGCATTCGGCTTGTCGTATTATCCGATTATGGACATATCCACGAAAAGCTCAATGCCTTGAATATCGATACTAATATATTTGATTTGCTAATAGCTGCTCCCGAATTAGGAGGGCTCAAACCAGCTCATCAACTCTTAGAAAAAGTTGCCGAATACATGGCTGTTACGCCAGAGCAATGCCTAGTGATTGGAGATAGAGAAGATACCGATGGTGCCCTTGCTCAATCTATTGGCGCAGCCTTCCAATTAATTCAAAATTCTTAATTGAGTTACATGTTCGCATTGTAGTAGCGAGGATCATGCGTCACTTCATCGCCGATAAAATCGGGCTTCTCAAACGATTGGTCTTCGCGTTCCAATTCAATTTCTGCCACTACCAGTCCCTCGTGCTTCCCGTGAAATTCATCCACTTCCCACTTCAATCCTTCTTCCGCCGCAGGCACAATCCAGCGCGTTTTGTCGATGATGGTGCCTTGGCATAATTTCATCAGTTCCTCCGCGTCATGCACATCAATCTCTTTCTCCCATTCATAGCGAGCAAGATGCCCTGCTGCGGGTTTGCCTTTGATGGTGAGATAGGCTTTGTCATCGGTAATTCGCACACGTACTGTGCCTGTCTTCTCGCGCGAAATGTAGCCTTGAATGATATGATAGCGAGCGACAGCCATTTCCTTGTAGCAGTCGCTCGTTACCAAGTATTTGCGTTCTATTTCCATATCTAACAGCGCAGCGTTCTAACAACGTAGTGGTCTAACATCTAACAGCACAGCGTTCTATTTGCGCTTGCTAGTGATATTAACGAGGTGTGCAATACTGCAATAGTCTATGCCCGAATGCGTACTCAGTCCAATCTCGCAGGTGCGCGAGTTGCTCACGCCCATCGTCGCACCAGCTTTCTCCACTTGTGGTTTCAGCTTTCGCAGCGCCCACTCGTTGAGTTCTGGCTCGGTAAAGCCTTTATCTCCAGCAAATGCGCAGCAACCTATCTCCTCTGGTACCAGCACATTCTTCGCACATGCCTTAGCCACACGGATAATCGCATCTGCTACGCCCATCTGGCGGGTAGAGCAGGTCACGTGTACTGCTACGCAGGTGTCCAATGGGGTAATCTCTACTTCACTCATCACAAACTTGTCAATGAACTCGGCGGGTTCGTATAACTTCATATGTTGCATAGTGTGGCGCATGCGGTGTAGACATGGACTTTGGTCGCACAATATTGGCCAGCGACCATTCTCGCTCGCTTTCAGCAGTGCCAACTCCAGTTCGGCTGCTTTGCGTTGTGCCTCGTCTGGCATACCTTTGCTCTCCCAGATGGTACCACAGCAGAGGTTCTCCATGTTTTGAGGGAAAATAACCTCAAATCCTGCTTTGTTCAGCAGTTCGGTCATATCGTTGATCAGCGGTTTCTTGCCAGAACCTAGGCGTTGGTTCAAGCACGATGGGAAGTACACCACGCGCTTATCTTGCAGGCCTTTCATCCCGTTTACTGCACCATATTCCATGGCAGTCTTTTTCTCTTTCTTGCGCACAGGACGAGGCAACGATGGTGTCCACAGTGGAACTAAACCGCCTGAGCCATAGTGCATTGCCTTGCCCAATAGCCTAGTGGCCTTATCGCCTAATACGCTGTGAGCCACATTGGCTACCTCCAGAATACCTGTCAGCGCAGTGCCAATACCTGCCAAGTTCTTGCCTGCCCAATAGCCCAGTTGCTTGCCTGCTGCACTCATGTCTTTTTCGCGTACCAAGTGGATATAGTCGCCCACATTAATCTTGATTGGGCATGAGGTAGAGCATAATCCATCGCCTGCGCAGAGGTCACGACCAATCTTAGCAAAGTCTTTCTTCAAACTCTTCAGCAACTTCTTTGCCTCTCGCCTTTTCGCCTCATCGCCTGATTTAGCCTGCTCGGCTAATCTCGCCAACTCGCGTTGTACGATGATTCGCTGACGACTGGACAATGCATATCCGCATGCCACGCAGTTCACTTCGCAGAAACCACATTCGATGCAGCGGTCAATCATCTCATGCACCTCTGGCAATGGTTTGATATGTTCGATATACGAGTGTTCATCTTCGTTGAAGATTACGCCAGGGTTCATGATATTGTCAGGATCGAAGAGCTTCTTCACCTCGCACATCAGTTCATAGGCATCATCTCCCCATTCGCGACGAACGAATGGCGCCATATTGCGACCCGTACCGTGTTCGGCTTTCAGACTGCCGTGGTATTTATCCACCACCAAGTCCACCACTGCACGCATCATGCCGTCGTATTGTGCAATGGCTTGAGGCGAGTCGAAACGTTGGTTGAGGATAAAGTGGTAGTTGCCTTCAAGCGCGTGACCATAGATCACGGCTTCTGGGTAGTTGTGGTCTATGAATAGTTGTTGCAAGTCCAGAGTGGCTTGTGCCAAGTGTTCGATTGGGAAAGCAATATCCTCAATCAAACAAGTAGTGCCTATCTCGCGAGTTCCGCCTACGGCTGGGAAAATGCCGCTACGCATCGCCCAGTATTTGCCTGTCAATGCTGGGTCGGAGGTGAAGGATGCTGGTTGGCACAGCTCGTAGTGGCGCAACAGATCTTGCAAGGTGGCGTTCTTTTTCTCCAACTCTTGCTCTGTTAGTGCATCGGTGCGGATCAAGGCAGCGCCCGCATCGGCTGGCAATCCTTTCAGTTCTGGGAAATCTTTCTCTACCGTTTGCATGGCTTTGCGGTCGAAGAATTCTGCCGCAGATAGCAGCCCCGTTTGCTTCATCTCAGTGATCGCTTCGCATGCAGCTTTGGTGGTAGGGAAGAGTAGGAGTGCAGATGCACTGTAGGGTTGTATCTCGCCTGTCTTCATTGTGATAGACGATAGGAATGCCAACGTACCTTCGCTGCCGACCATCAGGTGGGCAATAATATCGAACGGATCGTTATACTCCACAAAAGGCAAAATGGTCAATCCCGTTACGTTCTTGATGGAATACTTCTTGCGTATCAGATCACACAAATAGGAATTGCTTTGGGTCTTGATGCGTAAATCGTCTATCTTGCGCACAAACTGCGGATGCGTCATCATAAACTGTGCGCGGCTCTCCTTATCGCCCGTGTCTAGTATGGTGCCATCTGGCAGAATGATACGTACCGATTGAAGTACGCGGTAGCTGTTGGCATGTGTGCCACAGCACATACCCGAAGCATTATTCATCACGATACCGCCCACCATGGCAGATTTCAAACTTGCAGGATCGGGCATGAAATACCTGCCGTATGGCTTCAGTATTTCATTCACGCGTTGTCCAACTATACCAGGTTGCAGCGTAATGCTTTTGCCGTTCTCGTGTACGGTATATTGTTCCCATTTCTTGCCGCATACTACCAACAGACTATCGCTGATAGCTTGTCCACTCAAGCTTGTGCCCGCTGCGCGGAAAGTGATATGCTTTCCTTCTTTTTTTGCACGTGCCAATATCGCTTGCACGTCTGCTTCGGTAGCTGGGTGCAACACTTCTTCAGGAATCAAGCGGTAGAATCCCGCATCTGTTCCCCATGCCAATCGTTCGATATACTTTTTCATATAATCTATCTCTAAACACTAAACTAATACAAGTAAAACTTACTTGACTCCTCGCGATACGCTTCCACATCCTTATCCCAGTATGCCTTTGCATCTTCCCAACGATAGCGTTGACCGAAAAGTTCTTTTATCTTGTCGGTGCCGCATACCTTGTTGAACATGCCAAAGCGCTTTTGGTCACAGTGTGTAAACCAGTCTTTCTCTGGCCACAAGCGCATCATCTCTTGCACTACATAGAACTGTATCTCGCTCAGTGCCACGTTCTTATAATCCACTACATGCACTTGCACACCTTGGATATTCTCGCCTTTGAATACGCTGTAGTAAGGTTTGTAGTGCAGTGGACGGAATACTACGCCAGGCAACTTCAGCGCATTCAATGCACTAGCCAAACTATCGGCATTCACCCATGGCGCACCCATCACTTCGAAAGGCATAGTGTAGCCCACACCGATATTGATATAGTAGAACTCGCCAAAGATACCCGTCACAGGATAGTAGATGGCTGTTCTGCCGTGTGGCACATGTGGCGAAGCCACTATCCACTCCAGTCCCGTCTCATCCCATGTCATATCGCGTGTCCAACCTTGCATTTCCACTACGGTCAACTGGCATGGCTTCTCTGCTTTGGCATTCAGATACAACGCCAATTCGCCTGGAGTCTGACCATATATATAAGGTATAGCAAAGCGGCTAACAAACGACTCAAACCCTTCTTCCACCAAGCATCCTTCTATCTTCTCGCCGCCTAATGGGTTAGGACGGTCAAGCACTACCAGTTCTTTGCCATATTCCTGACATGCTTCCATCAGGTTGCCCATGGTAGAGATATAGGTGTAACTGCGGCAGCCAATGTCTTGGATATCATACACCAGCACATCCACCTCATCCATCATCTCTTTCGTAGGTTTGCTGGTCTTGCCATACAGCGAGTACATCTTCAGACCAGTTTTTGGATCTACTTCGTTGTCCACATGGTCACCAGCGTAGATATTACCACGCACACCATGCTCAGGGCCATATAGTGCCACTAAGTTTACATTCTCGGCTTCCCAAAGAATATCAATGGTAGAAACCAAGTGCCTATCTACCCCCGTGGGGTTGGTGCAAAGACCTACGCGTTTGCCTTGTAGGATATCGAAGTTTCTTTCACGAAGAATTTCAATTCCTGTCTTTACTTGTGCAATAGAAACGAAAGAACTGGACATCAGCAGTATCACTGCTATAACTATTGTTTGCTTTTTCATAGTATTGAATATTTGGCTGCAAAGTTACGAAAAAAATCTGATATATACAAAAAAAACATTGAAAGTGGCAAACTTTCAATGTTTTTTGTATTTGGATAATCAAATTTTCTGGCATTTCTCTTTCAGCCATGCGGCCTCTTTTTCAGAAAGCAGTGGTGCAACTTCTGCATATACCCATGCGTGATAGTTGTTGACCCATGCAATCTCTTGTTCGGTCATGCGGCTCAGATCCATCATATGGGTGTCGTATGGACACAAGGTTAGGGTCTCAAACTCATAGAACGTTTCGCCTGTAGCATGTGTACCCAATTGGTTGCTCTCGCGCACCGCAATCAAGTTCTCAATGCGAATTCCATACTCATTGGCGCGATAGATACCTGGCTCATCCGAGCAGATATTGCCCACTTGCAATGGGTTAGGGTTGTTATCCGTGCGGATGTTTTGTGGCCCCTCGTGGCAGCCCATGAAGTGACCCACTCCATGACCTGTACCGTGACCGTATGTCATACCTTCTGCCCATAGGAATTGGCGAGCCAATACATCTAGTTGATTGCCGCGTGTGCCTTTAGGGAAGCGTGCTGAAGCCAAAGCGATATGTCCCTTGAGTACGAGGGTATAATCGCGTTTCACAGCCGCAGGTATATTGGCTGGATTGCCCACCCAAATGGTGCGGGTGATGTCGGTGGTACCGTCAAGGTACTGTCCGCCTGAATCCAATAGCAATACGCCTTCGCCTGCGATGGTAGCACATTCTTCTGGCGTAGCATGGTAGTGTACGATAGCGCCGTTGCCTTTCCAGCCTGCGATGGTGCAGAAACTGTCATCGGTGTAGTTCTCGCCCATAGCGCGGAACTTGCCAAGTTGCTCAGCCAAAGTAATCTCTGTTTGAGGAGTCTTCAGCGCTTCATTCTCCAACCAATGCAGGAAGCGGGTCAATGCCACCGCATCTTTGCGCATAGCGATGCGCTCGCCTGCCAGTTCGGTCTCGTTCTTCACGCTCTGCATCTTCAGCACAGGGCTTGGAGAACAGTTGACAGTTGATAGTCGAGAGTTGATACTCTCAAAGAGGGCTTCGTTCACCTTGTTGCCGTCATACATGACTGCCGAGGCGTTGATAGCTTTCAGATAATCAAATACTTGATCATAATCTTGTACGCATACATCAATGCGTTGGAGGTATGAGCGTGCAGCATCATCCAGTTTGTTAGGTGCTACGAAGATGGTGCATTTATCCATCTCTACCACCACATAACTAATCAAACATGGCGTATAATCCACATCCTTGCCACGGATATTCAGCAGCCAACCAATCTCGTCCAATGCAGATACTACCAGCGCATCGCAATGCTTCTCGCTCAGGGCTTGACGCACACGTGCCAACTTACTCGCCACGCTCTCGCCCGTGTATTCCTCCTCGTATTCGTAGAGCAGTGATGTCGGTATCGCGGGGCGACCTTCGGTCCACAATGGTGAGATGAGGTCAATGGATACCAATTCCAATCCGCCTTCTTCCAATGTGGATTTCAATTCGCGATAACCATTCACGCTATACATCTCAGCATTCACCGCCACTTTGGTGTCTTGGTTCTTGGTTCCTTGTTCCTGAGTCGTTACGAGCCACTCAGGTATGCTTGGGCAATCAATATCGCTCTCGCGCATCAACTCTACCGTAGTGCCTTGCAACTCGGTTTCTGCTTGCAGATAGTAGCGACTATCGGTCCAGAGCAGTGCTTGGTCCAAGGTGATGACCGCAGTACCCGTCTCGCCAAGGAAACCTGTGATCCACGACATCTCGGTCCAGTGCTCTGCCATATATTCGCTGGCGTGTGGGTCGGTACCAGGTACGATACATGCCCATATGCCTTGTTCTCTCATCAGCGCTCGTAGCGCCGCCAATCTCTCTTTAATCATTTTCTCTAAACACTAAACTCTAAACACTAAACTCACTTCACCGCCTTAAACGACATATCCAAACTCTTAATAGAGTGGGTCAGCGCACCCACGCTCACAAAGTCCACACCTGTCTCGGCATAACTGCGGATGGTATCAATGGTGATACCGCCACTTGACTCAATTTCAATATGTTTGTCATGCTCCTTCTCCCAAGCGCGGATAATCTCCACAGCACCTTTGGTGCGCTCTGGTGAGAAGTTGTCCAGCATGATACGGTCTGGGATATTGGTTGCCAATGCCTCGCGAATCTCGTCCTCATTGCGAGTCTCAATCTCTATGCGGAGGGCTTTACCTTTCTGCTCGCAATAGTTCTTAGCACGAGTAAGTGCTGCAGTGATACCGCCCGAGAAATCTACGTGGTTGTCCTTCAGCAATACCATGTCGAATAGTCCAATACGGTGGTTCATACCGCCACCAATCAGCACTGCCTCTTTCTCCAAGTAACGCAAACCAGGGGTGGTCTTGCGGGTGTCCAATACGTGGCAACCTGTGCCTTCGATCAGACTTTGGTATTTGTGTGCTGTGGTAGCTACACCCGACATGCGTTGCATCACGTTGAGCATGGTGCGCTCGATCTGCAAGAGGCTGAGCTCTTTGCCATATACGCGAAAGGCAATATCGCCTGGCTTCACATGGGTACCGTCTTCGATGAGTTGCTCCATCTTGCACTCTGGATCGAAGTACGCAATAATCTCTTTTGCCACTTCGATACCTGCGATGATACCTTCTTCTTTCACAATCAGTTGTTGGCAACCCATCTCGGTTTCTGGGATGCAACTCAGCGATGTATGGTCGCCATCGCGGATATCTTCCTCAAACCAGATGGCAATCAGCTTTTGCAATTCTTTTGTATCCATATTTCTTGCCTTTAAACATTAAACTCTAAACTTTAAACTTTAAACATTAAACTCTAAACTTTAAACTATAAACTAAATTCATAACATCCTGCATCTGGCTTGGTCTTGCGATGTTCGCCATCCCGATCAATCGGATAGTACAATGCTGCAACGCTATCTGCTATGCCTCGTGCTGGTGATAATGAGTCCAGATGGAAGTCATAATAGTGGTATTCTTTGTAGAGATAATAGATGTTGTTGAACACACAACTATCAGATTCTGACGCATATACGTTATTTTTTGCATAGATTTTATCCAGCGAGTCGCAACGCAAATAGTTTCCTTCGAATCTGCCTTCGTAATAGTCGGGTAGGGGAGTCGCTACTACTAGATTATTTTTCCTACCTCCAGTGATGATACAGTTGTAGAAGGAACTCTCGGTTTTTGCCTTGTTTTTGCTCAAATTGTTGACATATACAGCGGCTACATCCTCTGCAAGTATGTTGGTGTGAATATTAAGGTCGGTATATGGATATCCGTAATAAGCGGCGATAGTATTGTGCACAAACTTGTGCTTGCCACCTGCCAAATATACACAATACGATGCGCAGTTACTTATCTCACAGTTCACCACCTCTGCATTCACATTTTGTAGGACCATGCCATATGCGCTATGATTATGAATACGGCTATTCTTCAGTGTGATGTTGGGTAATAATAGTCCTGTAGCTTCAGAATAAACATATAATCCTATTGTACCCGACAATATATCTACATAATCTAGTGTGTAAGTCGGTGGCAGCATTTCTTTGTTATGCAGCAGATATATTCCATCCCACTGTCCCGAGGCCATTCGATAAGGTACCGAGTCGAACAATTTATCCATCCTATCGCCTCTAAAAATAATTGGTTTTTCCTTTGTGCCATTGGCCGTCATACTACCATATACATATATCCCCGCGCCTGCATGCATGTAGATCGTAGCTCCTGCTTCGATTGTCAGATGCCCTACGTTTACGGTGTCGTAGAGTAGATATGGTTTGTTGTTTGTAAGTGATAGGGTGGCTATTATGCTGTCTGTAGGCACTTTTATACGCTCTACATCCTGCCCATAAGCTTGCAGGTTGATTTGTTGTACCGTGCCATTCACACTAAATACTGCATCGTCCTCCAAAAATACTGGATTATCTTCATTGAGTGGATCAATATACACACGCACAAACATAAACAAACTATCCCCTCCTCGCAAGGTAATATCGCGCAACTCATCCATCTGGTTTTCGCCATCCAGATTGATACGAAAGTATTTCCCCTCTCGCATACTTACTTGTTTGATGCAGACTGCATCCTCATTGGGGTTGTACACCATTACGCGCTTGGTGGACGAACCGAAGGTGGTAAAAACCGTGTCAAATAACACAGTGTCATGCGAAAAAGTCAGACGCAACGTCGGATCGTCCGACACGATATTCTGTCGGCATGCTACCATAGCCAATAGCAAGCATAGTATGTACAATCCTTTGCGCATTACTCAAAATTGATGACGATGGACAATTTTTGGTGAGTCATTCGTCGGATAGCATTGGTGTAGAAATAGTCGCCTGCTGGTATGCCCCAACCATTATCTTGTGCGGCTGACGTTGGTACATGTGCGTCCAAGAAACCAATCTGATATTTGATTTCAGGGCATAGTTTGAACCATCTAAAATAAAAGTCACAACCAAATCCAGCCGATACGAATGCATCAAAAGGCTGGTGCAATACTACTTTCTCTTTATCGCGGAAGCATTCAAACTCCACACCGCCACCTACAATCACATAGGGGCGATAGTTCACTTGCCGCTCTGCCGACCACTTCAAGTACAGTGGTATACTGATAGGTATAGTCAGTAGGCTAGGTTTGTTACCTGCTCTGGAGATACCGTTAATGGTGTCAGTTGTGTAGCTCTTGTAACGGATGGTACGCTCACCAAAGTGCAGAGCGGGAGTAAATCGTAGGTTGAGGTGTTTGGTCAGCCGCAAATCGGTGATAAATCCTACCTGAAAACCTGGACCCACTGCCATCGTTCTGGGGTGATAAACGTTGCCATTGGCTCCTGGCATTGTCAACTGAGTGATACTATCGTTCTCCTGGATATGATAGGATAGCAAATCTAGTCCAAAAAAGAATCCAAAGTGCAGCAACTTATCGTCCACATATGGGTTGTTTTGCGCACGCAATCCCCCTGTGGATAGTAGCAATATGCATATGGCTGCATAGATTAATCGTATGTTTCTCATGATGGTTTATTTATAATCCATTCTACTGCTTGTAGATATCCATCGGTCCCTTGTCCGATGATACTATGTGCACATACATCCGTTAGCAGACTTACACGCCTAAAATCCTCTCGTTCTGCAATATTGGATATATGAACTTCCACCACAGGCACATCGCAACATGCCACTGCATCTCTCAGTGCTATGCTTGTATGCGTATATCCTCCTGCATTCAATATAATACCTTCTACAGTGTCTTTAACCTTCAGACTATAGCAACTTGCTGCGTCCTCTAAACTAGCAAGGCCATAGCCTTGTACCCAATCAATCAAATCTCCTTCGTGGTTGGATTGGCTATACTCAAAGTACACATCTGGGTATGCCTGTTGTATTTCCAAGACCAATTGCTCCATGGATTTCGTCCCATAGATATTTGGCTCTCTTCTGCCCAGCAGATTCAAATTTGGTCCATTGATAATCACTATCTTCATTGCCTATTGTTTTTGATTGCTACACTATTTTTTAGAAGTCTTGATGGTTGATGTTAGTAAGGCAATCAGTTCATCCAAATCTTGAAAAAGAGAGTCATATTCGTCTCTTGTGATAATTTCAGATTCAAGAAATAATTCAAGTCAATACAATGTTTCATTAGCTTCTTAGAGTGCGATAGAAAGTTTATTGATAAAATCGTATTATCCTAACAGCAAAAGCCTTGCTTTTAATATGTGTAACACTATCCTTTATCATCTCTCTACTCTCTTATCTCTACTCTCCTACCTCGCTCCCGTTACTGCCAACAAAAACTCATCATTGTCGTTGGTACGCTCCATGTAGGTTTTCAGTTTCACCATCGCTTCCACACTGTGCATGGCCGTCAGCTGTTTGCGAATCATCCACATGCGGCTCAGCACATCGGCTGGCAACAGCAGGTCGTCGCGGCGAGTGGACGAAGCAGGTATGTCTACCGCAGGGAAGATACGTTTGTTACTGAGTTTGCGATCCAATTGCAACTCCATATTGCCTGTACCCTTAAACTCTTCGAAGATCACATCATCCATCTTGCTTCCTGTTTCGGTCAGGGCGGTAGCTATGATGGTCAAACTGCCACCATTCTCGATATTTCGTGCTGCACCAAAGAAACGTTTGGGCTTATGCAGTGCTTGTGCTTCCACACCACCTGATAATACTTTACCACTCGCGGGCGCCACGGTGTTGTACGCGCGCGCTAGGCGCGTGATACTATCTAATAATATGACCACATCGTGTCCGCACTCTACCAGTCGTTTCGCTTTCTCATGTACGATATTGGCTACTTTCACGTGGTTCTCTGCTGGTTCGTCAAAGGTCGATGCTATCACTTCTGCATTGACCGAACGTGCCATGTCAGTTACTTCCTCTGGGCGCTCATCGATGAGCAATACTATCATATATACCTCTGGATGGTTATCGGCTATGGCATTGGCAATCTGCTTGAGCAGTACGGTCTTACCTGTCTTGGGTTGGGCTACGATCAATCCGCGTTGTCCCTTGCCGATAGGTGCAAAAAAGTCAATGATACGCACCGACAATGGATCACTCTTGTCACCTTTGCAAAGCGTGAATTTCTCATCTGGGAATAGTGGAGTCAGATTCTCAAAGGCAATACGCTCTTTGGCTATTGCAGGGGCCACGCCGTTCACGCGAATCACTTCTTTCATGGGGAAGTATTTATCGGTGTCTTTGGGTGGACGAATAGTACATTCTACGGTGTCACCTGTCTTCAAACTATATTGACGTATCTGCTGTTGCGATACATAGATGTCATCGGGAGATGAGATGTAGTTGTAGTCGGCACTGCGCAAAAATCCGTAACCATCTGGCGCACACTCCAATGTGCCTATAGCAGTAATGGTGTTGCCAAAGGCCTCTACACCTCTTTCTAACATTTCTTCTTCGGGCTTGCTGGGAGTATTGATTGCTGGTATAGGAGTGATCTCCTCTCCATTAGCCATTTGTTCTTCGCGCTTGGCGATCTGCTTGGTTATCTGTTCGATACGAGCATTTATCCTGGCTTGTTTCTCCTCCTTTGTTTCTGCTGGCTTATTGCCTTTGCCCTCTGACTTTTCGCCTTTTGCTGCGTCTTGTATCGCAGCGTCCTCCACACTGTAGGCAGCTTCGCTGCCGTCCTGTATCGTAGCGTCCTCCATACTGTTGGCAGTCTTGCTGCCGTCCTGTGGCGCAGCGTCCTCTAAACTCTTCTCTCCCTTCTTAGGTCTTCCGCGTTTTTTCTTCTTCACCGTTTCACCGTTCTTCACCGCTTCACCGTTAGCTTCGCTGCCGTCCTGTAGCGTAGCGTCCTCTAAACCGAAGGCTGCTTTGCTGTCGTCCTGTAGTGCTGCCTCCTCAACAAGTTTCGTGAGTTTGTGGGAGGCGCTTGCCGCATTCTTGGGCTGCGGTTGCTTGGCTTGTTCTTCTTTGATTTGTCCCAGTGTCTCTTTTTCGCTACCAACGGTAGCTAATACACGATTACTCTTTAGATTATCTGTATTTACCTTGGTTGGAGTGGCTTGGATGCGGGTGCGTTTGTTGCGTTTTTTCTCTTCTCCTTTGGCTAATTTAGCATCCTCTTTGGCTTGCACCTCTGCGCCGCGTCTGTCGGCTTGTGCGTCCAATATGTTGTAAATAATAGTTTGTAACGAATCATTTCGGCGTACTTTAATGCCGAATGACTCTGCTACTTCAGTCAACTGTTCGAGCGTCATACGCCCGAGTTTCTGCATGTCGTATTGCATATAAAAATGATGTAAATTATTCTAGTTATGGGGAAAATCTTTGTTAGTATCACAAAGACGGTGCAAAGTTAGTAAAAAAAAACGAATTACGCAAAAAAAACAACCAAAAAGTTAAACTTTTTGTATTATTTTCCAGCCTCTACACCCTACACTCTACACTCTACACTCTACACTCTACACCCTACACTCTACACTCTACACTCTACACTTTACACTCTACACCTACAACCACTTTTTCAAAAGTGTTGATTTTCGCTTTGTCATATGGTCGGTGTACCTTGATATAATTGTCTGTGAAGCCTGCCATTTGGTCGCCCTCCTTCTTCGATTCCCAAAGTACAACAGACGTCCTGCCTGCATGTTGTGCATAGAAGGCTCGTGTCTTTTCTTCCGACACTTCGTGTAGTATCTTGCTGCGGCGTTGTCTTTCGGCCTTAGGCACAACATACAGACCCATATCTAGCATCCGTGTGTTGGCACGCTCCGAGTAGGTGAATACATGCAACTGGCTAACATCTAATTCCTTGATAAATGCCAGATAATCTTCCCAATAAGCTTCTGTCTCGCCTCTTACACCCACCATACAGTCCACTCCGATAAACGCATGGGGCATCACCTCTTTGATATGCTTCACGCGCTCTGCAAATAGTTCTCGGGTATAGCGACGTCCCATGATCTTCAGCACTTCATTATTGCCGGATTGTAGTGGGATATGGAAGTGTGGAGCAAAGTGCTTGGATGCTGCCACAAAGTCTATTATCTCGTCTGTCAACAAGTTCGGCTCACACGACGAAATACGCACTCGATAATCCATACCTTCTCGCCTCTCGCCTTTCGCCTCATTTACCGAAGATTCAGCGGTCGCGTTTGGGATATTCCCAAAATGCGGAGCGGTGGCAATACAATCAGAGTCGTTGCCGAAAGATTTATTTAGATTTCTTGCGGCTTGCCGCATAGGAGTTTCTAACCTATCCAATGCTTTCAGCAAGTCGATGAAAGATTCTCCTGTGCTTCTTCCGAAGTCACCGATATTGACGCCAGTTAGTACGATTTCTTTAGCACCTTCGGCGAGTGCTTGCTGAGCATTAGCTACCACTTCGCTGATACGAGGGTTGCGCGACTTCCCTCGCGCGTACGGGATGGTACAATAGGAGCAGAAGTAGTTGCATCCGTCTTGCACTTTGAGGAAGCAGCGTGTTCTGTCGTCTTTGCTATACGCTCCATGAAACTCCTCTACCTCGCGAATGGCACAAACATGTACCTTGTCTTTAAACTGTAGCTCGCCTTGCGAGCGTTCTGTAGCTCCTTTTGGAGCGTTCTGTAGCGAAGCGTCCTCTAAACTATCACGCAATCGCTCGATTTCATCGACTAATTGCGTGATACTGTATTTCTCCTCCTGCCCCAACACATAATCCACCCCCTCGATCTGTGCGATCTGATCGGGCTGCAACTGTGCGTAACATCCTGTCACTATGATGATGGCGTTGGGATTCTGTCGGTATATACGGTGTATCGCTTGTCGATCTTTGTGGTCGGCGTTGTCGGTCACGGAGCAAGTGTTGATGACGCAGATGTCCGCTTCTTCTCCTTGTTTAGCACGGGTATGACCTCTGTCGAGTAGTGCTTTTCCGATGGCGCTACTCTCCGCAAAATTCAATTTGCATCCCAAGGTTACAAACCGTATTTTCATCTTTAGAATCGAGAAATCTGATTAGTTTTTATGACTGGACATCAACTGCGACGATATCGACGTCATGTTCGCTTCCATGCCCATCCCTTGCGCCCCTTCTGCGGACTGCGGGGTGATATACCATGGATATATCTGTGTGGGGAAAGCCACTGCTTGTTGCGATAGCTGGTTATCCACTCTTCTTCTACTACTTCGGCCGTAACTT
Organism: Paludibacteraceae bacterium; assembly: GCA_045658785.1. Lineage (GTDB taxonomy): Bacteria > Bacteroidota > Bacteroidia > Bacteroidales > Paludibacteraceae > Colicola. Next base: position 16,459 of record JAZOVR010000065.1, on the reverse strand, counting down.
GGGTTCATCAATCCCCAAGCACCGAATGTGTGGAAAGTGGACTTTGATAGCAGATGTATGCCGCCACCCACAGGGACAACTTCGCTCTTGCTCAGCGAACTCATCACAGACGACGACTTCCTTCTCCTATTCGAAGCCATCATCCTTGCTGGGCGTCTCCTTGCGTGCTTGTAGTTGGTAATGCGGTGCTTCGAGCGAGAGGTCATTGGTACACTCACTTTCGCTTGGAAAACTTGATCTGCGGCTGGTGCTGTGGTGGCAGTACCCGTTTCTTGGATATTGCTGGTTTGTGTATATACATCAGCTGGACGCCAATGGGCATTGGACGAGTCCTGACTCTTGTAGAAATACCATCCGAGAAAAGCGGTATAACAAATAACACCGATTAGCAAGTATATTCTCACTTTTGTAGTCACCGTTTAATGTTGTTATCAATTTTCTTGTTCATACTGAAAAACAGCGCACAAAAGTACCACTTTTTTTTGAAATATGCAAACTTTTTGTACTTTTTTTGCAAAATACTGCTTGCTGCTTTGTCAAATCACATTTTTTTACTACCTTTGCACGCAAAATTTATCAAAATCGAGAATACTATGGCATTTTTTGGACTGTTTGGTAAGGAGAAAAAAGAGACGTTAGACAAAGGTTTGGAGAAGACGAAGGAGTCTGTGCTCAGCAAGATTTCTCGCGCTATTGCTGGCAAATCCACTGTGGATGATGATGTGCTGGATAACTTAGAGGAAGCGCTCATCACCTCCGATGTGGGTGTGGAGACTACCTTGCGTATCATTGAGCGTGTGCAGCAACGCGTTCAGCGAGATAAATATCTCGGAACCAGCGAGTTGAATGCTATCCTCGTGGACGAGGTGGCGGCTCTCTTGGCGGAGAATAACTCCATGCAGGTGATGGATTTTTCCGACCCTCTGCCTTCCAAACCTTATGTCATTATGGTGGTCGGTGTGAATGGTGTGGGCAAGACTACCACCATTGGCAAACTAGCCCATCAGTATAAGCAAGCGGGTAAGAAAGTGTACCTCGGCGCTGCCGATACTTTCCGTGCGGCTGCGGTCGAGCAGCTCTGTATCTGGGGCGAACGTGTGGGCGTGCCAGTAGTGAAGCAGCAGCAGGGGTCTGACCCCGCGAGTGTGGCATTCGATACCCTTGCTAGTGCCAAGGCGAACGATGCCGATGTGGTGTTGATCGATACGGCAGGGCGCTTGCATAACAAGATCAACCTCATGAACGAGCTTACCAAAATCAAGAATGTCATGCAGAAGGTGGTGCCTGATGCACCGCACGACGTGATGTTGGTGTTGGATGGAAGTACGGGACAAAACGCTTTCGAACAGGCCAAGCAGTTTACTCGTGCTACACAGGTTAGCTCGTTGGCTATCACTAAGTTAGATGGTACTGCCAAGGGTGGAGTGGTGATTGGTATTAGCGACCAATTCAAGATACCTGTGCGCTATATCGGCTTGGGTGAGCAGATGACCGACTTGCAGGTCTTTGACCGCGAAGAGTTTGTCAAATCGCTCCTTGGGTCGGTGACACGCTAAATCCCTTGATTAAATCAATCTTCTATGCCGAGCGCTCTGTTTGAGTACTCGGCTTTTTTTGTATTACCTTGAGTTGGATCTTCGTCAAATTAGTTGAACCTCATGTACATTTACTTAAGATTCAGCGGACGAGCGTAGCGAGCAGGAGCTTCTATTTCTTTCAACTAAATTGTCGAAGAACCCTATGCTTTCCCTAGTCAATTACGCACTATTCACGCACAATAACCGCACAATAACCGTACAATAACCGCACAATTCCTATCCCTTGAGGCAGATTCACAGAGCTTGCAGAGCAAGCATCCTCTAAACTGCGACAAGGTCGCTATAATTTTTGTTTTGCAATTTGCAAGTGACAAAAATACCTTTTTTATTTATAAAAAATGCAATATATTTTGTCAGTTCAAAAAAAAATAGTACCTTTGCGCGCTTTTTGTATCGTGGGTAGTATGCTTTTGTTTGAGAAGTATCTTATCTTTAGATAAAAAAGCGATTAGTTTGATTAGATTTTTTAGGTATATAAAAACGAAAAAGAAATGAGATTTAGATTAAGTATTTTTGTTGGGTTGGTATTGTGTGTAGTGCTTTTGGCTGCTTATGGTTTGTTTCATCGCACAATTGATAGCCGTGATGGCTGGCGTCCCAATGCAGTGTATTCTAATGTAGGTGGTTCTTCCTATTCTACAACTACCTTTTCTGGTGTTTCATCTTCTGCGAATGGTTTAGGTACGCCTGCTGTGTCTATGCGTGGCTCTAACTCTATGCTCCGCCGTCGTGCTGTTTCTTCATACGCGCCTGCGTATTCTGCGCCTACTAGCCTTATCGCCTCATCGCCTTATCGCCTAGGCGCTTCAGCGTCCAGTAGTGTAGCGCCCGTATATACCACCTCCAGTGCTACGGCGAAGTCTTTTGGTAGTGGTAATGCGGTATCTGGTGTGTCTATGTCTGGCGGTTCTGTACGTGCTACCAATAGCCAATCGTCAATTGCCCATAGCCAATCGTCAATTGCCAATATCCAGTTGCCTATTGCCAATATCCAATCGCCAACTGCTAATACCCAATTGCCAATATCCAATATCCAATCGCCTATCGCCTCTAACTACCAAGGCATCGGCAATACCACTACGACTGGTCCCCGCGCCATGCGTGGAAGACAAAATCTCGGAATAGATGATGAGAATGTCGAAGATACTTGGTTGAATTGGTTGGCGATGATGGGAAAGCAATATGGTCATGAGGAAAATGGTGTGTGGGTGTATGATATCTATGACTTGAGAAGTGCCTATGATGCTTATTGTGCTTCATGGAATTTTGGCATGGGTAAAAAACCTACTTGGGATGAGTGGTTGGATTGGTTTATGGGTAGTGAAGGCAATCCGTATATGTGGGATGATGGTGATAATCAGTATGGATTCTCTTATGTTCCTGTAGGGGATTTTATGCCGCTGATTGTTTTTGCATTCTTGTACGTGGTTTTTATGGTGTATCGCCGTCGTCAATGCAAGATGATAAATTCGAGCGAAGATGTTGAATGATTTGAAAAAAATGTAATGCTATGATAAAGAATTATGTATTTGCACTCTGTGCACTCGTGTTTGCCACTTCGATGATGGCGCAATCTGGTAAGTCATGTGATGATCCTATCCCTGTAGATAGCAATTACGAAGGCGTAATTACCGAACCTGGTGAATATTGGTTCACTGCTTGGACTTATGATTTACCATTGAATGTGCATTTTACTCCTAATGTGGATAATAGTACTACTTCTCCAGAGGTGTTGGTTGATTTTACATGCGATCCGGGAGTTTATGATGATCCAAAATTGCACGATGTGATAAATAATGTGTCTAGTTTTGGTTTGGAATTACCTGTTGAGTTCTTGTGTGCAAAAGTGGAACGATATGGCAAGATTGAATGGGATTTATCTATCAATGCTAATTATCGTGAAGAACTTACTAAGTGTGGTATTACTTACAATGTTCAAGCTTTCGTGAAGGTTTATTTCCCTGAAGCAGGTCGAATTAGTCTTCGCCCAGATACTACTTATACGTCATGTATGGATAATGCTATTTACGTGAATCTAGGTGATACCTTGGAGGTTACAGCTAATGACGATGTGACATTCTACGCGTTCCCTTATTCTGAGTGGTGCAAAGATAGTATTCAATTTGTTTGGACGGGAGACAATGCCGCTAGAATATGGGTATCGGATGGTGATTGCGATTTCACACCAACCTCTACTAATGTAGATGTTCGTGCAATATACGATGTAACAAAAACAACTCCATATAAACTATATGAGGAAAATATGGATGCTGCTATCAAGAGTTGGTTAGGTGGCGGTGTGTTCTTTGCAAAGGTGATTTCAAAATCAGCTGGTAAGTTGATTGTTGAGAAGATTCCTATGGGTCCTATCCAAGGTGGGGCTATTTTGTTACAACACGATGTGCCAGTGCAGTTAGCAGCTAATGACAGTCGTGTATTCTGTTTCCCTCGTACCTGGACTTCTACAGAGTTTATTGCTCCTACACAATTCGTGATGAACATGTTTGTGTCCAATACATCTGCATTTACACCATCTGTAGACGATGCAAATGTGTTGAATAAATATACTTTTGGCCTTGTAGATGGAAAACGTGTTGCACAATTATCAACCGCAGATATTGCTACTATAGTAGCAACTGCTACAGACGACTATGTATATGTTCGCTTTGCTTGCAACCAGGCAACTACTTTGACACCTAAAGTTTGGATACCAACATCGTGTGCAGATAAATCTATTTTGTTGCAAAATGGGTCAATATATAATGTACCAAAAGGTTCTAAAACAACTCTTTACAGAATGTGCTATCAAGATTGGAAAGGGTATGATATTAATGTGAATTGGACAGGAAGACGTGTGATTCCTACATATTATGCGTCCATTTGCGATTTCACTTATGCGTCTAATGCTAATGGTGTAATGAACTATTATAGTTTTTCAAAGGGAAATAGTGTGGTAAACTCATCTGTTGTAGATTCTTGGGAGAGTCGTTTAGATGAGAATGGCTTCGTTTATGTACGATTTGACAATAATAGTACTGCAGGTGATATTACTTTCACCTCCTCTAAACCTACCGAAGAAGATCCTCTTTTGCCAGATCCTGTGTACACTACTATCAACGATACACTCTGCTTTGGCGAAACATACGACTGGGAGGATACGACCTATACTGAGACAGGAACATATGAGAAGACCTTTACAGCTGCCAATGGCGCAGATAGTATCGTGACGCTTAATCTGCTTGTTCTTCCAGAGGTGAAACCTGTCATTACAGATGTGACTATCGACTATGGACAAACCTACGACTGGAACGGCAAGACATATACGCAATCTGCTTCGGATACTATTACACTTCAAGATGCAATGGGTTGTGACTACTTGGCAATTCTCAAACTCACTGTAATGGACAAACCTGTTAGCCCTTGCGTCCTCGGTAGCATCGAACTCAAGGCAGATGACCAGCTGACGCTCAATCTCGATAGCGCATTTACTATCTACCGCGTCAACTATGCAGAGTTCGCAGCGCAAGATCGTACCCTCACTTGGACGGGCGCTACAGATTTACATACCTTCGTAGCTGAGACTTGCACCTTCGCGGTGGCACCATATAATAAGTACGTACACGTGTACGTACCCGTGCCCGCGCAAGGCGAGACCCTGTGGACTGCGGCTCAATGGGCTGACCTGGCAGCGTTCGTAGACGAAGATGGTTATCTGTATCTCCGCTTCCTCACCGAGAAAGAGGGTGTATTGACTGTAGAATAATCATCCTCGGTAAGACTTACCGAGCAACGTGTTCTTTGTTTGTTATCCCGAATACTATTCGGGTAGTACGATGCCCCGCGGCTCCGCCGCCCAACCAACCTCTCATTTTTGGATTGCTAATGTGCATTGCACATTCTTCCAATCCACAAATGGAGACAATTGACAATAATTGACAAATAAAATTGACATTAATTGTCGTTTTAATACCTGCGGCTTCGCCGCCTAAAAAAAGACTTTCTTATGTTGGTTGCCAATGCGTATTCGCATTCTTCCAACCTTACAGAAGAAAGCCCTTTGAATTGACAATAATTGACGTACAAAATTGACATTAATTGTCGTTTAATACCCGCGGCTCCGCCGCCCAACCAACCTCTCATTTTGGATTGCCAATGTGCGTTGCACATTCTTCCAATCCACAAATGGAGAAAAATTGACGATAATTGTCTACCAAAATTGACATAAATTGTCGTTTAAAATAAAATCAGAACTCCCTTCCCTTTACGGGTGAAGAGCGAAGCTCGATCGAGCGTCCAGTGGACGGTCGTAGAATAAAGTTGGGGTAGGCTGATAACGCGGCTCCGCCGCAAAAGCGATCTTTGAAGTATTGTGATATTTTGACAAAAAAATGCCAAATCTTTTGGTTTATTGAAAAAAAATGCATATCTTTGCAAAAATTTTCAATAGGGCATGAAAGAAGTAAGCAGAAATGAGTATCTAACTCGCTTGGAAAGCAAACGAGGCAATCGTATGGTAAAGGTCATTACAGGTATTCGCCGTTGCGGCAAATCCTATTTGCTATTTACTTTGTTTCGTCGTCATCTACTAGCACAAGGTGTAGATGAGCAACATATCATTGCGTTGGCTTTGGATGATATGCTTAACGAAGAGTACCGCAACCCAAAGGCGTTATATCAGTATGTATTGGACCGCGTTGCTGATAGTCAAATGTATTATGTCCTCTTGGATGAGATACAATTGGTTGAAGGCTTCGAGGCAGTACTGAATGGCTTTCTGCATCGTGATAATCTAGATGTGTATGTTACAGGTAGTAACTCACGTTTCTTATCTTCGGATATTATCACGGAGTTCCGTGGTCGAGGTGATGAGATTCGTGTCTTTCCTTTCCGTTTTGCCGATATATGTACACTTTACGAGGAGCATCCACAGGTATTGCTAAGTCAGTATTATTATTATGGTGGTATGCCACAAGTATGGATGACGGATAATACTAAAGAGCGAGAGCAATATCTGCGTGCTTTGTTTGACAATGTTTATCTATCGGATATTATTGGTCGTTATCATTTACGTGGAGTAGAAGAGATTGGTATGCTTACTGATGTCTTAGCTTCGTCAGTTGGTTCTTTGACTAATACTACGCGCTTGAGAAACACTTTCAAAAGCGAGTGCAAGTCTGATATTTCTCAAAATACCGTTGGTAGTTACATTGAGTATCTAAAAGATTCTTTTTTGTTGAACGAAGCCAAACGTTATGACATCAAGGGAAGGCAGTATATTGGAGCGCAGCAGAAGTACTATTTTATAGATTTAGGCTTGCGTAATGCGCGTTTACAGTTTCGCCAGCAGGATGATGGCCATTTGATGGAGAATATGATATACAATGAGTTGCTTTCTCGTGGTATGTTAGTAGATGTAGGAATTGTTCCCGTTTCTGAAAAAGATGAGAATCAAAAATTGATTCGTAAGCAGTATGAGGTTGATTTTGTGGTGAATAGTGGTAGTCGTAGATACTATATTCAATCTGCTTTTGAGATGCCAACTGGCGAGAAGCGCAAGCAGGAAACGCAGTCCTTCCGTAAGATTGGTGATGGCTTCAAGCGAATTTTAATACAGAATGCACCTGTTGTTCCGTGGCATGATGACGATGGTATTCTTACTATTTCACTAACGGATTTCTTGTTGAAACCAGAAGCATTAGATTGGTAACTTATTTTCCTGTTGATGGATTAAATAAGGCATTTTAGATTTGGTACGCAACGCGTACACAATTATCAAAATAAGAGCAATTTGCGTGAAGCAAGTTGTTCTTGTTTGTTAGCATGGTTAAAATATCACATATTAAGATTGTCTCCGCATTGCGGAGACAATATATAACATATAAATCTGCCACAGGTTGTGGCAGAATCTGATGCAATCAGAAGAATACCCGCGGCTCCGCCGCCCAACCAACCTCTCATTTTTGGATTGCTAATGTGCGTTGCACATTCTTCCAATCCACAAATGGAGAAAAATTGACGATAATTGTCTATCAAAATTGACATTAATTGTCGTTTAATACCCGCGGCTCCGCTGCAAAATATGGGAATAGAAACGCAAATACAACTCTTTGACAACGCTAAGATACGCGTTGCATGGGATGATGAGAAGGAAAAATATTTCTTCTCTGTGGTGGATGTCCTCCATGTTCTGACGGATAGTGTAAATCCTCAAACATATTGGAGAGTACTGAAAAAGAGACTGCTGGATGAGGGTAATGAAACCGTTACAAATTGTAACGCTTTGAAACTTCCATCCACAGATGGCAAAATGCGTTTGACCGATGTGGCTGATTTAGAGGGGATTCTGCGTATTGTCCAATCTGTTCCAAGTAAGAAAGCAGAGCCGATAAAGCAGTGGTTGGCACAGGTGGGTAGCGAACGAATCCATCAGATGATTGATCCTGAGCGTTCGATACAACAGGCTGTGGCGGATTATAAGAAACTCGGATATTCAGACAAATGGATTGCTAACCGTGTAAAATCTATTGATGCTCGAAATGAATTAACCAACGAGTGGAAACGTTCGGGAATGACTGAGGGGCGTGATTTTGCGATATTAACCGATTTGATTACGAAGACTTGGAGTGGTAAGACAACAAAGGAATATAAGCAATTCAAGGGATTGACCAAGGAGAATTTGCGTGATAATATGTCTACGATTGAGTTGGCGCTTAATACTTTGGCTGAAGCATCTACAACCGAGATTTCGAAACGCAGAAATCCCAAAAATTTGAAGCAAAATATGCAGATTGCTCAAGAAGGTGGAAATGTGGCGAAGGCAGCGCGATTGCAACTTGAAACAACCATTGGCGAGAGTGTTGTCACCTCTATAAAGGCAAGTGACTATATTCGCTCAATAGAGGAAACCTTAGAAGAATAACCGCGGCTCCGCCGCCCAACCAACCTCTCATTTTGGATTGCTAATGTGCGTTGCACATTCTTCCAATCCACAAATGGAGACAATTGACGATAATTGTCTATCAAAATTGACATTAATTGTCGTTTAATCCCCGCGGCTCCGCCGCCCAACAAGAATATTATTAACAACTTAAATATAACGGCAAAGCTACGTAAATATAGCAATGACAACTGAACTAACATATATCAAAACGCAGAATCACTTGTTGATACGAGTACGATTATTGAGTCTGCTAAGAACGCAGCCTACCGCTCTGTGAATGTGGTGTTAGTTAAACGTAACTGGTTATTGGGAAAACGCATTGCAGAGGAACAATTGGGAAACCAAACGCGCGAGGAGTTGTATGGAAAAAATGTAATAGAAAATCTTGCTCAGCAACTAACATCAGAGTACGGTAGTGGATTTGATTTTAGCAGTTTGTATAAGTATGTGCGCTTCTATCAATGCTTCCCAAACATTTTGGATGCGGAGAGTCCAAAATCTTTTTTGCTACCCTGAGTTGCGACGTGAAATAGAAAAACAAAAAGAGATATATCAATTACAACGAGAATAACAAACTTTGAGCGAAGCGATAAAGGATCCCCGCCTTTACACTTTACACTCTACACTATACACCGCTCGCTCTGTGAGCAAAAACAAGAATATTATTAACAACTTAAAAATAGCGGCTTCGCCGCAAAAGTGATCTTTGAAATATTGTATTTTGTAGAGTATAGGAATATACTTTCTCTTGTGAATCTCAAATTTGTAAAATAAAATACACCAAAAGTGTAAAATAATTTGCCCCAAAAATGTAAAATAATTTGTATAATTCAATAATTATTAGTACCTTTGTGGCGAATTTAAAAAAATACTTATATGAAATATTTTAAGCGTATCTCTGATGAATTATTATCGCAACGTTTACAAGCGATGGGGGCGGTTTTGATAGAGGGGCCTAAATGGTGTGGGAAAACTACTACCGCAGCGCAGCAAGCTGAATCGATTATCCGCTTACAGGATCCTGATGAGCGAGGCAATTATGATGCTATTGCTGCTAATCGTCCTTCGTTGTTTTTGCATGGGGATACTCCTCGTTTGATTGATGAGTGGCAGGATTATCCAGTGGTGTGGGATGCGGTGCGTTTGGAGGTGGATAAGCGGCAGCTAGTAGGGCAGTTTATTTTGACGGGTTCTAATGTGGTTGATGAAGATCAAATTCGCCATTCCGGAATAGGGCGCATATCTCGTTTACAAATGGGTACGATGAGTCTATGGGAATCGCAGGAGAGTAATGGTTGCATTTCTTTGCGAGAGTTGTTTAATAATCCTCAAATGGATTTTGAGGTATTCTCAGAGCTGTCGGTGGATGATTTGATATATGCTGCTTGTCGTGGCGGATGGCCTGCTGCTGTTTGTGCCAAGACTCAAAAGGCGGCATTGTCAGTAGCGCGTGACTATGTAAATTCAGTGTGTACTTCTGATGTTATTCGGATAGACGGTAGCCGTCGTAATCCGCAACTCACACGTCAAATATTGCGTTCGTATGCGCGCAACATATCAACATTGGCAAAGACAAGCCAAATCTTACAAGATGTAATAGCATCGGGGGATGTGGATTGTACTCGTCCTACATTTGTAGATTATGTGGGAGTACTTGAGCGATTGTTTGTGATTCAAGATATAGGAGCGTGGTGTCCTGCTATTCGCAGTAAAACCACAATCCGTAGCGGTGCAAAGCGTGCGTTTTGTGATCCTTCTATTGCGGTAGCCTTGTTAGGTTTGACGCCAATATCAATGCAGATGCAGTTGAATACTTTTGGCTTTGTTTTTGAGCAATTGTGTATCCGCGATTTGAAAGCATATACTGCTGATCAATATGCCACTGTTTCGTATTACAATGATCGATACGGCTTGGAGGCGGACGTGGTATTGCATTTGGATGATGGACGTTATGCGTTGATCGAATGTAAACTCGGTAGTGCAGAGATTGATTCAGGTGCAGCTCATTTGTTGAAGTTACAAGAGCTAATCCGTGAACATAACCTGACAGAAAAGCAACTTCCTATTCGTGAACCTGATTTGTTGATAGTTCTTACAGGAGGCAAGGTCGGGTATCGTAGAAAAGATGGTGTATATGTTATTCCTATTGGTTGCTTGAAAGATTAAGTTTCTAGCTCAAACAAAATACAATACAACCGACTTGTTAGAATTATCTGACCAGTCCGATTAACTAAAAGACATTATGCATCTTAGGTGCAAACAATATAGAGCTATAAATATAACAATTGAGCAGAATGCGCCAGTTTTACGAGGAATGGGTAGAGGTCTTTGAAAATCGCTCGTCAGTGATGAGCGAAATTAGTGAGCAAGATATAATGAGTTTTAATTACGTGAACTAATGTAAACACCCCGCCCTCGGGCGAACAACATAACAAAACAACGCGGCTTCGCCGCATGAAACGCACCATAGGTGCATGAAACGTCCGCTTGCGGACATGAAACGTGGCTTCGCCACATACAACGCTCGCTCTGCGAGCTCAAAGCGATCTTTGAAATAGTATAATTAAGTACTAAAAGTAATGAATTTCTCTATAAAGGGAGGCTATCTTCTTTGGTGAGAAAATCTTGCAGATTAATGACTAATACACCATTATCCATATAATGCGTAGGTGTTAAGTCAGCAGTGACGATGACCTTGATGAAGTTGTCATGGATATGCATTAGCGATTTTAATTCTTGTTGAATTTTATCGTATGATGGCATTGAATAAGCTGATTGGATATAACAACGTTTGTTTCCTCGATTGCATACAAAATCAACTTCTAATGTTTGACGCTGACTAACTCCTTTCTCATCTTTTTGATGTGTGATTACTTGACCTACATCTACTGAGAATCCGCGTATACGAAGTTCATTGTATAGCATGTTCTCCAGTAAGTGAGTTGGCTCAAATTGGCGAAAATTTAGGCGAGCATTGCGTAGCCCTAAATCCTCGAAGTAATATTTCTGTGGAGTGGAGATGTATCGTTTGCCTTTGATGTCAAAACGCAGTGATTTCTCAATTAAGAAGGCATCTTGCAAATGGTCTAAATACCGTTTGATAGTGTCTGATGTGATGTTGCTTTGCTTAACGGATTTGAATGTGTTTTGCAATTTCAGTGGGTTCTGCATGCTTCCTATGGATGAAGCAATGATATCTATCAGTTCTTCCATGTCACCATCGTCAAGTATGTTGTAGCGTTCTCGAATATCCTTGAGGTATGTTTCAGTAAAGAGTGCTTTTAGATAGGATTCTTTCTGTTCTTCAGTGGTAAAAGCACATAGTTGTGGCAGACCACCGTAAATCATGTATTCTCGTAGGAGTTCTTGATAGGGGGTATTTGATTTTGCGCTTGCAAACTCTTGAAAACTAAAAGGATGAATATGTATTTCATCGCCTCTTCCGCGGAAGGTGGTTACAACATCTTTACTCAGGAAACGTGCGTTACTGCCAGTAACATATACATCTAAGTTTCCCCGCTTAAGTAGCGTGTTGAGTACATCTTCAAATTGCTTTAGATGCTGCACTTCATCAATGAATATATAGTACCAATCTTGACTATTGATTTGTGAATCAATATGCTTTAGAAGATTTTTGGGTTGATGCAGTGCCGATTGGTTGTAATCTTCCAAATCAATGGCAATGATATGATTTAGCAGGATACCTTGTTGTAGAAGATAGTCTTTGTAAAGTTGAAAAAGCAGATGGGATTTGCCACTGCGTCGCAAACCTGTAATGATTTTAATCATACCATTGTGTTTACGGTTGATAAGTTTTTGTAGGTACAGAGGACGTTGAATGTTCATAATTGTATGTTTTATATTGTTGTGCGGATTTTGTGCGTATTTCTACTTTTATTTCGCTGCAAAATTACATAAAATAATTGATATGACAAAATAATATACAAAAAAAATGCGTATTTACGCAAAAAAATCTTACAATAAACTTGATTATACTATGTCAAAATTAACTATTAATTATTAACTATTAACAAAACACCCCGCCCTCGGGCGAACAACATAGAAAACTTTGAGTGTAACGAAAAGTGTCCTCGCCTTTACACCTTACACTCTACACTATACACTGCGGCTCCGCCGCCCAACAAGAATATTATTAACAACTTAAAAATAGCGGCTCTGCCGCAAAAAAGCTTATGAAAAAAATATTGTCAATTTTAATTTGCGTCGTACTAGGCGTAGGTGGTATGTTTAGTGCTACAAACACTTTCACTGTTAAGGGCTATGCTATTGGTGAGGGAATTTCCGAAGAAGGAACCAAATATGGAGGTGGTACTATAAAGTTAATGGGTAGGTCTGCTACAGATGAAAATCAACATAGTAATACATATATAGAATCTCAACCACTAGACAACACATCTATTACAGTATCTGAAAAGAGTGGGGGACTGTTGTGGTGGACATGGCAGACGTCAGCGAAACTCAAATTAGAGGCAACTGCTGCCACTAATTATATTTTTGAAGGATTTACTCAAGAAAATAATCTTGCACCTTCTAATTGGGTATCGCAAACGACTCCTTATGGTGACTTCGATATACCATGGCAAGGTAAAAATAATACTGTAGTTCCTTATTATGCAGTTTTTCGTAAAATTATAAAAGCACCTGCTGAAATTTCGTGGACCAAAACGACCGAGACCGCAACTACTACAATTGATGTGGCTTTGTATAAAGCTACTGGATTTAGAGTCGTTTCTGCCGTGCATGAAGATGGAGATACAAAGAGTTTTACATGTACTATTGATTCAGAATCATCTACAAATGATAAGGCAATTTTATCATTGTCTGCTGGTGCAGATGTAGTAGATGGTGATGTTTTTATTATTACATTGGCAACTGATAATGGCGGAGAAGTGCAAATAAAAGTGAATATTGTTTCCAAAATTACCGTTACTTTTGAACTTCCTAGGCGCGGGCGTGGTTATTACAAAGCGGAACAAACGAATAGTGGTAATGTTGTCACGTATAATTCGGCAACAGCAGGCGAGGATAGATCTGTTATATTGTCAAATGTCAACCAATTTTATCAAACAATGACCGCATATCCAGCAGAAGGGTATCGTATTTATCGTTGGGTACTGACGGATAAGAATGGCAATACGACATATCCTTCATTTGACAGACCATATGTTGTGCAAGATGGTGATCATATATCGGTAGAGTTCTTGCCAACAGGAATTGCACAATTTACGGTAAAAGATGACCCTGCACAGAAACTGTTCTACGAACTAGATGGCGAAAATGGTGCATTCGCTTATGCTGCAACTATAGGTAAAAATGTAGTAGTTGTACATACTAGTGGTACACTTTACAACGAATATAAAACGCCAAACGCAGAAGGAAAGTATGAGTTCAATATTCCCAGCGGTTATACATTACTCGTGCCTGGCGAAGCTACTTACTTAATGTGTAAAAATGGTTTGCCAGAAGATGGTGGTTTCTTGGGAGGACTCTTGGGTGAAACCATCAAAAACTATGTAGTCAACACTAATGAAAAATCAACAAAGTGTAATAGTTATTTGACATTATTACCAAATACACGAATTATTGCCGAAGGAGACATTTGTGTATTCTCTAAGATGTCTTATAAGCAACGATACAATGGCTTACCTTCTAGCTATGGCGAAATAAAAATGGGAGCAAGTACCGAAATTGTTATGAAAGGCGGTTCTCAACTTACCTGTTATGGTTATATCTCAGGTGATCCTACTAATAGCCAAGTTGTTGCAGAGACAAATTCTACTATATATGAGGCGTTTCAAATGCGTGATTGGCGTGGAGGAACTGCGGCCTCAGACATGTATGAAAATAAGCAATTGGTATTCCCTGCCGGACAGTATTATGTACAAAACATCGAAACCAAACTTATATTAAACCACGGTGCTGAAGAATATGTATCTACTGTTATGATGATGAGTAATGCGTATTTTCCTACGAATGTTCCTTTTATTATGAAAGACAATAATTCTAATGATGATAACGGATTCATATGTTTAGGAACTGGCGCACAAATTGTTAAGTGGTATGATTATACGAAAGATAGGCAAATGTATCGAGTGGAAGGTGTTGAGAATGGAGCGACAGCCAAATTCGGTAAGATAGTGTTGGATGTATCGGTAAAAGTAGAATCAAACGACTATGTATTACCTATGACGAATAACCTCGACGTAACACTAGATAATATTCAAGTTACATGCTTATATGACATGGCTCTGCTTGCTGATGCTAAGTTGCATATTGAGGACGATGCGACAGCTATACTAAATGGCGAAATGTTTGTATATGACAAGGAGCAGCAACATAAAGAGTATTTTTATCCATGTGATGATATTATTCAACCAATTTTATATACAGCGCATCACGACAACGCTCCTGGTATTCGCTCCGATGAAACAATAGTTGATGCCGAATTTGTTGTTGATGGACAACTAATAGTGAAGAAATCAAATGATGCTTTACATGGAACGGGTCTATATACCACGTATATGAGTGAAAATGGAACGAGTTCAAATGAGGCGGATTATGGTGCAAATATTACTTCTAATGGTGGTGGTGTTATCGATTTTCAAGTGTTAGGATCAGATCAGGTAACATACCAATACAACCAAGATGCGGCTCAGTATATCTCGCTTCCTGTTACTAATGCTCGCCTGCGAAACGAAGATGGAACATATGCTGCTGGCGATACAATGAAGGTTGTCAATAAATATCTGTACTATAAGCCCAACACAGAAACTAAAGGAAAATGGTTAGTGCCTATGTTTGGTATTCCTAATGCAGCAAATAATAGCAATGTATTTAACATTACCTTACCAGAATCTAAAACACAAGATGTAGTATGTAATATTACTACAGCGGGTGTGCAAAATGTATCTTTAGCGAATTTTACTAATATTACATTGCAAAGTGATTCCCGATTTACATATACCCAAAATTCTGCTACATATCGGAAAATAGATGACGAGCATGGTCAATTGATTATTCCGCTTACTTATGATGCACAAAATATTCATAATGCAGATGCCCCATATAACGAAGAAATGACAATTTCCTATGAATATATGGATCCGCTAGAGGATGTACAGAAGTCAGAGTCCGCAAAAATCACACTCACGGCAATAGAGGATTATACACCAAAATTCCAAGTTTCCATTGATAATGTGGATGTTACAGTAATCAAGACACACAAGTTTGATGATACTTATGTGGGTGAAACAACTACATCCCAAGTAGTTATTACTCCAGATGATAATACAGTTGCTAAATTATCAACTACAGAGTGGAGTGCTGTTGCTGCATCAGAACCAACATTTACAGCACAAATGGGAGAGGTGGCAAATCTATTGAAAGAAGCAACAGTTAGTTACTTCCCACAAGTACAAAGCGATGCCGATGCAGGAACACTCACTATCACTGCTACGTACATTGATGCCACGCCAAAACCAATCCCTTACTCAATTCTAATTAATTTGAATGGTGTAGCGAATAAAAAAGCGAATTCTTTGGCGTTTAGAGATGATCTATCAAGCACTTCAATCTATCAAGGACAAACAATTTCAGATATTTTTAGGGATTTAGGAAATATTGACGAATCAATAAAATTCGAGTATAAATATTATCCAGAAAATTCTGATGCATCTGCTTTGGTAATTGTAGAGAAAGATGGTGGAAATTATAAACTGACGGCTCGTGAACCTAATAATCCTGCAATCACAGAGGTACGTAAAGTAAAGATTGTTGCAACACAAGATGCAACCGTAGCAATGATGGATGCTAAACGAGAAGTAATAGTTGATATTTATCCTCCAGTTATATGGAATTGGTCAAATCTCTATTTTGGTGGAAACTATGATTCCCCTGTTGT
>JAZOVR010000064.1:0-12613 GCA_045658785.1 Paludibacteraceae bacterium | reverse complement strand
GAAATAATCACTTTACTTCAATACAATAAAAAATCGCACTTATCGTGCGATTTTTTTTGTATTCTCATTTGCATAATCCAAGAAAAATTACTACCTTTGCAGCCAGTTTTGAAATTGGCGAATTATGCCACCTTTAGAACTCTTAAAACTTTTAAAACTTTTTTAACCCAAAATAATTATGATTAACTCTCAAGACGTAAAGAACGGCGTATGTATCCGCATGGACGGCCGTTTGTATTTTGTAATCGACTTCCTGCACGTTAAGCCAGGTAAGGGTAACACCATCATGCGTGTGAAATTCAAAGATGTAGTAGATGGTCGCGTATTGGAGCGCCGCTTCAACATCGGTGAGAAATTGGAGGATGTTCGCGTAGAGCGCCGTCCATACCAATACCTCTACAAAGAGGGTGAGGAGTATATCTTCATGAACCAAGAGACTTTCGAGCAAGTGCCTATCGCTCATGACCTTATCACAGGTGTTGACTTCTTGAAAGAAGGTTTTGTTTGCGAAGTTGTTTCTGACGCTTCTACCGACACTATCCTCTTTGCTGAGTTGCCTACTAAGGTAGAGTTGGCTATCACTTACACCGAGCCAGGTCTCAAGGGCGATACTGCAACCAACACCCTCAAACCTGCTACTCTCGAGACAGGTGCTGAGATCCGCGTACCTCTCTTCTGCAACGAAGGTGAGATTATCCGCGTAGATACCCGCGATGGTAGCTACTGCGAGCGCGTTCGCTAATCATTAAACCAACGAGTTTCAAGATAAAAAGTTTCAAAGGTTTCAATCGTTCAGTGCTGAAGCCCTTGAAACTTTTTGCAGTATTTAGTAATAATGACGACGAAGGAACTTAAAAAATATATTGCATTCTGCGCAGGCGGTGCTGTTGTTGGTTTATTGCTAGCATGGGGTATTTTTCGTTGGGAATTTAAAGAGTTCTTACTTAAAAGTGTA
Organism: Paludibacteraceae bacterium; assembly: GCA_045658785.1. Taxonomy (GTDB): domain Bacteria; phylum Bacteroidota; class Bacteroidia; order Bacteroidales; family Paludibacteraceae; genus Colicola. The sequence continues at coordinate 11,658 of JAZOVR010000064.1, read as the reverse complement.
GTATTGATAACTCCTCAAGTTATTATGCTAACTATGCTGTATCTTGGGCATAAGGAAACTCATAAAGAAGAAAAATAGTGCTCGCTTCTCATCCCAAAATAGACCTTCCTATCCTCCACCTCGTAGGTGAAGAAGCCGATCGTCTCGGCCTGGAGTGCTATGTCATTGGCGGTTATGTACGCGATATCTTCCTGCATCGCGACAGTACCGACATCGACGTGGTGGTCGTAGGTAGTGGTATTGACCTCGCACAAGCGGTCGCCAAACGCCTCGGAAAGGGTGCGCACCTTAGTGTCTTCAAGACTTACGGTACTGCTCAGGTTAAGCGTGGCAAGATAGAATTAGAGTTCGTAGGTGCTCGTCGTGAGAGTTACCAACACGACTCCCGCAACCCTATCGTGGAGGACGGCACATTGGAGGACGACCAGAACCGTCGTGACTTCACCATCAACGCCATGGCTGTCTGCCTGAATAAAGACCGATACGGCGAACTGCTTGATCCTTTCGGCGGCATACACGACATGAACGAGTGTACCATCCGCACGCCGCTTGACCCTGATATTACCTACAGCGACGACCCGCTGCGCATGATGCGTGCCATCCGTTTTGCTACCCAACTCGGCTTCTATCTGGATAGAGAAACCTTCGATTCCATCGAGAGAAATCGCGAACGAATCAAGATCATTACCAAGGAGCGCATTGTAGAGGAACTCAATAAGATCATGCTCTCGCGCAAACCATCCGTAGGATGGATTTTGCTCGATAAAACCGGACTTCTTCCGCTCATTTTCCCCGAACTCAGCGCACTCAAAGGCGTAGAGACCAAAGACGGTAAAGGACACAAAGATGTGTTCTTCCATACGCTGCAAGTGCTGGATAACCTCGCCCAAAAGTCCGACAACCTCTGGCTTCGTTGGGCGGCATTGCTCCATGATATCGGCAAACCTAAATCCAAGGCTTGGGACGACTATGCAGGTTGGACCTTCCGCAATCACAATTACCTTGGCGCCAAGATGATTCCTCGTATCTTCAAGACCATGAAGATGCCACAGAACGAGAAGATGCAGTATGTCATCAAGATGGTGGACCTGCACATGCGCCCTATCAACCTCATCGAAGATACAGTCACCGATTCCGCTGTTCGCCGTCTATTGTTTGAGGCAGGCGATGATATCGATGACCTGATGTTGCTTTGCGATGCCGACATCACTTCTAAGAACGAAGAGAAAGTGCGTCGCTTCCATAAGAATTACGAATTGGTACGGCAGAAGATGATCGAACTGGAGGAGAAAGACCGTATCCGCAATTTCCAACCGCCTGTGCGTGGCGAAGAGATCATGCAACTGCTTAATCTCGAACCTTGCGCCCGTGTTGGCGAACTCAAAAATGCAATCAAAGACGCCATACTCGACGGCATTATTCCCAACGAGTACGAGGCTGCCAAAGCATATTTACTTAAAATAGCTAATGAAGAAAAATAAAATATTTATGAAAAAGATTCTCTTTTTTATAGCATTGGGCTTATTAGTATTGAACATCTCTCCTTCTTGCAAGGATGAAAATATAGATGATAGTATTTTAGGCAATGATACTACAATAATCAATGATACAACTATTATTGATGATACCGAAGAGAACCAACCGCTAAATTTTGGCAAATTCTCTGTCAGTACTACCCAACAAATCGCCTTTTCTTCGGGCAATTTGCAATACCACCCTCTCAACAACCAATGGCGCTTTGCAGAAAGCCAAATAGATTGTGTAGGTGAGGCAAATGCCAATATATCGCCTACCTACGATGGTTGGGTGGACCTCTTTTGTTGGGGAACAGGCGATGAGCCTACGCGCATTGTTACGAATAACAACGCCTATCTCAACTTTGTGGATTGGGGAACAAATAGTATCGGCACATACACTGCCAACACATGGCGCACGATGAGTGCCGATGAATTGCGCTATATCTTGTTTTCTCGCCCTAATGCTGCTGCACTAAATGGTATTGCTCATATCAATGGTGTGAACGGGCTCGTGTTATTACCCGATGATTGGGTAGCGATTGAGGGCTTGACATTCAATAGTGGTGCATATGGGCATTGGAGCCGAGATTATTATGCGGTGCATAATACTTTCACCTTAGAGCAATGGCAGCAAATGGAAGAAGCAGGAGCTATCTTTCTGCCTGCTTTTGGTTATCGTCAGGGCAATTCCATATATGGTTCTGGCTCAAAAGGATACTATTGGACGACCTCTCCCAACGGAGGTTGCGGTCCTATAACATTGGAGTTTTCGGCAAAAGAAATCATTACAAATAGCAGTTATCGCTATTCGGGACTTTCCATTCGCCTAATTAAAGATATAGAATAATTCCCCAAGCGCCCAAGGGATATTGATTTGGGCGCAATATTGATTAATATTGTCGTTAAAAAAATTGTCTGCTAACTCCGCTATTTACTGAAGATTCAGCGCACGAGCGGAGAGGGTAATAGCGAAGGTAGCGAGGAGCGGTGGCAATAAAATCAGAGACGACGAATAAGATTTATTTAGATTTCTCGAGCCGTAGGCGAGTAGGAGATATTTACTTCAAGTAGGATGTTTAGAATTATAATATATGAAAAAGTATGATTTTCTCATCATCGGTGGTGGTGTAGCGGGCATGAGTTTCGCGCTCAAAGTAGCTCGCACCCAAAAGTATCGCATTGCACTTTGCTGCAAGACGACCCTCGAAGAAACCAACACCAGTCGTGCACAAGGCGGTATCGCCAGTGTCACCAACATGCTCGTAGATGACTTCGAGAAGCACATCCACGACACAATGGTGGCGGGCGACTGGCTCAGCGACCCTGCTGCGGTAGAGCAAGTAGTGCGCCAAGCCCCTAAGCAGATCGAGGAACTCGTCAACTGGGGCGTAAACTTCGACAAGAAAGACGACGGCACCTTTGACCTCCATCGTGAGGGCGGACACTCTGAGTTCCGTATCCTCCACCATGCCGACGACACAGGCGCAGAGATTCAACGTGGACTCATGGCTGCGGTACGCAACAACCCCTATATCGATGTACTCGAAAATCACTTTGCCGTAGAGATCATCACCCAGCACCACCTTGGCGTGCGTGTCACCCGTCGCACTCCCGATATCGAGTGCTATGGTGCGTATATCCTCAACCCTGAGACGGGCAAGATCGACACCTACCTTAGCCGCATTACCCTTATGGCTACGGGCGGCACAGGCGCTGTCTATGCCACTACCACCAACCCTAATGTCGCTACGGGCGATGGCATTGCCATGGTCTATCGTGCCAAAGGACAAGTCAAAGATATGGAGTTCGTACAGTTCCACCCAACCGCTTTGTATAACCCTGCAGAGTCACACCCTGCTTACCTCATCACCGAGGCGATGCGTGGCTACGGAGGTATTCTCCGCTTGCCTAATGGCGAGGAGTTTATGCAGAAATACGACCCACGCCTTTCTCTCGCACCACGCGACATCGTCGCACGTGCTATCGACAACGAGATGAAGATCCACGGTCTTGACCATGTCTGCCTCGATGTCACACACAAAGACCCTGAAGAGACCAAACATCATTTCCCCAATATCTACGCCAAGTGCCTTAGTATCGGTATTGATATTACCAAGGAGTATATCCCTGTCACCCCTTGTGCGCACTATATGTGCGGCGGTATCAAGGTGGACTTGGATGCCCAATCCTCTATCCGCCGTCTGTATGCGGTAGGCGAGTGCAGTTGCACGGGCTTGCATGGTGGCAATCGCTTGGCTTCTAACTCCCTTATTGAGGCAGTGGTTTATGCCGATGCGGCAGCTAAACACTCGCTCAGCATGATCGAAAACTACGATTTCAACGAGAATATCCCAGACTGGAACGACGAAGGCACCATGACCAACGAGGAGTATGTCCTCATCTCACAAGATATGCGCGAGGTGGGTCAGGTGATGTCCACTTATGTGGGTATTGTTCGTAGCGATTTGCGTCTGCGCCGTGCATGGGAACGTTTGGACTTGTTGTATGAAGAGACCGAAGACCTCTTCAAGCGTGTCAAGGCCACCAAGGATATCTGCGAGCTACGCAATATGATCAATGTGGGTTATTTGATTACCCGCCAAGCTCTGGAGCGTAAAGAATCCCGTGGCTTGCACTATACCATCGACTATCCCAAAAGCCCCGACACCAACACCAACGAAGTATGGTAAACTCCCCTCGTATTTCGGGATCATCATAAGACATCTATAGGACATCGGTAGGACATTTCCTCATTTGTATTCTTTTGGCATGGATTATACTTCCTTTTTTGGTTGAATCGTATTTTTTTTGTAACTTTGCAGTCCATTTCATAATAAATCAAAGACCTAGTTAATGAAACATAATTTTTTATTAATCTTATTTTCTTTTCTCATGCTTTCTGCGTGCCAACCCTCGGATGAGCAATCTGCTAGTGCGTTGCTCAATGAGGCACAAACAATGGTGGATAATGGGCAATGGCGCCAAGCGCGTATAGTAATTGATTCGATACATGTCAAATACCCCAAGCAAGTTGCTCAAAGACGTTTAGCCAAAGCACTCATAGATAGTATCACCTACCTTGAAGCAAAGGCTACTGCTGCTTATGTGGACACACTTCTACCTCCACTACTGAATCAAGCTGACAAGTTGATGAAACGTTTCAAATACGAAAAGAATGAGAAATACGAGGACTATGGAAAATACGTTCATCGTATCCTTGCTACGAATAGCAATACATCTCGCAACTTTCTGCAAGCATATGTGTTGGACAACCGACAGACTGTAGTTAAAAGTTATTACTATGGTGATAGACAGGTAAACCAACAAACCCTTCGTCTTCGAGCTAACGATGAAGAATGCACCTATGTGGGACGTAACCACCATTTTCAAGATGGTGCCCATCACGAGATTATGACGTTTGATGAGGATAATGCACTCGCTTTATTGAATTTTATTAGCACACACTATAAGGGAAAGATTAGAGTAGAGGGAATCGGTGACAAACCAACTCGAAATTGGGTTTATTATCTCAATGATAAAGAGAAAGAAGCTCTTTCAGATACCTATCAATTAGGTTTCTTGATGAAAGATATCAATCGATTGGAGCAAATGCAACGTGTTGCTACGGCGCAAATATCACGCTATGAAAATAAATGATACTATGAGTACCGAAAATTTCTCTAACAATCAAGAATCTCTACAAGATTTCATCACACAGGCCGCTTTATTTTGCGTCTATCTGGAGGATGCAGAACAGCCTAAAAAGTCCGAATTTATCGAGAAAATGCTTTATTTTCTCCCTCTACTTTATACTAAAATCAAACAGTTATCATGTCCTAACCTAACAATGGATGGAGTCCCAGAGCGTTTTGCCACGGAGGAGGAATATAATATAATCCGTAATAAGGTCGAAACAATATTAGGTACTGACGATGCTTATCTTGAGGTGTTCATGGAGGATTTTCGCTATTCTGACGAACCAATTACTGCCTTTATATCGGAGAATATTGCCGATATACACCAAGAGTTAGATGACTTGGTAAGTAATTGGCAAATAGAGAATGATTGGGTACGTAATGATGCGTTAGTGGCATGCATGGAGGCTTTTAAGGAACATTGGGGACAAAAGCTGCTGAATGTTTTACGTCCTTTACACGCTTTATCGCTTGAAATAGATGAGTAATTACCTACATAGTACATTTCCACCCCATATTGACAAGGCAGCTATCCAAGTGCTACCTATTGTACGCTTTGAGGGAGAGGTGATTATTGTGGATCACCCAAACAAAATAGCAGAGGCTGTTGAGTATTTAAACCAACAAACTGTTTTAGGTGTGGATACTGAGGCTAGACCTTCTTTCAAACGTGGGGTACATTATCCTACAGCATTGGTACAAGTCGCAACTTTAGAGAAGTGTTATCTTTTCCGTCTAACCCATATTGGTATGCCAAAGGAATTGGCAGATATTTTTGCCAATCCCAATATATGCAAAGTAGGGTTAGCCTTCAAAGATGATTTGACTGGGCTAAAGCGAAGACGTGACTTTAAACCATATAATTGTGTTGATCTACAGTCTATTGTGTGTCGATATGGTATAATGGAATTAGGGCTCCAAAAGATTTTTGCTATTATCTTTGGTAAGAAGATTAGCAAGGCGCAGCAGCTAACTAATTGGGAGAACTCTCACCTGACAGAGGAACAGGCGCATTATGCTTCTACAGATGCTTGGGCTACACTGACCATTTATCTTGAGTTGCAAAAAACAAAGCCTCTATCCAAAAAGGAAGTAGAGGCTTTGAAACAATCTGAGAGGGAAGCGCAAATCCTGCGTCAGCAGCAAGCACTTGCCCTCAAAGCTCTTAAAGAACAACCTTAAGGGAGTTCTCTCCTTGAATCACGATAAATATACCATGTTGGTTGCTAGGTAACTGATCACCCACATAACGTCCCATGATGTCGTAAACTGCCATTTTATGGTTGAGGGAAAGATTATCTACAGCTGATGTATTCTTTTTCCAGAAAGCATATAAGGTACCTTTCCATCCGGCTGGAATTTCTGTGAGTTTTTGTCCACGGGTGGTGTTCACGCTACGCCAGCAGTCAAAATTGTATCCGTATTTTACAGGAATAGGAAGTACATATCGCTCGGTTACATAGGTAGGAAGTTCGCCGTCCACCTTACCACCATCTAGTTCCCAGTATATCTCTACTTTAGGTTCATACACCTCGTTGCCCTCGTAGTATGCAGCAGCATGCTCTACACCAAAGCGGTCGTAACTATAGATTGCTATCGTTTTTGTGCTCAGGTCACCCCAACCATCCATACGGCAACTCTTGCCGTACACAACAGTCTTCAAATATTCTGGAGCAGGGGTATTATAGGTATCAGGTTGAGTAGTGTTGCCACCATTATCACCGCCATTATCGCCACCATTATCGCCAGAACCTGTATCTTCGCCCAAGTATGCAGGACCCCAAGCTGATGGTTGACCAGCTGTAGTGAAGTCTGCAGAATATGGCCATGCGGTGTATTGGGTTTGGAGGAAGAAAGCAGCAATAGCATAACGCCATGCAGCTGCAGTTAAGTCGTCGGTCAACTCAGGAACGGTGCTAGTAGCCACAGCATTACCCTTTTGAGCGTTTTGTACTTTAGCGATGTAATTCTTCAGCCATGTCCAGTTTGAATTGCTGAAAGCTTTTTGTACCTCAGTAGCATTGAGTTTGGTGCAAATAGTTTTGCATGAAGCTACCATATCGCCAGTGTTGATAGTTGCCAATGTTCCCAATCCGCTCAAACCTGCATCAGTCTTAAAGTTTGTCCACAATTCCTCTTGAGTAGGAACAGTAGCGGCTGCGGCATTGTTTTTCGCTGCAATACCTTTGCTTCCGCGTGGGTAAATATATACGGTAAAACGCTCTGCAGTAGGGTGCTCCCATGACATGACTGTATCTTTCACCTTGATATTAGTAGGAGCTGCTAATACTGTTTTAGATTTCCAATCCATTGCTGGTGGGAGCGCTTTGAACTTGAAGTGCGATTCGCGCAATTCGTTACGCATCAAGATAGCAGATGAGGTGCTGAAGAATACCGAACCTGTATAACCGGATGATAAGTTAGCACGGTTGACATCTATCTGGCGTTGAATCTCCGCCACACCATCGTTGTATCCTTCCATACCGTCATTATCGTACACATAGCATGCACCTTGTGATGCAAAGAAGTGCACTTTCTGACCGTTTGGCAACTTGTTGGAGAAGTTCTCACAGACTTTCTTAGCCCACCATGGGGTAAGGATATCGTAGTCGCCTTTTTTAGCGGTAGTTGACCAGTAAACTTGTGGGTTAAGGTAGTCCACCCAACCTTGTTTAGCCCATTCTACAGGATTGCAATAGAGGTAGTCATAAGACTCCATTGCAGTAGTAGCAGGCAAACTGATGCCGTAGTATGAACCAGCTGTACCCTTATTACTCCAGTTACCAGGTGTACCCATACCAAAACGCACCCATGGTTTGGTCTTTTGCAGGTCACGGTAGAGTCTATGCACTACAGAGTCCACATTAGCGCGGCGCCAGTCATCGATATAGCTATTATCTTTGTCTGCATCTGTCACCTTGTAGAGGTGCTTAGAACGAGAATCTGCATCCTCGGTATTGGTACCACCATATGCATAGAAATAGTCATCCATCAAGATACCATCGATATCGTAGTTGTTCACTATCTCCATAATCACTTTGTGTACATAATCGCGAGCCTCAGGATAACCAGGGTCGATAATCTGACCAGAGAAGGAAGAATTACTATACTTGATAATCCATTGACCTGCGTTTTTCCATACAGGGTCATCTGTGCTTAATGTACCAGATGGAGTTGCACGGAATGGATTAACCCATGCGTGCAATTCTAGACCACGCTTGTGTGCTTCTTCAATAGCGAATGCCAATGGGTCGTAACCTGGATCTTGACCACGAGTACCGGTTAAACAATCTGCCCATGGCTCATAAGATGACTTGTAGATAGCATCGCAGAAAGAGCGTACTTGCAAGCATACTGCATTATGATTACCTGCTACTAGGGCATCGAGTTTTTGTTGTAGTTCTGCTTTCTGTGCTTCAGCTGTTTTTTGTCTTGGCCAGTCAAGACCATAACCTGTAGTCATCCATGATGCACGAAACTCGTGCTTTGGATTGGCATACAAGGGACTTACACCTATTGCCAGTGTAAAAAGGAAAAGAAAAATCTTTTTCATGTGTTAATCTATTATTTGATGAATTTATATATATTATTTCCTTGTTTGATAATCAATATATTTCCTTGCATTTGTTCTGTACGGGTTACTCTATGGCCCATAATATCGTATATCTCTACAGGTTGGCTCCAATCGATGTTTTCGATAGAGGTCGGAGGGTTCCAGCCTTCCCAGTTAGCATATAATGTTCCCTTCCAATAAGCTGGGATAGAGTAGAGTTGATCACCTGCGAATGTGGCATTGTTCCACCATCCGAGGAATGGATATCCTTCTGGGTGAGTGAGGTTAGTAGGAAGGGTATATTCGGCAGTTACTTGTGTAGGTAGGGTGATCATACCTTTGGCTGCTTGGTAGGCTGGTCCCCAAGCCGATGGCAAACCTGCCTCAATGAAATCGCCACAACTGACATTGATCACTTGTCCACTTTCGTAGCGTACCTCGTCGGTTGCATTGAAGAAGGCATAGAGGTTGTATCGCCATATCTTAACATCGGTGATCTTGCCGTATACGGATTGGATATATTCGCCTAGCCAAATCCAATCTGGGTGCTGGGTGATGAACTCGGTCACAAAGCAGTTGTCTGACCATTTAGGCCATGTGAGCTCTAGCACGGCATGGATAGGGTAATCTTGGATTTGATAATTAGGATAGATAGCTGAGTAGAACTCGTCAAAGTCTGCTTTGAATTGATCCCACAATTGTTGGTTGGTAGGTACTTCTACAGTAGGTAGTTGTCCGCCATTGAGCACCCATGTGATATCTATCGTTGGTTCTGGATTAGGGTCGGTTCCAGGATCAGGGTCTGTGCCTGGATCAGGATTCTCTGGTTCAGGTTCTTCGGTAGCATTAGGGTCGGCATTGTAGAGTGCCACACCATGCTCTACGCCATAGCGGTCGTAGGTATAGACGGCGATGGTCGTATTAGTGAGTGAACCGAGCGAGCTAGTATTAAATGAGTTGCCGTATATTACGCCTTGTAGATAAAGTGGATTGCGGGTTGCAGTCTTCACACCGGTGCCTTTAGGGTAGGCGTAAACGGTGAAACGTGTCTCCGTAGGGTGTGACCATGTGAGGGTTGTACCAGACAGTTTGAGGTTGCTTGGCGCAGCCAAACTGTCTTTCACTTTCCATTCCATAGGTGGAGTGAGTGACTCATAGATATAGTGCGATTGAGCTAAATCTTCGTACATCTTTAGATACGAGGTGGTGTTGTAGTGTACCGCACCTGCGTAGCCAGATGATAGGTGTGTGCGGGTAGCGTCCATCTGGCGCTCTATCTCTTTCACACCGTCCTCAAAGCCGTTGGAACTATTATACACCTTGTACAAGGCGGTTGATGGGAAAAAATGTACTCGTTTGCCATCGGGTAATTGGTCTGAGAAATGCTCACATACACTTTTTGCCCACCACTCGCAGAGCACATCAAAGTCTTGTGCGGCTACTTGGGTTGACCAGTAGATCTGTGGATTGACATAGTCCACATAGCCACCTTTTACCCATTCTACGGTGTTGCAATATAGGTTGTTGTAGATGTCGCCTCCAGTTATTCCTGCAGGCAACTTGATGCCGTATGCGCGAGCTGCGCCATTGTCAATGGTCCATATACCACCAGGACCCATACCGAAGCGTACCCATGGTTTGACGGCTTGAATACTATCGTATGTAGCTTTGATGACTTTGTCCACATTGCTGCGGCGCCAGTCGTCCAGCGTGTTTCCATTACCATTCACATCAATCACATCTGAAGGATTATAATGTTTTGCTTGTGCTTTGGCATCCTCGTTGGTAGTACCGCCGTATGCGTAGAAGTAGTCGTCCATCACCATGCCGTCGATGTCATATTTATTGACAATCTCCATCAGCACTTTGACCACATAAGCACGTGACTCTGGGTAGCCAGGGTCGATGATGTAGCCAGAAAACGAACTGTTGTTATACTTGATCAACCAATCTCCTGCATTGCTCCATAGCACATCTGAGCTGGCAAGCGTGCTAGTAGATGCACGGAATGGGTTCACCCATACGTGTAACTCCATACCACGTTTGTGTGCTTCGTCTATTGCAAATTGAAGAGGATCATAACCAGGATCTTTACCACGAGTGCCAGTCAATGCTACGGACCATGGTTCGTAGGAAGACACATACATCGCATCGCATAGTGAGCGAACTTGCATGCAGACGGCGTTCATATTGCCGGCCTTCATCTTGTCGAGGATGTCGATCAGCTCTTGCTTTTGTTGTTCGCGTCTAGCGTCGTTGGTAGCTTTGGTTTTAGGCCAATCGATACCAGATACAGTAGCTAACCATGTAGCACGAAACTCGTATTTGGGAGCATCAGCCAATACTATCGCTGATAGTGCCAATGAGATGAGAGTGATAAAAATTGATTTTTTCATGGCTGTAGTATGTTTCTTGCGTAAAAGCGCATAATCGGCTGCAAAGGTATAAAAAAAAAAGTATATATGCAACAAAATCAACATTTTCTTTGCGTTTTACACTATTGTTTTTTCTAAAAGTCCTCCATGTGTTCTCTCTTAGGCGCAAAAAAGCTTTAGTAATTTTTAGATGTGATATGATTTTTCAAATAAACTGTTGCACAATTCAAAAAAAAGCAGTACATTTGCAGCCTATTTTGTGAAAACATCAATAATCAATGAATATGACAGATATTTTAGAAGAATTAGGTTCTGTTTTTGCTGCATTTGACATCTGGCAAGTGCTCTCGTCATTCATTTTCTTGTTTGCTATTGTGGATCCGCTTGGGAATATACCTGTGACTCTTAATATGGAACGCAGAGGTGTGAAGATTTCTCCTTGGCAAGTGTCCTTAGCAACAATAGTAATTTTGATTACCTTCCTTTTTGCAGGAGAATGGGTGCTGAAACTATTTGGA